>JAAYHF010000106.1 GCA_012727485.1 Eubacteriaceae bacterium
ACCCCAAACAACCCAACCCCCAAAAAACAATTTGCAACCCACCCCCCTTATTTAATAAATTATACTTTCTATCTAAAATATATAGCTTTACGCCTTTATCATGTGATAAAATAGGGTATAGAATTGTTACATGGAGATAACCCCGATCCGGATAATGGGGGTTGAGTTTTAAGCATAATGAATGTGCGCCGTTTTGGGGGAATGCTCACATTCGTTTTTATGTATTATGGAAATAAAGGCCTGCCCCTAAAAAGCGGTCTTTAGGCTCAGGGGAAAAAATGGAAGAAAAAAAGCACCATATCATCATAATTATGATTATCCTGCTCATCGTTGCGGGAATTGTGATAGGAACCTACACGGCGGATGTGCGGGCAAGGATACGCGCAGGCAAACGGGCGGAAACGGTGCTTATGGACTCCGCCAAGGATCAGGCCTATTCCCTCGCCTTTTCCCTCATCGGCAGTTTTCAGACCTTGGAAACCCTCGGAGTCGCTCTGAGCGATGTCACCGCAGATGCGGCAGAAACCTCCGAAATGTTGGAGCAAATCACAAATGCGGCTTCCCTTCATTTCGCAGGGGTGGATTTCATCTATCCGAACGGACAGCAAGCGTCCGCCGACGAGGAATTCGATTTAAATGTGTCGGATAGAAACTATTTCAATCAAGCCTTGGCGGGAAGACGCTCCATGGAAAAAATAACGGGCAGAAAAACGGGAAAACCCTGCGTCGCGCTTGCGGTACCCTGCTATAAGGGCAGTGAGGTCATCGGAGTGCTTCGCGGGACTTTTTATGCCGAAAATTTGGGAGATCTGATCCGCAGTCAGGCTTACAGCGGCTCGGGCAACACCATTTTAATCTGTTCCCACGGGGATATTATAGTAGAAGATTTGCTCCTTTCAACGGAGGGCTACGAGGGCAATATCTTCAATCTGCTCGCCGAAGCCGAATTTGCGGAGGGCTATTCGCTGGATAGTTTGGAGAGCAATTTAAGGGAGGGCAAATCGTCTATTATTCGTTACAGCCATAAAGGTTCTTTCCGTGTGGCGGCCTTGACTCCGCTGGGAAACAATATTTTCCATGGAAACAGTGACTCCGAAAGCTCCGTTTCCGCCGAGTTGCCCGCCAACGATTGGTATATTTACAACCTCATCACCGAAGTGAGTTTTTACGACGAAATAGACGAGAGCCGCCGGGATTCGGTGGAGTCCATGCTCATTCTCTTTGTTTTCTCAACTGCGGCCTTGATGCTTTTCTGGCTTTTGGAGTCGGATTACCGAAAAAAACAGCAGTTGGAAAGGGAGATTGCCCGCCAAAGGGAGGAACAGTTCAGAATTGTCACCGAGCAGAGCGAAAAGTTTGTTTTAAGATACGATATAAACACCAAAACGGGCTACCAAAGCGAAATATCCGAGTCTGCGGACAGCTTCGAATCCCTGAACAATGTTTCGGATTTCTCGGAGGAAGCCATAAGGAGAGGTTTTATAGCCCCGTCGGGGGAGGACGACTTGCGCACCTTCTTCATACGCATATCCAGAGGGGAAAGCCCCGTCACGGCGGAAATACTCACCGTATACGGGCAGGGCAAGCGCAGATGGCTCAAATTCGTTTCCACCACGATCTTCGATAAAACCACAAATCTTCCCCGCACCGCGGTGATCTCCTATTTCGACAACACCGAACAGCGCCAAAGGGAACTTGCCTATGCCAAATGGCAGTTGGAACTCGGGAGCATTCCCTTTGAGAGAGCCGCCCTTTACGAATGGAATTTAACGAAGGACGAGCAGGAAAACGCCAGGGGCAGGCTTGTCACCGATTACGATATGCTCTCTGCGAATACCTTCAACGCCCGCACCGATTATTTCATTGCCAACAGGGTAATAGATGAGGATAGAATCATATTCGCCTCCCTGATGAACAGGGAGCATTTAATGGGTATGTATTTAAATGGAAAATACGAGGACAGCGCCGAATACCGCTATATCGAAGGCGACGGCAGCATACGCTGGAGAAAGGTTTCCGTTCAGCTTGTACCCTATCCCGAAAGCAACGAGATCAAGACCTATGTCACCAATATGGATATAGACGAGGAAAAAAGGGAACAGCTTGCGGCTCTCGAAGCCAGTCAAAGGGATTTTCTCACGGGGGCCTTCAATCGGGAAACCTTCATAAAGAAAGTAACGGAGGTTTTTTCCACTCAAAATGTGAGCAAACACGCCCTTTTTATGCTTGATTTGGACGGCTTTAAAATGCTGAACGACAAACTCGGCCACGACAGGGGAGATGAGATATTAATAAGCTTTGTGGCGGGAATGCGCTCTGTTCTGCGCTCAAACGATATTATAGGTAGAATCGGGGGAGATGAATTCATGGCTTTCCTGACGGGTATTCCCGACAGGGGCGTCATAGAGAGAAAGGCTTCCCAGCTTTGCAATGTGCTTTACCGCAGGCTTCCCGAGGGGCTGAATGTTTCCGCCAGCATAGGCATTGCCGTTTACCCCCGGGACGGTGAGGATTTCGAAGCGCTTTACCATTCGGCGGACACCGCCCTTTATGCCGCAAAAAATCGGGGGAAAAACAGCTATTGCTTCTTTGAGCAGGGCATGAGCATCGAATCCGTCACCGCCCCCGCCGCCCCCGCCCCCACGGAGGAACCCGCCCCGAAGGCGGAGACGACCGAAATAAAATACGCCGTGGCGGTGGCGAGCAATTCACAGGCCACCTACCTCGGTTTATACGAAATGCTCTCGGAAAAATACGAGGTGATAAGGCTTTCCTCCGAGAAGGCCGAGATAACCTCCCCCCATAGACCCCTTGCGGGGATTATCCTCGATACGGACACCCCCCTGGGTAGCATCATGATACACTCCCGGGGCAGGGAAATGCTGAATAAGGGCCTTTATATCTTCGCCCTCACCTCCGACAAGAGCGCAAAGACCTATTTGAGCCTGAGCGCCGGCGGAGCTTCTTTGATAGTATATCGCCCCTTGAATCCGCAGATAATCTTAAAAGCAATGGAAAACGCCTGCAAAGTAACCGACGCCAATCGGCGGGAAATGCAAAAAAACCTCACGGATATGATGGCGGCGGACGAAAGGCAATATAAGGAAGTCCTTTCCGCCACAGGCACTCTGGCTATTATCTATGATGTGCCCTCGGCTTCCTACACCTCGAATATGCTAAACGCCCTCGCGGACGAAACCTCCCTTTCTATCTTCGATTTATCCCGCCGAATGATTGAAAATAAAACCGTCGGCGCATCGGATATGGAAAGCATCGTCAAAGCCGTGGGGAGCGTGAAAAGCGGGGAGATGAAAAAAGTTTCCCTCACCCTGCATTTAACCACCGATAACCACCTGCGCTGGTCTAAAATACAGATCATAGCCCTGAGAGTAACCCAAGGCAAGGCGGATAAGCTTTTAATCACCGTAAACGATATAAACGAGCAGATAGAGCTGGAGCTTTCCCTGCGCCTGAGGGCGGAAAGAGACGCTCTGACGGGGCTTTACAATCGGGAAACCTTCCTCGAAAAATGCCGGGCGCTCATCGGGGAGATGAAGGCGGGCTATTATCTTATGGAGTGCATAGATATAGATAATTTCAAGGTTTTAAACGACAGATACGGCCTTGAAAAGGGCGATGAAGTTTTAAAATTCGTCGCCGGAAAGATTATGGCCTGCTTTGAAGCTCAGCAGGGCATCTGCGCCAGAATGTCCGCAGATAACTTTGCCGTTTTATATCCGTTGAAATATAAGGATTCGGCCTTAAGCCGAGAAGCGTTATTCGCCGCCAAGCGCCCGGACGAATCGCTGCCGGTGATAACCTTCAGCATAGGACGATATGTGGTTGAGGATAAGGAACTCACCGTCTCCTCCATGTTCGACAGGGCGACCTTAGCGGCAAATTCGGTGAAGGGTCGCTACGACGGCCATGTGGCGGATTACGACGAATCCATGAGAAATATACTCCTCAAGGAGCAGGAAATCACGGACGAGATGAAGTCCGCTTTGGCGCAGGGTCAATTCGAATTATGGTTCCAACCCCAATATGACCACACCTCCGACACCTTGATCGGCTCCGAAGCCCTGATCCGTTGGCGTCACCCCCAAAAAGGTCTGCTTTTGCCCGGGGAATACATACCCATATTCGAGAAAAACGGCTTCATATACGAAGCGGATAAATTCGTTTGGGAGAGCGCCTGCAAACTTTTGCGGGGCTGGATAGACGATAAGCTTGAGGCGTTGCCCGTTTCGGTGAATGTTTCCCGCTATGACCTTTGGCGGGAGGATTTCTACGAATTCATAACCTCCCTAATTGAGAAATATTCAATCCCCATATATCTGCTTCGCCTTGAGATAACCGAATCCGTTTTCGCAGGGCCTTCGAAGGGAATAATCGAATTGGTGAAAAAGTTGGTGGATTATGGGTTCACCATTGAAATAGACGACTTCGGCAGCGGTTATTCTTCTCTGAATACCCTAAAGGATGTGCCGGCGGATATATTAAAGCTGGATATGCGCTTCCTCGAAGGGGGAGAGGACACCCCGAGATCGGGAAAAATTTTGGAATCCATAGTCGCCATGGCCACAAAGCTCGGCATGACGGTGATTGCCGAGGGGGTGGAGCATAAATGGCAGGCGGATTATCTGGTTTCGATAGGTTGCCGCTATATACAGGGCTTTTATTATTACAGCCCCATGCCCCTCGGGCGCTATGAGGAACTTCTCGTCAATAACCGTCCCTCAAAGCAACCTCGAGGGCAAACCGAAATAAACTGAAGCGTTGCCCAAAAGACAGCGGTGCAACGGTTAAAATCGAAAGGCTAAACGCCGATTGAGCGCACAATATTCGGGCGGGCAACAGCCCGGGTGCGTTTAAAGGCATTAAAGCGGAGTGTTTTTTCCGCCAAAAAAGGATATAATTCGCCGCCGTCGGGAATTTTGTGTTGACTGATAAACCTCGAAAGTTTATAATTAAGGTGAGTTTTTGGATATTTGTTTGTTGGTGCGGTAATGTAATCCAAAGATATGAGCCGTCTTCCCCTTTCCGCCCCGGGCGACCCCCGTCTTTACGGAGTACGGCAGTATATATTACCAACATCGGAGGAACTTTTCATTGGATACGAATTTGATTCATTCGCTGACTTGCTGCAGAACGGATGTTGACGGAGCTTTAAGAAGGTTCTCGGGTAACGAGGAGCTTTATATGACCTGTTTGAATGCCTTTCTCTCTGATCCGACCATGGCTCAACTCAATGCGGCAATTTCTTCTTCTTCCTGGGACGATGCCTTCACCGCCGCCCATGCCTTAAAGGGGTTGGCGGGGAATATGGGTTTTGTACCCCTTTATCACGCCACAGGGGAGTTGGTGATTTTAATACGCACCGGAAAGGTCTCCGAAATAAGCGAGGCCACTTTGAGAGTTAAACAATGCTATAACGAAATTATAACCGCAATACGCGAAAGCATATAACATCGGAGGACACAATGGATACAATTCAAAATGCCGAGAACAGAAAAAAAGACGACAGTAGATACATAGTGGGCATAGGCGCTTCCGCGGGAGGCTTGGAAGCTTTGCAGAAATTCCTGACCGCCCTGCCCTCGAACACGGGCTTTCCCTATATAGTCGTTCAGCATCTTTCGCCCGATTACAAAAGCCTGCTAAGCGAAATTTTATCCAAATATACGGATATGCCCGTCATTCAGGTGGAGGACGGAATGATAGTTGAGCCGGACTGCGTATATGTGATTTCCCCGGGCAAAAATATGCGTATTTCCGGGGGCAAGTTGCTTCTTTCCGCCCAGAAGGAAAAGGAGCTGAATCTGCCCATTGATATGTTCTTTCGCTCCCTTGCGGAGGAAGCGGGGCCCAAGGCGATCGCCATTATCCTTTCGGGTACGGGTTCGGACGGCACCAACGGTATAAAGGACATAAAGGAAAACGACGGAATGATAATCGTTCAGGATTTGGATTCCTCCAAATTCGACGGAATGCCCCGCAGCGCCATGCGTACCGGGCTTGTGGACGCTCAAATCTCCCCGGAGGAAATCGCCCTTGAGCTTCAACACATTGCCTTTGCCTCCGAAAAACAGGAAATTTCCCTCAAAACAGAGCGCCAGATAGACGACGATCTGATGAAAAAGATATATTTCATTTTGAAAAAAGTCAGCAATGTCAATTTCACCCATTACAAGCAAACCACCATTCTTCGCCGCATAGAGCGCAGAATGATGCTCACCCGCAAGGAAACCCTGCAAAATTATGTGGATTTTCTCTATGAATCCCCGGAGGAAGTCAAAACCCTTTCAAAGGAAGTATTGATAGGGGTAACGAGCTTTTTCAGAGATCCGGATTTCTTCCAATGCCTTAAGGACAAGGCCATTCAAAACATACTGCTCCATTCCACCGCCGACGAACCCATAAGGGTATGGGTGGCGGGTTGTTCCACAGGGGAGGAGGCCTATTCGATAGCCATTCTCTTTGTGGAGGAAATGGAAACCCTGAAAATAAAGAGAAATGTGAAGATATTCGCCACGGATCTCGATGTGGAGGCCATATCCACCGCAGGCAAGGGGGTTTACAGCGATAATATAATGGATACGGTTTCCGCCGCCCGTCTTTCCCGCTTCTTCACCCGCCGCAACAACACCTATACGGTCAACCGCGACATACGCAAAATGATAGTATTCTCACCCCATAATGTCTTTCAGGATCCCCCCTTCGGCAGACTTGACCTCATTTCCTGCCGCAATATGCTCATATATTTCCAACCCGTACTGCAAAACGACCTTTTCGCCATATTCCACACCTCCCTCAAGGACGGGGGCTATCTTTTCCTCGGCAAATCCGAGGCGATAGGCTCTTATACGGAGGCCTTCCCCGTGGCTGACGCGGCGGCGAAGATATTCACCCACCGCAGTGAGGCGAAAATCCCCGGCGCAAAAATGATTCCCTATTTGCAGACCACCTATTTGGACGACGATTTTGCCGCGGAAGCGGATTCGGGCTTCCCCCGCAGTTCCCTGCCCGGTGAAATTGAAATGACCGAAAGGGTTTCTTTGGATAACTCCCTTTTGGAGCAGTTCATGCCCGCCTGCTTGGTGGTTAATGCGAAGAACGAAATAGTCCATACCTACGGAGAGAACAGCAACTATGTGCATTTCCCCTCGGGGGTTTTCAGCAATCAGCTTTTCGATATTTTGACCGAGGAACTTAAGATACCCGTTTCCACCCTCCTTAAGGAGGCGAGAAAGCTCAAAAAGAAGGTTCAATATAAGGACATTCACTTCACCGGGGAGAGGGAAGAAGCTTCGATAGCCCTCACTGCCATGCCCCTGGGCAGAAAGGTCTCCGAGGCGGACAACACCTATGCACTGGTTTTCACGGAAGTAAATCAGCGCGGTGAGATCCCTGATGCGGTGACCTTCGAGATCGATAAGGTGGCTTCCCAAAGAATTGTGGATTTGGAGCAGGAACTCGGGGATGTGCAGGGTAAGTTGGATAGGAGCGTTGCCGAACAGGAATGTGTCAACGAAGAACTTCAGGCCGCCAACGAGGAATTGCTCACCGCCAACGAGGAACTCCAAAGCTCCAACGAGGAGCTTCAATCCGTGAACGAGGAGCTTTACACCGTAAACTCCGAATATCAGATAAAGCTCACCGAGCTGGCCGATTTGAACGACGATATAGCCAACTTCCTTTCCTCCACCTTAATCGGGATTATCTTTGTGGATAATAAGCTCAATATCCGCAGATACACCGATTATGTCACCACCGAATTTTCCGTCATGGATCACGATATAGGCCGTTCCCTGCAATTCATTTCCTACCATTTCCCCACTGTGGATATAACGGAGATATGCGAGAATGTGCTTAAAACCCTTGTTCCCGACGAGAGGGAAATAACCACGGGCAAAAACAAGGTTTTCTTCATGAGGGTCGCCCCCTACCGCACCACCGAAAACAAGATTTTGGGCTGTGTCATCACCCTCATGGATTTCACCACCCAAAAGCAGGGTCAGGTGAAACTGCAAAGCGCCGAGCAGAAGCTTTCCATCGCCCAGCAGGTTTCCGAGGCGAAAAGCGATTATCTCTCCCGCATAGCCCACGAAATTCGCACCCCGATGAATGCTTTGATAAGCCTTGCCAAGGATATTAAAAAGAACGCCGGAGACGAGGGCAAGATTGCCGATAGTTTGGACAAGCTCTCCGACACCATAGAATACATGGCTTCCATCGTCACCGAAATCTCCGAGGCCTCCAAGAGCGAAAGGAGCGCTTCGGATCAATTTGCCGAACCCTTCGCCTTAAGGGAGATTTTCTCGGATATAACCGCCATGATGGAACCCCGTATGCAGGAAGCGGGGATCATCTTCGAACCCTCCCTTTCGGACGATTTCAACCCCACCTATGTGGGCAACAAGACCCAAATTCAGCAAATATTGATCAATTTCCTTAATAACTCCATCAGATACACCCCCAGGGGCGGAGCGATCACCCTTAAGGCCTGCGAGGAGGAGGGGGGCGGGGAGAAGGTCTGCCTTACCCTCACCATCAGCGACACCGGCACAGGCATAAAGGAAGAATTCATACCCAAGCTTTTCATTCCCTTCTCCAGGGAAGCCAAGCAGGGGGACGCCGCTTCCTCGGGCATGGGTCTGGGGCTTTCCATAGCCTATAACCTCATTAAGATGATGGACGGAGAGGTCGCTGTGGAAAGTGAGCTGGGCCGCGGAAGCACCTTCGTCATCAGAGTATTTTTGGAGAAATATCAGCCCGATAAAGCGCCCCTTTTCGATTCGGGGATTATCTTGGAGCCGAGAAGCTACGATTTAAAGGGTTGCCATGTTCTCATCGCCGAGGACAACGAGCTTAACCGCATCATTTTGGGCGCTCTGCTTTCCAACGAGGGACTGACCTTCGAGGAAGCGAGGGACGGGCAGGAAGCCCTTGACCTTTTCGAAAACACCCCCTCGGGCACCTTCGACTGTATTCTTATGGATATGAGAATGCCCAGATTGGACGGGATAAGGGCGACGATGATGATAAGGGATTCCAAGAAAGCGGACGCTAAGAGCATACCCATTATCGGGGTTTCCGCCAACGGTTTTGCGGACGATATACGCCAAGCAAAGCTTGCGGGAGTAAACGATTATGCCACAAAACCCATAGACCGCGATAAGCTGTTGGAAGCGATGGGCAGACTTATCGAAAAAAAATAAGCGAAAAGAGCCGATATGAATTTAAATCTATTGGATAGTTACGGTTTTGAAGTCACTTCCGGGCTTGCCCGCTGTCTTGATGACCGTGAGCTTTACGAAAGACTGCTGGAACTGTTTATGGAGGACGACACCTTCCCCAAGGCCTTCGAATATTTCGAAAAAGACGAGACGCAGGAGCTTTTCGAATTGATGCACGCCCTGAAGGGAGCCTGCGGAAATGTCGCAATGAACGAGTTATACGGCGCCCTTGTTCCCTTGGTGGATCTGCTTCGCAAAAAAGAGGGCGAAAAGGACGATATATTTGTTCTTTTGAGCAAGGTGGAGAAACTTTACAACAGGGCCAAGGAAGGGATAACGCAGGCGGGGAAGGAATAGAGCCGCACAAGTAAGTGC
>JAAYHF010000107.1 GCA_012727485.1 Eubacteriaceae bacterium
TGTACGACTGCGAAGCGGATAACTTTCACGCATACGTAAAGAAGAAAAATAAGAAAGTTTTGCAGGAATTGATAAAAGCCTTCAGAATCGCCTGTGACGATATCGAATTGATCGAAGGGCTGTTGGCGGTGATGGAGGAAATTTAAAGAAGTTTTGTACGACAGCGAAGCGGATAACTATCACGCATATGTAAAGAAGAAAAAATATTTATAACGGAAAATTTTTAACAATAAAGGACTCTGATGAAGTTTCAGCTAATTAAGGGCGAAAGTTATTTAAGAGAGCCGCCGATGCGGCTTTTTTGCTTTTCGAAGAAAAAATGCGCCCTTAACCCCGGCGGGAAGTTTTCGAACCCCGAACCCGCCCATTTTTTGAATCAGCGGCTTAACATGACAATAAACCCGATAAAACACCCTCCGTTTATCTTTTTCGAGAATAAAAAAATGCCAAATACGACATATTTCCCCGAATAAGTGTATCGAATGATAAACAAAAGAATGTATAATGAGTATCATATGATAATTAGGAGGTATGTTGATTTGAACAGATTAACCTTAACCGCACAAAGCCGTGCGGATGCGGTTCTCGAAGACCTTTACAAGGAATTCGATTTAAGAGTCGCCGCAAATCCGCAGGGTCTTTGTCCGATTGATGCTGTTCTTTCGTTTGTCAGATTATGCCAAGCGCAAAGTTGCGGGAAATGCGTTCCCTGCAGAGTGGGCTTGGGACAGCTTTGTGACCTTATGGAACAGGTGCTTGATTCGAAGGCAACCATGCAAACAGTGAAGCTCATCGAAAAGACCGCACAAAGCGTTTACGAAACCGCCGACTGCGCCATCGGCTATGCCGCGGCGGAGCTGGTCATCAAAGCCGTCAAGGGCTTCAAGGATGATTTCGTATCCCACATTACAAACGGAGTTTGCAATTCGAGTTTCTTAAATCCCGTTCCCTGCAAGTCCAACTGCCCTGCCCATGTGGATATTCCCGGCTACATAGCCTTGGTTGGAGAGGGCAGATATGCGGATGCCGTAAAGCTTATCCGCAAGGACAATCCCTTCCCCTCGGTTTGCGCGAGGATTTGCGAACACCCCTGCGAGGAAAAGTGCCGCAGAGGTCTGGTGGACGCGGCAGTGAACATCAGAGCCTTAAAGCACGTCGCAACAGACAGGGCAGGCGTTGTTCCCGCCCCGAAATGCGCTGAAAAAACAGGCAAGAAAGTCGCCATCATCGGCGGCGGCCCCGCCGGTCTTACAGCCGCTTATTTCCTCAATCTGATGGGACACGAAACGGAAATATACGAGCAAAGAGCCAAGCTGGGCGGAATGCTCAGATACGGTATTCCCGTATATCGTCTGCCCGATGCGGAATTGGACAGCGACATTGATGCCATACTTTCAACCGGCACTTCGGTTCATTTGAACTATTCCGTCGGCAAGGACGGCACCTTCGATGAAATAAGAGCCAATCACGACGCCACCTTCATCGCCATCGGCGCCCACAGCGACAACAAGCTGGGCATTGAGGGCGAAGAAGCTCAGGGAGTTACCTCCGCTGTGGCTTTGCTTCGCGCCATCGGAGACGGCGAACGCCCCGATTTCAAGGGTAAGAATGTTGTGGTCGTAGGCGGCGGAAACGTTGCCATGGACTGCACCAGAAGCTCCGTGCGTTTGGGAGCCGCCAAGGTCACCTGTGTTTACAGAAGGCGTCAGGAAGATATGACAGCCCTTGCGGAAGAAGTTGAAGGAGCAAAGGCGGAAGGTTGCGTTATAGCCACCCTCATGTCCCCCGTTAGGGTCAAGAGTGCGGAAGGGAAGGTCGTATCCCTCGTGGTACAGCCCCAGATCATAGGCGAATACGACGCCAAGGGACGCCCGGCGCCCCGCAATGCCGATGTTCCCGAGCAGGAAATTCCCGCGGATATAATCGTTGTGGCCATAGGTCAATCCATCGAAGCCGAGCAGTTCGGCAAGGCCGGTATGGAGCTTTTCAAGGGCTCCATCGTCACCGATGCCGGTTGCGCCATAAAGGGCTTTGAAGATGTCTTTGCCGGAGGCGACTGCGCCACCGGACCCGCCACAGCCATAAAGGCCATAGCCGCAGGCAAGACCGCCGCCGCAAATATAGATAGCTATCTCGGATATGAACACAAGATCTCCTGCGATGTGGAACTTCCCACACCCAAGCTTGTGAATCAGCCCAGATGCGCAAGAATTAACGAAAAAGAACGCGAAGCCGGAGCAAGATGCAAGGACTTCGATGTGTTCGAATATGCATTCTCCGATCAGGAAGCCAAGCAGGAATGTTCACGCTGCTTGAAGTGCGATTATTTCGGATACGGAAAATTGGAAGGAGGCCGTGAATTAGAATGGTAAATCTTAAAATTAACGGAAAAGCCGTTTGTGTTAATGAAGGAACCTCTATTCTCGAAGCCGCCAAGACTGTGGGCATCAACATACCTACTTTGTGCTTCCTCAAGGATATAAACGAAGTGGGCGCCTGCAGAGTGTGCGTTGTTGAGATCGAAGGGAAGGACAGACTTGTCACCGCTTGCAACACTCCCGTCGAAGAAGGTATCAATGTTCTGACAAACAGCAAAAAGGCGAGGGAAGCGAGAAAGAGCAATGTGGAGCTTATTCTCTCCCAACACGACTATCACTGCGCCACCTGCGTAAGAAGCGGCAACTGCGCCCTTCAGAGCGTGGCGAACGATTTGAATATCCATGAAGTTCCCTTCACCGAGAAGCTCACCAAAAAGCAGTGGAACAACGACTTCCCCGTCATAAGGGAAGAAGAAAAGTGCATCAAATGTTACAGATGCGTCAATGTCTGCGAAAAGATACAGGGCCTCGGCGTTTGGAAGGTGCTTAACACCGGTTCCCGCACCACCGTCGGCATCGAGGGGGGCAAGGACATCGCCTCCGTCAATTGCGCGGCCTGCGGTCAGTGCATAACCCACTGCCCTGTGGGAGCTTTACATGAAAGAGATGATGTTGATAAGGTTTTGGAAGCCCTTGAAGACCCCAAGAAGGTCACGGTTATCCAGATAGCCCCCGCAGTCAGAGCCGCCTGGGGAGAGGCCTTTGACATCACAAGGGAAGAAGCCACCGTCAAAAAGCTCGTCGCCTGCATGAGAAAGGCCGGCTTTGACTATATCTTCGACACAAACTTCACCGCCGACTTGACCATCATGGAGGAAGGCACCGAATTTTTGACCAAGCTCACCAAGGATCCGGGAAGCCTGCCCCTTTTCACCTCCTGCTGCCCGGGTTGGATAAGATTCATCAAGAGCGAATTCCCGGAGTTGCTCGCCCATGTTTCCACCACCAAGAGTCCCCAGCAGATGTTCGGTGCGGTGGCGAAAAGCTACTTTGCCGAGAAGATAGGGGTTGACCCCAAGGATATGTACTGCGTTTCCATCATGCCCTGCACCGCCAAGAAATTCGAATGTTCCATTCCCGTCATGAATGACGCCTGTGGGGATCCCGATGTGGATGTGGTGCTTACCACCCGTGAGATAACCAGATTGCTCAAGGTCTACGGAGTTGATGTTCCCGCCACCCCCGAAGAAGAATTCGACAGCCCCCTGGGAGTCGGAACGGGAGCCGCAGTCATATTCGGCGCCACCGGCGGAGTTATGGAAGCGGCATTGAGAACCGCATACTTTGTGGTGGTGGGAGAAAATCCCCCGCTGGACGCCTTCAAAGATGTGCGCGGACTCAAGGGTTGGAAGGAAGCCACCTACGATGTGAAGGGTATTCCCGTAAGAGTAGCCATAGCCAGCGGCCTTGGCAACACCAGAAACTTGCTTAATGCGGTCAAGAAGGGCGAAGTCGCCTATGATTTCATCGAAATCATGGCTTGCCCGGGCGGTTGCGCAGGCGGCGGCGGACAGCCCATAGAAGACGGTTGCGAGCTGGCGGGAGTCAGAGGCGAGAACCTTTACGGACTTGACGACATAGCCGATTTGAGATTCTCCCATGAGAACCCCGAAGTCAATGCGGTGTACGCCGAATACTTCGAAGCCCCCAACAGCCATAAAGCCCACACCCTTCTGCATACCGACCATTTCCATGACGGTATAAAGGATTACAAATAGCCTATTTGCAAGCTCATACTTTCTAACCTCATTTTGAAGGGGTCGCCTGTTGCGGCTCCTTCTTTTTGCCGTAACCTTTCCAATCAAAATAAATTAGCTATTTAATTAATTTTCCATTTGTTGTATAATGTTATTAAGTTTATCGGAAAAAGAGGTGACAGTCATGATAACAATAATCTCCGGTCCCAGCGGGAGCGGAAAAACGCAGAAGCTTATCGACATGGCAAACGGGGAGCTGAGCGCCACCAAGGGGCTTATCGTCTATATCGACAAGACGAACAACCACAGGCTCGCCGTCAACAGACAGGTCAGATTCATCAACACCACCGAGTTCGATGTCGATAACAAGGAAAAGTTCATCGGGCTTCTTTGCGGATTGATTGCGGGCAATTACGATATAAACCGCATCTACATCGACAACATCACAAAAATAATCAACGATGAGGAAGTCGGGGGAGTCGCCTATACGGTCAGGCAGATCGAAAAGCTTTGCCGCATGAACGATATGCAGTGCTATCTGGTATTGAACAGCGAAAAATGCGTCGGTTTGGACACTTCCGAATTCAATGTGATAAACTGCGGATAAATCGTTTAAAACTGCCCCAAGGCGGTTTGCTTTTAATGTCCGAGAGGATTTACTGCCCAAGGAAACTTTCGGCAGATTGATTTTAATGTAATAACTTAAATAACCCGAGAGAGGAAAAATCAGAGAATGGCACTCATCACAAGCAAGGAACTATTCGAAAAGGCATTGAAGGGCAAGTATGCCGTCGGCGCTTTCAATGTGAACAACATGGAGATCATTCAGGGCATAACCGAAGCCGCATTGCAGGAAAAAAGCCCCTTCATACTGCAGGTTTCCGCAGGGGCGAGGAAATACGCCAAAACCGTTTATTTGATCAAATTGGTGGAAGCCGCCATGGAGGACACGGGCCTCGATACGGTTTTGCATCTCGACCACGGCGAGGATTTCGAGATATGCAAGCAATGTGTGGACGACGGCTTTACCTCCGTTATGATAGATGCAAGCAAACTTCCCTTTGAGGAAAATATAAGAGAAACCAAAAGGGTTGTGGAATATGCCCACGATAGGGGCGTTGTGGTGGAAGCGGAGCTGGGCAAGCTTGCGGGAATCGAAGACGCCGTTAATGTGGCCGCCGCGGACGCCACCTTCACGGATCCCGATCAGGCGGCGGAATTCGTTGAAAAAACCGGGGTCGATTCCCTTGCCATCGCCATAGGCACCAGCCACGGCGCCTATAAATTCAAGGGCGAACCCCGCCTTGATTTTGAAAGGTTGGAAAAGGTCAGCGCCCTTCTGCCCGGCTTTCCCATAGTTCTCCACGGAGCTTCCAGCGTTCCCAAGGAATTCGTGGATTTCTGCAATCAATACGGGGGCGCCATTCCCGGAGCGCAGGGAGTTCCCGAGGAAATGCTGAGAAAAGCCGCCTTAATGGGAGTTGCCAAAATAAATATAGATACGGATTTGCGCCTTGCCATGACGGGCAACATCAGAAAAGTTTTTGCGGAACAGCCCGAAGTTTTCGACCCGAGGGGATATCTGAAGCCCGCAAGGGAAGCCATTAAGAACATGGTGGCCCATAAAATGAGGGACGTTCTCGGCTCAAGCGGCAAGATCTGATATGCGAGCCGCAAGGAGCCGGGGCCTTCGCGGTTCCAATTTGGAGGAGCTTATCAATATAACCAACAGGGAATATTTGGAGGACGGTCTTGCGGTTATCCAAAAGGTGCCGACCCCCATAACCCCCGTGGAAATAGATAATTCCCGGGGGGTTATAACCTTGGCTTATTTCGATGATAAAAGCACCGTGGATTACATAGGCAATGTTCAGGGAATTCCCGTTTGCTTCGATGCAAAGGAAACCAAGGGCAAAAGTCTGCCCATCGCCAACCTTCACGAACACCAAATAAGGTTCATGGAGGAATATGTGAGTCAGGAGGGGGTGGCCTTTATCCTTGTTAATTTCAGCGATGCCGATGAATATTATGCCATGGAGATACAAAAGCTGAAGCCCCTTTACGAAGCTTCATTGAAGGGCGGGAGAAAATCCATTCCCAAAAGTGTTTTTGAAGGCTGTATACGCATTGAAAGGGCGGGCAAATATCTGATCCACTATCTGCCCGCCATAAAGGAAATTTTGGAAAAATAATCCGGCCGGGGGTTAGCCTTCGGCCTTTTTCGAGGGAAAAATGCCATTTGACGGAATAGCAACCCATGCCGCAGGCAGGGAGATAAAAGAAAGAATTAAGGGCAATAAAATATCCCGGGTCTACCAACCCACCGCAGAGGAAGTGGTCATATATTTCGCGGGGGGAGAAAGGCGGCCCCTGCTTTTGTGCGCCAATGCGAACGCCCCGAGGATACAATTCACAAAGGTGAGTTACGACAATCCCGAATATCCCCCCTCCTTCTGCATGATTTTGCGAAAGTATCTTTTGGGCGGAATAGTGAAAGATGTATATCAGCTTGACTTTGACAGGGTGATAGTCCTTGAAATAGAATCCCTCAACGAAGCGGGCAATCTCTTAAAGCTCATGCTCACCTGCGAGGTCATGGGCAAACATTCGAATGTGGTGCTTTCGGATATGCAAAGCGGGAAAATCATAGATGCGGTGAAGCACATTTCGGGGCTTAAAAGCTCGGTGAGAAAAATTATGCCGAATTTCGATTACACCTTCCCCCCCAATGAAAAGCTCAACCCCTTCGATTTCGATCATTCCCAAGCCCTGGGGCTTATGACCCTTTCGGCGCAGAAAAGTGCGGAGGCCGCCATTGCCGAAACCTTCAGCGGCATATCGAAGCAGTTTGTCCGAAGCTTTATGTTCGATTATCCCGAATATAATAAAACCGTCGGGCAGATGAGCCCGGAGGATTTCGGAAAAATGCTTCCGGATTTCCTCGGCTATCTCACCAAGGCCACCCTGAGCGATAAAAGCTATATTTATAAGGATTCCTCCGGCAAATATAAGGATTTTTCCCATTCCCTTTACAGTTTTTACGGGGATTACAATAAAGTCGAATTCGATTCCTTCAGCGATGCAACGGACGAATATTATATGATAAACGCCGCAGTTGACAGCGTTAAAGAAAAATATTCCGAACTCATTCGCAACCTTTCCACCCTTTACGACAAGGAAAAAAGGAAGCTTGCCGTCCGTGAAAAGGAAAGGGAGCAAGCCGAGGACGGCGAGCTTTACAACATATACGGCAATTTGATATTATCCAACATATATAAGATAGAAAA
>JAAYHF010000108.1 GCA_012727485.1 Eubacteriaceae bacterium
AGTCAGTGCTGCTGAACTGGAAAGTGTTGTTGAGCTACTCAACAACACTCCGAAAGTTTGTCTTGGTCTTGATACTCCTGCGGATGTTTATTGTAGAAAGTGTTGCACTTGCATTGACTAAGTGCGCCGGTCACTTTGACAAAAAGGTCATTCCTTGGTTTATTCCGGAGGGTTTTAAAATTGTGACCCGGTCACTTCGATAAAACTTCTCTACCCGGTCAGGGTGTAAAAAAGATTGAAGGGTGTTTTCTATTGTGACCCGGTCAGAATGTGAAAAACTACTTGAGGGGTTTCCGTTCTGACCCGGTCACTTTGTTAAAAGGCTCGTTTCTTGTTAGTGAAATAGGTGAGGGGCGAAGGAGGAAGGTTTTATTTTCTGACCCGGTCACTTTGATAAAACTTCTCTATCCGGTAAGCGTGTAAAAAGCTTGACGGGTGTTTTCTATTGTGACCCGGTCAGAATGTGAAAAACTGCTTGAGGGGTTTCCGTTCTGACCCGGTCACTTTGTTAAATGATGTTTTTCTTTTTGTTTAGGAAGATTGTTTGGAAAGATACTTTTTGCTTTAAGCATAATCCACAAGGTTTTTTACATAGTGACCCGGTCATAGTGAAAAAGCTTCTTGACGCTTGCCGCTGTGACCCGGTCGCTTTGTAAAAAATATTTTTCATTTTGTTTCGGAAGCTTGTTCGGAAAGATACTTTTTGCTTTAAGCTTAATCCACAAGTTTTTTTAACATAGTGACCCGGTCACAATGGCAAAAAACGCTTAAAACGGACTTGTCGGTCTTGCTGTTTTATGCTTTGTCCGAATAAAATAGAAAAAAGATTGTTTTGCCATTGTTTTGCCCCTTACCGAGAGAGGGATAGGAAATTTAACAATTTCGCGGCTTGACCCGGTCAGGAATACATAACGGTACTTGACGCTCTTGTTTTTATGCTTAGACCCGGTCTAAATATGAAAGACGGTAAACACAAACAAATAACTTCTCTCGATATTTTGCTTTCCGACCGTGTCACAACGAAAAAACTACTCCCCCCGCCCACGCACAAACCACCGACAATCACCCCCCCCACACATTACCCGCACAACCCGACACCCGCATAATCATATCCCCCCGCCGAGCATACAATTTTCTCCCTCCTTGAGCCCATATTCAAGCCATAAACGCATTTTTTCCGCTTGTTTGCGCCCTTCTAACCGATGTTTAATTGACATTTCCCCTCCGATGAGCTATTATAATAAAGCAATTTGCACTGCAATATAATTTTACAGTACAAACTGAGCAGGCGATGGCGAAAGCCATGGGGCCGGGCCGATTAAGGCAGCAGATATGTCAAGTCTGTGGGACGGTTTTGTCCCCGGGCTTTTTTTTGAGCAAATAAGCAAAAGCTTAAAGCAAAAGCTTAAAAGCAAAAGCTTAAAGCAAAGCTTAAAGCTTTACCGGGTACGACTGTGAAAAGCCGTATCTTTTTTATTTGGGCGAAGCGAGAAACAAAAGTAATTGCCCGATGTATCTTGAAAGGAAATTTATCTAATGGAAAACGATAATATTTACGAAAAGCAGGCCCTGAAAGCCACCCTTTCCGCCATTGGGCTGAACAGTCTGCTCTGTGTGATGAAGCTTATTGCGGGGCTTTTGGGAAAAAGCGCCGCTTTGACCTCGGACGCGATACAGTCCGCCGGCGATGTGCTTCGGGGGGTGATAGTGGCGGTGGGAGTGAAAATGGGTTCCAAGGCGGCGGATAAACAGCACCCCTACGGTCACGAAATATTCGAGTGTGTGACAGCGATAATCTTGGCGTTTTTGATAGCGGCCACCGGTTGCGTACTCGGTTATCAGAGCCTCACCGCCCTCATCGGGGGTAAAAACGGCGAAGCTCCTTCGGTCATCGCCCTTGCGGCGGCGGCGCTCTCCGTTCTGATAAAGGCCCTAATGTTCGTTTCCGCAAGCAAAAAAGCGAAAATACTGCGCTCCCCCGCCCTTAAAGCGGAATCCCAAGACCACCTCTCGGACGTTTTCGCTTCCTCGGGGGTCTGCGTGGGGATAGTGGGCGCGATGTTGGGTTTCCCCGCCGCGGACAGCATCGCCGGGTTTGTCATGTCGCTTCTTATAATCCGCACGGCCCTGGAGATCTTCAAGGAAAATGCGGGTATGATAACGGACGAATCCGCCGGGCAGGCTTTGGAAGAAGAAATGGAGCAGTCCATATTGGAAACCGGGGGGGTCATACGCATTGATTTACTGCGTACCCGCCGCTTCGGGAACAGGGTTTATGTGGAGCTGGAAATTGCCGTCAACAAGGATATGAAAATGGAGGAGGCCCACACCATAGCCCAGGACGTCCACGACAGGATAGAGGCGAACTTCGCCCCGGTGGTCAAGCATTGCATGGTGCATCTGAATCCCGCATGAAAAAGATTTTGAGGCGAAAGCTTGAGTGACCGGGTCAAAATGGCGGAAAGTTTGTTGAGGGAAAAACGCATCGGGCTGACAAGTGCGGGGGTTGCCTGTTGGTTAGGGGCGGCACCCGCTCTGTTTTCTTAAGTTACACGGTTTCCCGACATTGGCAAACCTTCTTTACAAAGTGAAATCCCGCTAAAACCTTTCCCAAGTAAGAGTGAGATGTTAGGGAACCACCGATTAAATCCCCCACACAACCCCCAAAAAACCAAACCCCAAAACACCCCTCAACAGCCCTCAGCTAAAAAAGACCGATTTGGTTAGGGCGGCACCGGCTCTGTTTTCTTAAGTTACACGGTATTACATACTCACAAGTGACTTTTCCCGGCATTGGCAAAGCTTTCTTTGCAAAGTGAAATCCCGCTAAAAGAACCTTTCCCAAGTAAGTGTGAGATGCTAAGAGCGTTTCCCTTATCGTTTGGGTAGCAGGGCGATCGACCAAAACCGAAACGAAAAAGAAAACTTTATTTGACAAAGCAACCGGGCCACGATAGCAAGCTTTAAGAGGATTTTTTACATTCTGACCGGATCGGGCTGTAAACTTTTATGACCGGGTCAAAACATTAAACAGCAAGATCGACAAGATAGTTTAAGCGTTTTTGCCATTGTGACCGGGTCACAGATACAAGCCTTAAAAAAGCCTTTTTATGTTGCGACCGGGTCAGAAAGTAAACCAACAAACCCAAAGCGCCTATCTTAAGCTTTTTCATAAAGTGACCCGGTCACAAAGTTAAAACTTTGTGGATTATGCTCAATGCGAAAAATAATCCTTCCGAAACAAGCTTCCGAAACAAAATGAAAAACATCATTTAACAAAGTGACCGGGTCACAGCGGCAAGCTTCGGGAAGCTCTTTTTCATTATGACCGGGTCAAAACATAAAACATCAAGTCCGTTTTGTATGTTTTTTCCATTTTGACCGGGTCACAAATACAAACCATAAAGAACCCTTTTTATGTTATGCCCGGGTCAGAAAGTAAAGCATCAAACCCAAAACGCCTATCATAAGTTTTTTGACAAAGTGACCGGGTCACAATGGTAAAACCTTGTGTTTATGCCTTATACGAAAATCAATCATTCAAACAAAAAACAAAACCAAAACAAAAAGAACAAGATAAACGCCCATTCAAGCATTTGACATAGAGTTTGCTCATCATTCGGCTCACCATTTGATGTGTATAATATTTAATTCAACAAATTACAGCTAACCTAATTAAAGTTCGTTCCCGTCCTCATCAAGAAAACAATACTCATTCGGGATAAAACGATGATAATAGACAAACGGTATTTTAGTGACGGGAACGATGGTTTCATCAATCACAATGCTTTTGCATTTGGGGTTATTCACAATGAACGAATAGCCGTTCCCGAAAATTTCAAAGAATATATCCTGCCCCCTTTGAGCGGCGCCATTATGCAAATGTACAAATTTATATACTCCGTTTTCAAGCTCGATAACTTCAAGAGGGTAATAGCTGTGAGCTTGGTATTCGTTTCCCGTTACAATCCAAAACAGATGCCTGTTGTTGTCTGTTGTGGATTTTCCCGCTATGTTCATTTCAATGGTTTCAACTTCGGAAAGATCCTTGATTTCTTTGCGGGCCTTCGTTATCAATCCATCTTCACCGATTATTTTAGATGATTTCACAGCAAACACACCTACAAGGCCGATTATTGCCACCACCAATAGGGCACAAATAAGAATTATCATTCGCTTTTTCATATAATCACGCTCCTTGTCAATCTTTGCTTTGTCCGTTTGCGCTCCGAACTTTCTTTATGCAGTTCCGCCCCTGCGGGAACTTCTTTTGCCGCAGTAGCCTGACTTTTTTGCAGACTCCCGTCAATTAACCGCCCGACCGTCGTATGGAGCGATAATTTGCTTTTCCGCTTCATGCTGTCGCACACTGTCACCTTCGTAAATTTCGATTAGTTTACGGGATATATTGAACCCCTATTGAAAATATATACAAAAAACACAAATAGACCAAATCCACCCCAAGAAATAAACAAGAACAAAAGCAAACGCTTCCTTCCGCCTAAAGCCTCATCAAAGACTCCCAAATGGGGCTGACCGCGTCCCAGGAGGAGAAGCGGCGGATACGGCTCTTGTTGCTGTTGTAGGCATGGGAGCGATTTTTGAATACTTCACAGACAGCCGCTGTTACCGCCCTTTGGTCGGGGTAATAGTAAAATTCGGCGCCTATGGACTCCAATTCTCCGTAATTTCCCCATTTTCCCACCATCACCGCACAGCTTTCCGTGTAAAGGTATTCCTGAAGATAGTCGGTGATCCCGCCCTGTTCGCAGGAGTGAATGAAAAGATCCGCGGCGCATCTGAGGGCGGCCTTGTTTTCGCGGGATAGGGGGGCGTCGGCAATGTGGTATTCAAAGACCGCCCCCTCAAGGGCCCCTTCAAGTTCCTTCACATACTCCCTTTGGGCGTCGTCATAACAGGGGGCTTCGAATATAACGGTGAGCTTTCCCCCGATCTCCGGGGGGATACGGTGAAGGGCCTTTATCACGGGTAACTGCTGTTGCTCCGGGGTCGCCCCGTAACCCACGCTTATGAGCATATGACTCACGTCCTCCGAGAAAAGGCGGCGGCATTCGGTTTTTGAGGCCTGTTTACGCAGGGAATCAATTTCCTCCAACCCGGAAAGACCCAAGGACCATCTGACGACCTTGTTCGCATAGGCGCTGCCCGCCTGCTTGATGAGCCGCTGACCTATCTCGTCCTGTGAGACGACGATGAACCTCGCCTTGCTCAGGCATATCTTGGCGTACATATTCAGGGGTTGGACGGGGCTGAAATCTTTTTCAAAAAGCGTATACAAAAAATGGGCGTCACTGCCCGCATAGGCGGCGGCTATCTTGGAGGTGTCCTCGCAAAGAGATTGCATCAAGACCACATCGAAGGGCTTAACCCCGGCGGTGGCCTTTATCCTTTCTCTTATGAGGGCAAGTTCGGCTTCGGCCCGATTGCCCTTATCGTCGGGGGCGGACAGATCCACCCTCCAGGGGGCGTCCTTGAGCCTTCCCGTGCCGACCGCCTCATCGAGACAGCCCCGGGAGCCGGAGAAGGCGGCATAGACCTCATGATGGTTTCTTATCAGGGCGTACTTCACAAATTCGTCGAAGGGCTTTTTCGGCTCCGAAGCGGCTATCAATATTTTCATTAACGGTAAATACCTTTTCGCAATTCTTTAGTTTATAAAGCCATAGTTGCATAAGCTTTCATTTGGGCAATAATAATTATAACACAACTTAAGATAAAAAAACATTTCGTTTCACCCTGTATTTATTTAATCGATGCTGTAAGCTAAAAATAGTGTGTTATAATTTTCACGATAGTGCTATGTATCTGTATATGTGATTCGATAAAGCAATATAGTCGGTTAATTCCGAAAAGCGGTTTACCCGAAGATAAAACCATGCTTGTTAATACTAAGCTTGGTAAGCCAAGACGGGTAACACCAAGTTAATTGAAAACGAAATAAGGAGGGAAAAAGTTTTGGAACATTGGTTGTATTACGTCCTGATGGCCGTTTGCTTGATCGGCGGCATCGTGGGCGGAATTATCATAGCCCGCCGCGCGGAAAATAAAAAGATCGAAAGCGCGGGCGCACAAGCCGCAAAGATAGTACAGGACGCGGTGGTGGAGGGCGAAAGGATAAAAAAGGATCGTTTGAATGAGGCCAAGGACGAGATCTACGCCCAGAAGAAGGATCTCGACAAGGAAATAAGGGACAGGCGCAGTGAGGTGAAGGTGCTTGAAAACAGGATAGCCCAAAAAGAGGAATCCCTGGACAAGAAGATCGACACCATCGAAAAGCGGGACGAAAACTCCCAAAAGAAAGCCAAAGAGCTTGAACAAAAGGAAGAAAAAATAACCAAGCTGCATCAGCAGCAAATCAAGGAGCTGGAAAAAATTTCCCAGCTCACCTTCGAAGAAGCAAGACAGATATTACTCGACGAAACAGAAAAACAAATATCGAGAGAAACAGCTCTCATGATTAAAAATAAAGAGGCCGAAGCCAAGGAAGAAGCCGATAAAAAAGCAAGAGAGCTAATAACATACGCAATACAAAGATGCGCCGCAGACCATGTGGCGGAAAGCACCGTATCGGTCGTCAATTTGCCCGGCGACGAGATGAAGGGCAGAATAATAGGCAGAGAAGGCAGAAATATCCGTGCGTTGGAAGCGGCCACGGGGATAGATCTTATAATCGACGACACGCCGGAAGCGGTAATCCTTTCCGGCTTCGATCCCGTTCGCCGTGAAATCGCAAGAATGGCTTTGGAAAAGCTCATCGTGGACGGAAGGATCCACCCCGCCCGCATAGAAGAAACCGTCCGCAAGGCGGAAGCCGAGTTGGAGCAGAAGATGCGGGAGTTGGGTGAGCAGGCCATATTGCAGACGGACGTGGGCAAGATACACCCCGAGCTGGTCAAGCTGATAGGTAGGCTGAATTACCGCACAAGCTATGGGCAGAATGTGTTAAAACATTCTTTGGAGGTATCCATTTTGGCGGGGCTTTTGGCAGACGAGTTGGGAGCCAACGCCTATATCGCCCGTCGGGCGGGAATACTCCACGACATCGGCAAGGCGATAGACCATGAGGTCGAAGGGCCCCATGTGCAGATAGGGGCGGATTTACTCAAGAAATACAAGGAAAAGCCCGAGATTATACACTGCGTGGAAGCCCACCACAACGACATCGCCCCCCAGACGGTGGAAGCGGTCCTCATACAGGCCGCCGATGCCATAAGCGCGGCAAGACCCGGCGCAAGAAGGGAATCCTTGGAGAGCTACACCAAGCGGCTTGAAAAGATAGAGGATCTCGTCAACGGCTTCGAAGGGGTGAGCAAATGCTTCGCCATTCAAGCGGGCCGTGAGGTAAGGATAATGGTGAAACCCGAGGAAGTGGACGATTTGAAAATGGTTCATGTGGCAAGGGATATAGCCAAACAAATCGAGAACGAATTGGAATATCCGGGGCAGATCAAGGTTAATGTCATTCGGGAAACGAGGGTTACGGAGATAGCGAAATAGTTTTCGCGAAATAATATTTCACGAAATGGTTTTCGTGCGAAGTAATCTTCGAATAATCGGAAAATTTTGAAAGGACATCGGCGGGGGTGTGGCGTCGGTGTCCTTTTTTATTTTGGGGGCGGGGTTTATG
>JAAYHF010000017.1 GCA_012727485.1 Eubacteriaceae bacterium
ATATCAAGAACATGATCACCGGCGCCGCCCAGATGGACGGAGCTATCCTGGTTGTTTCCGCGGCTGACGGCGTTATGCCCCAGACAAGGGAGCATATCCTTTTGGCCCGTCAGGTTAACGTTCCTTACATCGTTGTCTTCCTGAACAAGGCAGACATGGTGGACGACCCCGAACTCATCGAGCTGGTGGATATGGAAGTCAGAGATCTTCTGAATGAATACAGCTTCCCCGGAGACGACACCCCCATTATTGTGGGCAGCGCATTAAAGGCTCTGGAAGATCCCTCCAGCGAATGGGGCGACAAGATTATCGAATTGATGGATGCGGTGGATGCCTACATTCCCGAACCCATCAGAGATACCGCAAAGCCCTTCCTTATGCCCGTTGAGGACGTATTCTCCATCACCGGCCGCGGCACCGTCGCCACAGGAAAGGTGGAAAGAGGAGTCATCAAGACCGGCGAAGAGATCGAAATCGTCGGAATTAAAGAAGAAACCAGAAAATGCGTCGTCACCGGCGTTGAAATGTTCAGAAAGATCCTGGACTACGGTGAGGCGGGAGACAACATCGGCGCACTACTCAGAGGAATCGACCGCACCGAGATCGAAAGAGGACAGGTTCTTGCCAAGCCCGGAAGCATCAAGCCCTTGACCAAGTTCAGTGCCGAGGTTTATGTTCTTTCCCAGAATGAAGGCGGCAGACATACCCCCTTCTTCAACGGTTACAGACCCCAGTTCTATTTCAGAACAACCGACGTTACCGGCAACATTCAGCTTCCCGAGGGAGTTGAAATGGTTATGCCCGGCGACAATGTTACGATGAAGGTTGAGCTTATCACCCCCATCGCCCTTGAAAAGGAACTGCGTTTCGCCATAAGAGAAGGCGGAAGAACAGTGGGAGCCGGCGTTATCGCTGAGCTTTACGAATAGTCGAAACTTATAAAACGCCTGCCGGTAATCCGGCAGGCGTTTTTAGGTTGTTCTAAGGATATGTCAACGGTTGGGGCAAAACTCAAATCCCTTTTCAGTCGTATAACCAGGCGTAGGGTCATTTCGCACAATGGTAAACCGTGAAAAAGCTTTCGCTCCGCTACTCCAAAGGGACACTTTTATCCTTTGCGTTTGACTTTGGATAGGGTTGTTCTCGGTGAGGCAAACACCTTTCATGCCCATGCGGGGATAAGCCTGTTGGGTATGTCGTGTTGCGTATGGCAAGTCGAATTGTGCGGTGTTGCCTGATATTATGGTTTAGTGTTGTGCAGGGGTACTCTTTTCCGTTGTATTTGCGGTCGCTCTTTGCTCCATCGGCATTATTATTACCCGCTGTGATGTGTTTTATCTGCCGAATCACTTCGCAGGATATTTTACACATTTCAGGGTGGTGAAGGGCATTGTAAATTATCTTATCCACATTTATGCGGGTCGTCGAAAGCGCCGACTTCTATTTACCGTAAACCGCCGCAAGCCCTCCCTCCGAGGTTTCCCGATATAGGCGGGAAAGGTCTTTTCCGGTTTTATACATGGTTTCCACCACGGTATCGAAGGAGATTTTGTGGGTATGGGTGATATACTTCGCCAGACAGACCGTATCTATGGCGCGCATGGCGCATACGGCGTTGCGCTCTATGCAGGGTATCTGCACAAGACCGTGTATCGGGTCGCAGGTTAGCCCCAAATTATGCTCCATGGCCACCTCCGCCGCATATTCCACCTGATCTATGCTCATTCCCTCCAATTCCGCCAAAGCCGCGGAGGCCATGCAACAGGCACTGCCTATTTCCGCCTGACAGCCGCATTCCGCCCCGCTTACCGAAGCGTTTTCTTTTATAAAAGAACCTATCACCCCGGCGGTGGCAAGGGCTTTCACAATTTGGCTGTCCGAAAGATTATTCTTCTCCTGGGCGTATTTCAAAACGGCGGGAAGCAAGCCCCCCGCGCCGCAGGTGGGGGCGGTGACAATGACCCCCGCCGAAGCGTTTTGCTCGGATACGGCAAAGGCATAGGCATACACTATTCGCTTTTCACGCATGGCGCTGTTTTCGCCCTCATCTTTATAATTATAAAGATATTTCGCCTTTCTCACCACATCCAGCCCCCCGGGCAATATGCCCTGCGCCTCAAGCCCTTCGGCTATGGAGCGCTTCATGGTTTCCCAGACTTCGGTAAGGAATTCGAGGATTTTATCGTCTTCGTATTGCAGGGCATAATCGCTTAATTTAAGGGAGTTTTCCTTACAGTAAGCCTTTATTTGAGCAAATGTTCTTTTCGGGTAAGTATCTGTTGCTTCGCTTTCCGAGATCTGACCGCCTTCTATTTCAATATCCCCTCCTCCTATGGAGTAGATACGGGAGACGACCGTCTTGCCATTCGGAAAGAAAGCCTTTATATCCATGGTGTTCGGATGGGGTATATCCATGAGAGTATTGTTGAAGATGATATTCGTCGGCTTGGGCGAAAGGGCCTCAATGATAACCTCGTCGGTCAAATGCCCCTTTCCCGAAGCCGCAAGGGAGCCGTAAAGGGTGACCTCATAGCTCAGCGCCTCCGGATGGGTTTTCGCAAAAATTTGCGCCGCCCTTTTAGGCCCCATGGTATGGGAGCTGGAAGGCCCGTTGCCTATTTTGTAAACCTGTCTGATGGATTTCATAATAACCTCGTTGTCCGAAAAACCGTTAGGAATATTAAGGTTTTTATCGGAGTATTTCTGTTATTTTTACTATATAAGAGTATACAATGGGCACCAATATGGAGGGAAGCATATTCGCCGTTTTGATTTTCTCGGAGGATAAAAAGTTCATGCCGATACATATTATTATCGCATAACCCACGGCGCAAATTTGCCTTAACAATTCCCCGGCTATGATGCTTTCCAGCGCACCGGCGAAAAGGGTTATCGCCCCCTGATAAAGCAATATCGGCAGGGCGGAAAAGATTACCCCTGCGCCCAGGGCGGAGGAAAGGATTATCGCGGAGGTGAAGTCCAGAGTGCTTTTGATGTAAAGGGTGGTGGCGTTTCCCGTGAGTCCGTCGCTTATTGAGCCCACTATCGCCATTGCGCCCACGCAGAAAAGCACCGTCGCATTCATGAATCCCGCCGCAAAACCCGCCACGGGGAATTTCTTTTCTATCGCAAGGCTCAGCCTTTCGAGGGCGCTGTCTATTCCGACAATCTCCCCTATCAAAGTGCCGATTACGAGGCTCACCACCAAAAGCAGTTCCCCGGAAGCGCTCAGCGACCCGCCTTCGGATATGAACATATTGGAGATGACCCCGTTTATGCCGATGACGAAAACGGAAACTCCGAGAGCCTTATTTATCCCGTATTGCCAGCTTTCCTTTATGCCCTTTCGCACAAGCAAACCGATTACCCCGCCGAGAATTACCGCTAAGGCGTTGACCAAAGTGCCCATAGGCTTGTTCCTTTCCGAATCCTGTTATATAATTTTGTGATTTATTTCGCTATCTTTGAGATTATCCCGGCTATATCGTCGGCGGGAATTTCTTCCTGCTGTTTTGTTTCCATGTTACGCAGGATATACTTCCCGTGGTCAAGCTCGTCCTCTCCGATGATAAGCACATATCTTGCCCTTATCTTATCCGCATACTTCATCTGGGCCTTAAGGCTTCTGCCCATTAAATCAGTCTGCGCGCTGTATCCGGCCTCAATGAGCTTTTGCCTTGTCGCGAAAGCCGCCCCTGCGGCCCTCTCCCCGAGGGGGGCAAGATAGATGTCGGCGGGGGGATATTCGCTTTGCTTTTCTCCGACGGCGATTATGAGTCTTTCTATCCCAAGGCCGAAACCCACTCCCGGAGTGGCTTCTCCGCCCAGCTCCTCGCAAAGGCCGTCGTATCTGCCCCCGGCGCAAAGGGTGGATTGGGAGGAAGAACTTTCCCCGGGGATAAATTCAAAGGCTGTATTTGTATAATAATCAAGCCCTCTGACTATCTTGGGATTGACGACATAGTCCATTCCCGCCGCGTCCAAGGCCGCCTTAACGCCCGCAAAATGTTCGGCACATTCGTCGCACAGATTATCTATCATCATCGGAGCGCCCTCCAATTTCGCTTGGCAGTTTTCATTTTTGCAATCCAAAACCCTCATGGGATTCAAATCAATGCGGCTTCGGCAATCCTCGCAGAGCGCCGCCTTCTTATCTTTCAAAAACTCTCTTAAAAGGGCGTAATAATTCGCCCTGCATTTCGGGCAACCCACCGAATTTATGTTAAGGGTGTAGTCCCCGACTCCCATTTCCTTCAAAAAGTTGTCCGCAAGACCTATCACCTCCGCGTCCGCATAGGGGGAGTGACTGCCGATGATTTCCGCACCGAATTGGTGGAATTGGCGCAGTCTGCCCTTTTGGGGATTTTCGGCACGATAACAGCTTGTTATGTAGAAAAGCTTCACCGGTTGGGGTTCACTGCCCATGCCGTTTTGTATATAAGCCCTTATCACGGGCGCAGTGCCCTCCGGTTTCAAGGTGAAAGAGTCCTTATCGTTGCGGGCGAAGGTATACATTTCCTTTGTGACGATGTCCGTTCCCTGCCCCACTCCCCGAACAAAAAGCTCCGTTGATTCGAATTCGGGGGTTATGATTTCCTTGAAGCCCATGCGTCCCGCAAGAGCCGCGGCCTTTTGACCGATATTATTCCACTGCTGAATTTGGGAAGGAAGCACATCCTTTGTGCCCTTGGGTAATGAATATTTCATTAATAAAGACCTCTGTGTTTTATTTTATTGATTATTCGCATCACAAACATTTTCAAAGAAAGATACAAGCCGTTGCCGAAGAAAACCAAAAAGCCCGTGAGGGAAGCGATTATGGAGAGCTTCACGGTAAAAGAGCCGAGAATAAAGTTCAAAAGCAATATTCCCGCGTCCACATAGGCAAGGTATTTTATCTTTATGGGTATAAAGAAGAATATCATAACCTCCACCTGCGGATAGAGGTAGGCGAAGGCGAGAAACATCGAGAGATTCACATAAAAACCCTCATAAGCTCCGCCGAAGACGAGCGCGGCCAATATCGTACCCAGCATGGAGAGAATATAGAAGGCGTTGAATTTAAATGTTCCCCAGGTGCGCTCCAGACTTGTGCCTATCCAATAATAGAAATAAAGGGTGAAGGCTATCCAGATGACGCTTGGAGTGGGGGGAATAAAGATAAAGGTTATAAGCCTCCAGATCTGCCCTTGGAAGATCATCGCCCTATCCAAATAAAGGAAGGTTTCGATGTTGGTTCTGAAGCCGTAGGCCATGATGTAGACGATGCCGGTTATCAGGGAAACGTGCAACATCAGGTTTTCTATGCCCCAGTTGGGGTGCTTGTAATGAAGCCTCTCGATAAATTTCATATTTAACTTTCTCCTTTACGCCATTAATAATACCATCAAAAGTTGGTATTAACATAATTTGATGGTATTACCGTCTTTAATGCTATCACCGTAATTGTATAATACTTTTACCCCGAAAGACACCTATTTAACCTTGTGATAATTAAAAACAGCTTTTTTGCGGTTTATATAAGCCCCGTACCGGCTAAATACCGATACGGGGCTTATGTCCGGCATTATCGCCGAAAGATCAATCTGTGGTGTAGGGCAAAAGTGCGATATTGCGGGCCACCTTTATGGCTCCCGTTACCTCTCTTTGATGACGGGCGCAGGTTCCCGTAGCCCTTCTGGGAAGTATTTTATATCTTTCGGACACATATTTTCTCAGCAGAGCCACATCCTTATAATCCACATGATCGATATGGTTCTCGCAGAAATAGCAAACCTTCTTTCTGCGTTTGTAATCGTTTTTCTGATAAGGCTTCTTCTCTCTTACTTCATCAGCCATGGTATTTCTCCTTTCGTTTTTTCTTAAACGGCATACCGTTTAAAACGGCATGAGATCATCGATCTCCTCAAATCCGTCCATCGGCACTCCGAACTTTGAGTCGGGCTCGGCGGTGCTTTTATAGGAATCCCTCTGTTCCGAAGGGAAAGAGGAACCCTGGTTTCTGCCCGCAGAATCGAGGAATTGCACCTCGTCCGCCACGACTTCGGTAACATAGCGCCTTACTCCGTCGTTTCCTTCGTAGTTTCTCGTTTGCAGACGACCGATAACTCCCACCATTCTGCCCTTGGAAAGATATTTTTCACACAGCTCCGCTGTTTTGCGCCAAACGACTATGGGGATAAAATCCGCTTCCCTCTCGCCGTTGGCACTTTTGAATGACCTATCCACAGCCAGGGTAAAATTGGCGACCTTAATACCGGAGGACATCGTTCTAACCTCCGGATCTCTGGTCAATCTGCCTATTAAAACTACTTTGTTGATCATAATTATCTCTCCTCTTGAGAGGCTTTACTCCTCAATCTTTACGAAAATCCCTCTGAGTATGTTCTCGGTAATCATGAAAACGTGATTGAGTTCGTCAAGAACGGAAGGTTCGGCTTTGAATGTGATAACATTGAAATAGCCTTCGCTTACCTTGGCGATGTCATAGGCAAGTCTTTTCTTGCCCCATTTGTCTACCGACTGGACTTCTCCTGCCGCCTCTATGACCGCCTGCACCTTTGCAATCTCGCCTTCGTTTTCTTCTTCGGTAAGACCCGGATGCACGATGAACATAGTTTCGTAAGAATTCATACTTTTCACCTCCTTATGGACTTTTGGGGGAAGTTTACGCTTCCCCAAGGAATAGCAATTTAGTATATCATAATAAGTTTATTTTATCAACTTGATTTTTTCTATTTCGCAGGATTTAATCTGACATAACGATAATGATCCTCCCACACCCCGTTTATCCTGATGAATTCGCGGCTTTTTGCCTCCCTTACGAAGCCCAGCCTTTCTGCCACCTTTATGGATTTTGTGTTTCTCGGGATCATATTGATTTCGATGCGGTGAATACCCACCACGGTGAACATATTATCCACCACCGCCTGCAATGCCTCATGCATATAGCCCTTGCCCTGATGGGCGCTGTCCAATTTATAACCCAGCATACAGTTAGAAAAATTGCCCATGACAATGCAGAAAACCGAGGCCTTCCCTATCAGCTTTCCGGTGGATTTCAAAAAAATCCAGTAATCTATGCCGCTGCCCGCCTCCCTGTTTTTCTTTTCGTCTCGAATGAGCTGTCTTTGATAATTCAGGGTATAAAAATCCTTGGGGCGTATGTCCTCCCAGGGCTCGAAATGCGCTTTGTTGCGTATCTCCAAATCCAGCATCGCCTCAGCCATCGCCATCACCCCGGTGGTGAGAATAAGTCTTTCGGTTTCCAATTCGTATCTTTTCATGATTGTTGATTATAGCACTTTAGGGCTAAAATATAAATAAAGGCTGTGGAATGAAGCCTTTATTTATGATAAAGTCATATATCCACGCTTTGAATTTATGAACTATCCGGCGGATAGGGGCGTGCATCGCTGTATTTAGGGAGATCGATCCGATCGAGAGGATTCGTCTTGTCGGTGAGTATGCAAATAAAAAGCCGGATAAATATACGGAATAATCAAAGTGAAAAATGATTTGAGAACACTTCCGAATTGGTTAGTTAATAAAACAATTTCGCTTTTCACGATTTTTTGACAGGGCAACGGTTTTTAAGAAGATCCATTATTTCCGATACAAGCAAACAGACTCCGACATTGCGGTCGGAGCCTGTTTATTTTTCTAATTTTCGTTGCTTGCGAGATATGCCTTATTCTCGGCAGCTTTCGGTTAAAACCCTCTTGTTGTAAAAGCCTCGCCGTCAGAGGGCCTTACCCGTTTACTTAAAATAAACCACGGTATTTTCTTTTCTCTCCCTCGGGGCGGGGTATTCGCCGTCCGCATAGCCGAGGATTATGGAGCCGACTCCGACGAAGTTTGCGGGCACTCCCCATTTTTCCATGAGGGCCTTTCCCTCCGGCAGTTCGAACATCTGCTTTTCGCCGTGTATCCAGCAGGAGCCAACGCCCACCGCATAGGCGGCATTCATCATGTTGCCCAAGGCTAAGGCCACATCATAGTCGTAAAGCGGGCTTTCCGTATCTCCGAAGGCCAAAACGATGGTGGGAGCGTTGTAATAAGCGTCTGCTCCCTCGGGGCCTCCCCTGCCCTTTCTGTTCAGATCCGAAATTGTCTTATGGTTCTCATCTCCCTGAACCACGACGAACTTCCAGGGCTGACGCCCCATTCCCGTGGGGGCGTATAATCCCGCGTCCAATATGGTTTTAAGCTGTTCATCGGTGATTTGTTCGCCCGTAAATTTCCTCACGCTTCTTCTTTTCATCAATACTTCAATAGCATCCATTATGTAATTCCTCCTTTTTATTTTATATTTCGGTGCGCCAAAGGGCGCTGATCTCACTTTTTTTCAAGCACTTTCAAATTCGGATTCGAATAGCATTTGCGGCAAACGGGTATATAGCTGTCGTTCCCCCCGATTAATACCTGATCCCCCGTATAAACGGGCTTTCCGTCCAAAACCCTCAAGACCATGGTCGCTTTCTTGTCGCAAAACCAACAGACTGTTTTTATTTCCTCTATTTTATCCGCATAAATCAAGAGCGCCTTGCTTCCCTCGAATAGGTTATTCGAAAAATCGTTCTTCAGGCCGTAGACAATGACGGGAATATTCTCATAGTCCACAATCTGCGCCAACTGCTTCACCTGGGATTCGGTCAGAAACTGACCTTCGTCTATCAATATGCAGTGTATGCGCTCCGGGCTTTCTTCCATGGCCGCTTGAAGAATATTGAGCATGGAAGTATGCTCGTCGTAGGAAATGGCGGGTTTGGTAATGCCTATACGGGAAGCCACCACATTCTTACCGTATCTGGTATCAAGGGCGGAATTCATCAGAAGAACCCGCTTTCCCTGCTCCTCGTAGTTATGGGCTATTTTAATAACCTCTATGGATTTGCTCGCATTCATGCTCGAATATCTGTAATATAACTGCGCCATAAAAATCCCCTCCCGCCCTTTTATTATATCATACGAAAAATGGTTTTTTTATAACTCTTTTGATTTTTTGACTAAAGAGATATAATGGATACATGAAAAAAATAATCGCCCTTTTGACAGTGTTTGTATTAATTATAACCGCGGGTTGCGCGAACAAGGGGATAATCAACGACCCCGACACCGGGCTTATCACCCCGGAAGAACCGGAATTCACCTATACCGACGGAAAATATATCGTTTATACCGATTATTACGACCCCGCAGGCTATGCGGCGGCAATTCAACTCATTGTAACCGAGGGGATAATAACCCAAAGTAATTTCGATATTTTCGACACGAAGCTCAACAGATACACAAAAACCGAGGACGAAGCGCTTCTTGACAGCGCGGAGGCCCTTCGCACCGAGATAAAATCCCTGAATACCCATCTAATGCAAGCCCAAAGCTCCACAGGGCTTAAATCCGTCTCGGAATACGGAAGCTATTATATTATTTTAGTCAGGCAGGCCATAAAAAACGCCGCAGAAGGGGTAAATACGCCGACTGCGGTGAGCCTTAGGCAGGAATACCGCGCCGAAGCGCAGGATACATCACAGGAAAATACGCCCCCCCTAATCTCGGGATTGACCGCAGCCTTCATGGGAGATGAGATAATTTCCCTAAATTTCTCCCAAACCATGGAGGGCAAGAGGGTTCAGGATTGGCCGAATATTTACCCTTCGGTAGAGCAGGAGGAGGAATATACCTATTCTCGGGCGATCGCACTGATAAATGAAATGCCCGAAAATTCAGAGAGCCTCATCAAGGAAAGCCCCTGCGAAAGGGCAAAAGCCCTTTTTAACACCTATAACACCCTTGCCGAAGAAATAACCAAGCGGCATAAGAAATTCGAGGCGAATTATTCCTCACTGTTTTCCAATTTATAAGTGGCGTTTATCCACTCCTCCTCCAAAGCTTCCCGCTTTGGGGGTATTTGATTATATTCTTCCAATACAGCGGCGGATTTTTCCGCGTCCCTGTAAAAATCCGCTTCCTCCATTTGGGATTCGATTTGAGCCTTTCTCTCGTCCAGCCGGGATAAGAGATCCTCGATTTCCCCCAATCTCGCCTTGAGCCTTTTATATTCGTTTTTGCTCAGGGAGGGGGTTTCTTTTTTGCTTTCGGCCCTTTTCTCCTTTTTAAGCATGGCTTCCCTTTCGGAATCCCTTAGGGGAAACATATTTTTGGCGGTTTCGTAGGGGCTGTTGAAAAAATAGGCGGCCCCGTCCTGTATCAAAAGAACCTTGTCGCATAAGAAAGAAAGAAGGTATCTGTCGTGGGAAACGATGAAGGCGGTGCCCTCATAATTCTTTATGGCCTGCTCGAAAACCTCCTTGGAGGCGATGTCAAGATGGTTGGTGGGTTCGTCCAAAAGCAGGGTATTCGCCTTGGTGAGCATCAGCTTCGCCACAGCCACCCGAGCCAGCTCCCCTCCCGAAAGCACTCCCAAGGTTTTATATACCTCATCGTCCGAAAAGAGCAGGCTTCCCAATACGGTGCGCACCTTAACGGTGTCCTCCCCCGAATAATCCACCAATTCTTCCACAATGCTCTTGCTCTTGTCCAAATCCGTGTGATACTGCTCAAAATAAGAAACCAAAACCCCGGTGCCGTAAATGATCTGCCCGCTTACGGGGGCAAGCTCGCCCAAGAGGGTTTTAAGCAGTGTGGTTTTGCCCGAGGCGTTGTCCCCGCATATCCCCACCTTACTGCCGTGGAAAATTTCCATATTTATTCCCTTAACCAAGGGCACTCTGTCATAACCCACGCTCAGATCCACTGTTTTAACGGCGTTTTTCGATATCACCTTTTGGGTGTTGAAATAAATATTCGCCGTTCGCTCCGTCTTGGGTTTATCGGTCATCTCGATTTTATCGAGCATTTTTTCCCGTTCCTTCGCCCTCACATAGCTCCAATCCCTCTTATAACTGCGGAAGCGTTTGATTATCTCTCTTTGTTTTTTGATGTATTCGTTTTGTATTTCGTATTCCCTTGTTTGGGCGTAAATCTCGTCGTCCCTTTGCTTTAAATAGGCGGTGTAATTGCCCCGATAGCTCCTTACGGTGGTGTCCGCCTCCCATATCACGGAGACGGTCTTATCGAGAAAATACCTGTCGTGGGAAACCACTATATAGGATTTGGGGTAGTTGTTCAGATAATTCTCCAACCAGTCCGTACCCGAAATATCGAGATAGTTGGTGGGCTCGTCCAATAAAAGCAGATCCGGCTCGGACATGAGCAACTTCGCCAAAGCCACCCTCATTCGCTGACCCCCTGAAAGCACGGATATGGGCATATCAAAATAATCCTCGCCGAAACCCAACCCCTTCAGGGTTCCCGCGACAATGCTTTTATAATACCAGCCCCTGTTTTCCGCAAATTTTTCGCTCAGGGCGGTAAATTCCTCGGTGAGCTTTTCCAAGACGGCGCTGTCGGTTTGCTTTTCCAACATCAACCGCTTTTTTTCTATTTCTTCTTCCAGGGCGATGACATCGCTGAAGGCGCTCAGGGCTTCGTCATAGATATTCTTGCCGTTATCAATGCCCAAATCCTGCCTGAGAAAGCCCACCCGGGTGCCTGCGGTCATGCTCACCCTGCCCGTGTCCGGGGTTATATTCCCGCAGATAATGTTCAACAGGGTGGATTTTCCGCTGCCGTTTAAGCCGATCAGCCCTATTTTATCGTTGTTGGTTACTTTTAAATTCACATCGGAAAGAACATCTCTGGAGCCGTAGCTTTTTGATATATCGGTTATTGTAATTAACATTCTTTCAGTCTATTATCCGCCTGCCCTCAATGGCGTTGGCAAGGGTCGCCTCGTCGGTATATTCCAAATCCGCCCCGGAGGGTATGCCCCGGGCTATGCGGGTGGTTTTGACTCCCAGGGGCTTTATCACCCGGGAGATATACATGGCGGTGGTTTCCCCCTCCACCGTGAGATTTGTGGCGAGAATGACCTCCTCGACGGTGGAGTCAAGTCTTGCCATAAGCTGGGCTATCCTCAAATCCTCCGGGCCTATCCCCTCCATGGGGGAAATGGCCCCGCCCAAAATATGATACAGGCCCTTATACTCCTTTGTGCGTTCTATTGCTATCACATCCCTCGAATCCTGAACAACGCAGATTATCGAACGATCCCTCGTCGGAGAACTGCAATATTCGCAGGGGTCTTTATCGGTGATATTGCCGCATACGGAGCAGTATTTAACATTGTCCTTGGCGTTGGATATGGCTTCGGAAAGCTCGTAGGCGTAATTATCATCGCTTTTAATGATAAAATAAGCAAGTCTTTGCGCGGTTTTTCTGCCTATTCCCGGCAGGCGCGACAGCTCGCTTATCAATTTTTGTATGGGCTGTGCGTACATTATTATCTCATCCCCGGCAGTTTAAAATTACCCGTCAGCGCGTTCATACGCTGGGCGCTTTCCGTTTCCGCCTGCGTATAAACTTCATTGACAGCCGCTACTATCATATCCGAAAGCATTTCGCTGTCCTCGGGGTTTACCGCCTCGGGATCTATGAAAAGTTCCTTTATTCTCTTGTCTCCGCCCATCACCACCTTCACCGCACCGCCTCCGCTGGTGGCGGTGAATTCCATTGCGAGTATCTCCTCCTCCGCTTTGGCCATTTGCTCCTGCATTTTTTGAGCCTGCTTCATAAGATTCTGCATATTGGGCTGTTGGTATTTTGCCATTTCATTCTCCTTCGTTTTCGGACAATTCCTTTAATTCTCCGAATAATTCTCTTGCTATATCTATGTTTTCCTTTTTCTTTTTATCCCCCTTTTCGTCAGGGGTTACAACTTCGATTTTTATCGGACGGCCGAGTTTGTTATTCATGGCTTCCTCAAGGCGCTTTATCCCCTCATGGGCGTAAAAGCCCTCCATGAGTATCACACTGCCGCCTGTGGGGTAAATCTTCAGCACCTCCCCGTCGTAGGAGGAGGGCTTCATATCCGCCACCACCCCCCAGAGAAGCTGATCCCGATAGCGGTTGTTTATATAATCGGCGCTCGCTTGCAATGCCTCATACATATCCGCCATAACATCCCTGTCGTCCTCGGTGATGGCAAATTCCTCGGGTATGTCGAAATCATCATCTTCATCTTCAATGGTTTCCCCCATTGTTTCCACCGGGCTGACGGGCTTTTTTTCCTCGGTGGGGGAAGCTTTAGGTTCGGCGGCAGTCTTGGGGGGTTGTAACACCTCGCAGGCAATGTCTCTGGCCGCAGATTCCTCCACTGCGGGGCTTTGGGGCAACTGCACTCTCAAAGGACGGGGATTTCTCGTCTTGGCGGGGGCTTCCCTTTGGGGAGCAGTTGCCTTAAAGCCCTCTGCAATCAGAGCTTCTATGCGCTTTTCAAGCTTTTCCACCCGGGCCTTAAGGCTGATGTTTTCCGTCAACCTGTCCTTATCGCCCATTCGAAGCACTGCCGTTTCCAAAAGGTATCTCATATTGGTATTATAACGGCTGTCTCCCCTCACGTCCGAAAGAACGCTCATGAAACCGATCAAATCCTCATTGTTTATATTGACCGCCGCCCGCTTCAAACTGCGGAAATATTCCTCGCTTTTGAAAAGCATATCCTCGCAGGAGGGCACATTCAAATAAATCATCAGACTGCGGAAATATTCGGTCAGGTTACTTAATATGTCGTCGGTGTCCGCCCCGGAATCTATGGATTCCGTCAGCGCGGCAAAGGCTCCGGGAATATCCCCCTCGCACACCGCCTCCGCAATTCGCATTATATCCGAAGAAGCGGCGTTTCCCAAAACCTCTTTCGCCGCCTTCTCGCTCAAAATCCCTTCGGGGGAAGCCGCCAGAACCTTATCCGCCAAGGACCAGGCGTCTCTTAAAGCCCCGTCTGCGGCTGAGGTTATGATATTTAAAGCTCCCTCCTCACACTCCACCGATATTTCTGCCAGGGAATCCCTCAGGCGGGATTTTATCACCTCGGAGGGTATTCTTTTGAAATCATACCTTTGACAGCGGGAAAGGATCGTGGGAATGACCTTGTAGACCTCGGTGGTGGCAAAGATGAAAATGATGTGTTCCGGGGGTTCTTCAAGGGTTTTGAGCAGGGCGTTGAAGGCTTCGTTGGTGAGCATATGCACCTCGTCGATGATATACACCCGATATTTGCCCTTGGCGGGCAGAAAATTCACTTCTTCCCGCAGTTTTCTTATCTCGTCTATACCCCGGTTTGAAGCCGCATCAATTTCTATCACATTGGAAAGGGAATTGGTCTGCCCTGCGGTGCAAAGCTCGCATTTGCCGCAGGGTTCGCCTTCCTCGGGGGCAAGGCAGTTCACCGCCTTGGCAAAAACCTTGGCGGCGCTGGTCTTTCCCGTACCCCGGGGGCCGGAAAAAAGATAGGCGTGAGAAATGTTTCCCGTTTTTATTTGATTTTTCAGTATCGGAATTATATGTTCCTGACCGACTATTTCGTTGAAATTACCCGGGCGAAACTGCCGATATAATACTTGATAAGCCATCTATCCCCTTTTCCACTTGACCGAGTTTGCGGTATCCTCCAAAATAATACCCTTATCCTTGAGTATATCCCTGATCTCGTCCGCCCTCTTGAAATTCTTTTCCTTCCTTGCCTTTTGCCTTTCTTCTATGAGCGCCGAGATGTCCTCGTCCAAAAGTATATCTTCCCTGCCGGAAAGTATTCCCAATATGCCCGCGGGTTTCATATATATATTTAAGGCTTCTTCCAATGCGGCTTTGGAGGTTTTTTCGTTTGCGAAGCTGTTCAGTTCCCTGACCATTTCGAACATCTCCCCCAAAGCTTCGGCGGTGTTCAAATCGTCGTCCATGGCGGCTTCGAATTTGGCAAGGCGGGCTATAAGCGCATTCAGCCAAGCTTTTTCGTTTTCGTCGATGGGCTTATCTTGGGCTGTACCCAAAAGATATTTAAGATTTTCCTTGGCGTTGTAAAGGCGATCCAATGCCGCCGCGCTTTGGATAATGCTTTCATCGGAAAAATTGATGGGGTTTCTGTATTGAACGGAAAGAATAAACAGCCTCACCGCCTCCAAATCAAACTTTTCGGCTATATCCCTTACGGTAAAAAAGTTACCCAAGGATTTGCTCATTTTCACATTGTCCACATTTATATAACCGTTATGCAACCAATATTTGGCGAATTGAACATTGTTTCTCGCTTCGCTCTGGGCTATTTCGTTCTCGTGGTGGGGGAAGATGAGGTCATATCCGCCGGTGTGTATGTCTATGCTCTCTCCCAAGAATTTATTGCACATGGCGGAACACTCTATATGCCAACCAGGCCGCCCTTGTCCCCAGGGGCTTTCCCAATAGGGTTCGTCCTCCTTTTTGGCCTTCCAAAGGGCAAAATCAAGAGGATCGTCCTTAATTTCGTTTATATCTATTCTCGCCCCCGCCTGAAGCTCATAAATGCTTTGTCCGGAAAGTCTGCCGTAGGTCGGGAAGGTGCTGACATCGAAATAAACATCTCCCTGCCTTTCGTAGGCATGGCCGCTTGCGATCAAATCCTCGATGAATTTAATTATCTCGGGCATGGTTTGGCTGACTCTGGGGTGAAAATCCGCGTCCATAATCCCCAGGGCTCTGGAATCAATGAAATATTCTTCGATATATTTATCCGCCACCTGCTCGGCGCTTATGCCCTCCTGCTTGGCGCGGTTGATTATCTTGTCGTCCACATCGGTGAAATTTTGAACATATTTCACTTTATAACCCTTATAAATAAGGTATCTTCTGAGTACATCGAATACGGCGAAGGCCCTGCCGTTGCCCACATGAAAGAAATTATAGACCGTGGGTCCACAGCAGTACATCTTAACTTCGCCCTCGGTTAAGGGAATGAATTCTTCTTTTTTATTAGTCAGATCATTGTATAGTTTCATGGTTACTCCCGTTTTTATTGTTGTTCTGTTTATTGTTGACGGCACTATATTAAATCCAAAAGACAACAACAGTATGCCTTTACTCCCCCCAGATTACCCGTGAATCCCAGGTGTTCCTCTGTGGTGGCCTTTATGCTTATCTGCCCCAATTTTACCTTCAGCGCATTCGCATAATTCTCCCTCATAGCCTCGATATGGCCCATGAGCTTCGGTTCTTGGGCCACTATCACGCAGTCCATATTGGACAGGCGGTAGCCCTGAGATACGATCAACTCACCGACCTTTTCCAAAAGCACAAAGCTGTTTATATCCTTATAGGCCGAGTCGGTGTCGGGGAAATGCTTTCCGATGTCGCCCAACGCAAGCGCCCCCAAAAGGGCGTCCATAACCGCATGGGTCAGCACATCCGCATCGGAATGACCGTCAAGCCCCATTCGATAGGGTATTTCCACCCCGCCGATGATGAGCCTTCTTCCTTCTTTATATTGATGAACATCGTATCCGAAGCCGATTCTCATAGCATATTCTCCCTTTTGACATTTTAACATACACCGTCGGAGGTTTAAAGCCATTATCGGGCATTTCGGGCAAATAAAAAGCGCGATGGAGCTTTCCCATGGCGCTTCAATTCATAAAAATTCCGATAACGAACCGTCGAACGGCAAGCTTACTCAGGCAAGCGGGGTGCGTTATATAAGGCTCATGTTATCGCTTCGCCGCTTGATTTGCGGTTTGCCTTTTGTTTAATCATCAAACCGAGGTTAGATAAGCTTTGCTTTGCCGCACCGCCCTTCGGCCCAATCCCCCAAGGTTCAGTTATTATTGGAAGACGAGGAGGAGGAGGCCTGCGCCTGCTGGGCATTTACGCAATCTATCGCCAGCACCACCGCCAAAACCATCACATCGTTCCTGTCGTCCTCACAGGTTATGCAATAGGTATCTCCCCAGGAAAGCCATTTTTTATATATGGCGGCTATCGGCTCCGAGTTTAACCCCATGATTTCGTAGTTATGATTCATGAAATCTCCCCTGACTTCCCAGCCCAAGCCTTCTATCGTATATCTGGGCTTGAAGAAGGTTATTTCTTTCACTATTTCCGCCACCTGCTCGCCGTTCACATAAACGAAGAAGCGGGGTTTGAAGGTTAAAACCTTCTGCTCGATATAGGCGGCTTCCTGTCCGTATTCGTCGGTGACGGTGAGTTTTTTGCCGATAGAGAAGAACTTTCCTTCCACATAATAGCGGGGGGTTTCATTCTCGTCGAATACGGTGAACCTGTCCTTGAGCGAAAAGACCTTTTGTTTTATATAAAGCTGCATTTACTCCTCCGTTTTATCCATATTGTATATATCGTATATTTCCTTTGTATAATTACCGTCCTGTCCGTATATCACCAGCGGCGGGGCTATTTCGCACTGGCTCCCCCCGTTTTTCGAGGCGCTTATCATCACAAGATAGGCCTTTTTTTCCGCCGAGGAATGGACAAATCTCATCAGCTTGGGTTCCAGTGAATTCTCCCTTAGCACACTTATTATTTCCGCAATGCGGGAAGCCTTATTCACAAAGACGAACTTTCCCTTGTCCTTGAGCATTCGCTTTGCCGCCTTCGCCGCATCGGAAAAGCTCATTTCGCTTTCGCTTCGGGCAATAATGCCGGGCAGTGTCGGAGAGGTTATTCCCCTGCCCTTGGGGGTGTAGGGCGGGTTGGTCACGAACATATCGAAGCGGTTGGTATAGCCCCCGTCAAGATTCCTTATATCGGAATTTATCACCTTAAATCGGTTTTCGAGCTTATTCAGCTTTGCATTATATTCGGCCAAAGCCGCCGCATCTTCCTGCAACTCCACCCCGATGAGGTCAATATCCTCCCTTCTTGCCGCCATCAATACACAAACGGCTCCGTTTCCGCAACCCGCTTCGATCACCCCGCCCCCCTTCGGACAGAGCTTTGCCGAAAAATCCGCCAAAAGAACGCTGTCTGTGCCAAGGCAAAAACCCTTTGTGTTTTGAAGCAGTTTAAAGCCCTTTATCTGCAAATCGTCGAGGTGGTATTTGGGGGATGAGAAGCGAAGGTTTTTATCCATAAATAAACAGCTCCCCTTTCGAGGAGCATTTTTTAAGTTCCCTATGCCTCGACGGGCACGTTGTTGGGGCACACGCTCGAGCAGGTACCGCAGTCAACGCAGATATCCGGATCTATTTCAAATTTTCCGTCGCCTTCGGTGATAGCCTCCACAGGACATTCGTCCGCACAGATGCCGCAATCAATACATTCGTCAGTGATTTTATATGCCATATACATACCTCCGTTTATATAAGTAATCAGAATATAGCACCTTAAAGCTTATTTTGCAATACAAATTCAACGAATTGTACTTTCTTATTAACCCGGCTGTGATACAATCATTATAATATTTAAAACAACAAAGAGGTTCAACATGGGATATACACTTGCCGAAAAAATCATCAAACAGCACCTTGTCAAAGGTGAAATGACCCCGGGGGGGAGCGTGGCGATACGCTTCGACAACACCCTCACCCAGGACTCCACAGGCACCATGGCCTATCTTCAATACGAAGCCATAACCGACGAGCCTGTGAAAACGAAGTTTTCCGTGGCCTATGTGGACCACAATATGCTGCAAACCGGCCCGGAAAACATGGACGACCATATATTCATAAAAACCGCCGCCGACAGAATAGGGGTTACCTATTCGCGCCCGGGCAACGGTATATGCCACAGGCTGAATCTCGAAAGATTTTCCCGCCCGGGACAGACTTTGATCGGCTCCGACAGCCATACCCCCACCTGCGGCGCTGTGGGAATGTTGGCCATAGGCGCGGGGGGGCTTGATGTGGCGGCGGCCATGGCGGGTATGGAGTATTACATGACCATGCCCGAAATATACGAAATAAGGCTACTCGGTCGGCTTCGCCCCGAGGTAAATGCAAAGGATGTCATTTTGGAAATACTGCGGCGCCTCACGGTAAAGGGCGGGGTGAACCGCATCATGGAATACACCGGAGAGGGGCTGAGGGATTTGAGCGTATCCCAAAGAGCCGTAATCGCCAATATGGGGGCGGAATTGGGAGCCACAACTTCGATTTTCCCCTCGGACGAAGCCACCCTGCGCTTCCTCACCGCCCAAGGCAGGCCCGAGGATTATATCCCCCTTGCCGCCGACGAGAACTGCACCTACGCGAAAACAATCGAAATAAACCTCAGCGAAATTGTTCCCCTTGCCGCCTGCCCCCACAGCCCGGACAATGTTAAACCCATAAAGGAACTTGCGGGCATAAGGGTGGATCAGATATGCCTCGGCAGTTGCACAAGCTCCTCCCCGGAGGATTTGATAACCGCCGCCGAAATTCTAAAGGGGCATACCATAGCCGAAAATGTGGAACTCACCGTTTCCCCCGGCTCCCGTCAGGCCCTCGCCATGCTAGCGGACTGCGGAGCATTGAAGATACTGCTTGATGCGGGGGCGAGGATATTGGAATGCGGTTGCGGCCCTTGCATCGGAATGGGACAAAGCCCGAACACAAAGGGGGTGACTCTGCGTACCTTCAACCGCAATTTCAAGGAGCGCAGCGGAACTGCGGACGCTTCGGTTTATCTCGTCAGCCCGGAGGTGGCGGCGGTGAGCGCCATATACGGGGTTATAACCTCTCCCGAAGGCCACATCACTAAAAAAACACCCGAGCCCGAAAGCTACGGCATAAACGACAATATGTTCATCGCCCCTTCCCGGGATACCTCAAAGCAAAGCGTAAAGGGGCCGAATATTCAACCCTTCCCGAAGGCGGAGGGCTTCAAGGAAGCTTACAGCTTCACCGCATTGACGAAATTGCAAGACAACATCACCACCGACGACATCATGCCCTCCAATGCGAAACTGCTCCCCTATCGCTCCAACATTCCCTATCTTTCCGATTATTGCCTTTCTCCGGCGGACAGCTGTTTTGCCGCAAAGGCCAAGGAACACAGCGGGGATATAGCCATAATAGCGGGAGAGAATTACGGTCAGGGTTCGAGCAGGGAACACGCCGCCTTGGTGCCCCTTTATTTGGGGGTGAAGGCGGTCTTGGCGAAATCCTTTGCCAGAATACACAAGAGCAATCTTATCAATAACGGAATATTCCCGCTGGAATTCATCAGCCAAGCCGATTATGACGCCCTTGAGGCGGGGGATATAATCAAAACCTCGAAGGATTTGGCTCGGCAGATAAACGAAGGGGTGATAACCCTTACTGATATAACACGAAACTACACATTCAAAATGAAGCTCACCGCCAACGAAAGGGAAAAGCAGTTGCTCCTTTCGGGAGGGCTTATAAATATGATCAAGGAGGGCAGAAAGTGAAAAGAGATGTTGCACTTATTTTAGGCGACGGCATAGGCCCGGAGGTTATGGGGCAGGCCTCGAGGATAGTCACGGAGGCGGGCGCTGAAGTAAATTGGATAGAAGCACAGGCGGGGGAAGGGGCGTTGTTGAGATGCGGCAGCACCTTGCCCCAAGAAACTGTTGATATAATCGAACAAACCAAAGTGGCTCTTAAAGGTCCGCTGACCACCCCCGTGGGGGGCGGCTACCGTAGCGTCAATATCCGCTTAAGACAGCATTTTGATCTTTATGCCAATGTGCGCCGCACCCGCACCTATGAGGGAGTTGCCACAAAATACGACAATATCGACATCATCACCGTCAGAGAAAACACCGAGGGGCTTTACTGCGGCATTGGATCCAATCCGGACGAACACACCGCCATGAGTACCCGGCTCATCACCGAAGCCGCGGAAAGGCGCATAATCACCTATGCCTTCGAGTTGGCGGGAAAGATGGGCAAGAAAAAAGTAACCGCATTGCACAAGGCGAATATATTAAAGGCCACCGACGGGCTTTTCCTGCGCTGTTTCGAGGATATTTCAGCCGAATTTCCCAATATCGCCCATGAGGATATGATAATAGACGCCGCCTGCATGAAGCTTGTCACCGATCCGGAGAATTTCGAGATAATCGTCACCACCAACCTTTTCGGGGATATCGTGAGCGACCTTTGCTCCGGGCTTGTGGGAGGGCTTGGGCTTACCTGCGGCAATAACATCGGGGAGGCGGCGGCTATTTTCGAGGCTATCCACGGCACAGCCCCCGCCATGGCGGGAAGAAACAATGCCAATCCCTCCGCCTGCATAAATGCGGGGATAGAAATGCTAAAATATATCGGGCAGGAGCAATGCGCCCTGAGAATAGAGAATTCTCTGATAAAAACCCTCAAAGAGGGCAAGGTTCGCACAAAGGATTTGGGGGGGAGCGCTTCCTGCAGTATGTTTGCGGACGAAGTCATAAGAAACATGGAATAATACTCGACTTTTTTCGACATTTTTGGCATTTTATATTGACACAGCGCCGTTCATTTGTATATATTATACTCAACTGAATAAAAAATGAATGAGCAGTTACAAGGGAGCTGTGGTTGAGATGAAGAAATGTTATGAGAGTTTAAAGGAAGAAGAACTTGTCGTACTTGCAAACGCAAAGGATAAAGAAGCCTTTGCCGAATTGCTCAGAAGATACGACAAGTTTATTTCTTACAGGATCAGATTTTACCGCATCAAAGGGGCTGACGCAAACGATATTATTCAGGAGGGGCGCATCGGTCTTTATAAAGCTGTGACGGACTATATACCCGGGCGCAGTTCCTTCTCCTCTTTTGCAATATTATGCATAAACGGCGAAATAAAAAGAGCGGTGAGAGCCGCCGACAGTAAAAAGCATTTGCCCTTGAACAATTATATTTCACTTTATGACATAGACGAAAAGAGCATAATGCGAATTTTCGGCGGACAGCAGGAGATGGTGGGCGAAAACCCCACCGATTACCTGATAGACAACGAAGCGATGAAACAGCTCAGAGAATATATCGAGAAGGAACTCACCGATATCGAAAAGAAGGTTCTTCGATGTTTCGCCCAGGGCAAAAGCTATTCCCAGATAGCCCTTGAAATGAAAACCGATGTCAAAAGCGTGGACAACGCCATTCAAAGAGCCAGAAAGAAACTGACGGCCTATCTTATGAAGAACAAAAGCAGAATTTAGTCGGGCATATACATAAGGGGCTAATTGTGCGCAATCGGCTTTGTTCGGCTGACGGAAGCGAAGGGCCGCATCGGAGGCAATGCCTTATAAAACGGGACTATACCGCCCAAATGCAAACCTTTGCCTTGACCCGTTGATTCTAAGGATATAAAAGACCATATAAACACTTGGAGGCAAGCTCGGGACAAAAACACTTGCCTAAAAAAGCGCAATTGTTAAAGCGCAAACGCTTCAACGATTGCGTTTTGATGCTTTATAGTTGATTTTTCTCTTTACGGCGAACCGTTTTTATTATAAGCAAAGTTATTTACGGCAGATAACAAAGGTAAATTCACCGTTTGGGGATTGTTGAGAATAAAATACTGCGTCTTCGCACAATTCGCCGTAAAAGGATTACGCCGTCATCAATGCTTATTCATTTACAATGGGAATGGGTATTAACCCAAGCGGCAAAGCATTTTTTAAGGCATTGCCGCTTGAAAGATACCCTTAAAGTCAAGCGTGTTTCACAAATGTAATTTTTTATTGCGATTTCACGCTTGTGTTTTTATGTTTAGAGCCGATGTGTCGGTCATTTTATTGCAGTCGGGGATTTGCCGGATAATAGTTACCGTGGAAAAGCGACCTACCTATTTGCTCCGAATGACAAAAGGTACTCTTGTCATTTCGTGCTTGATTTCGGAGAGGTTTGTTCCCGTGCGGTAAACCTATAAAAAAAGGAAGTGTCCTGCTTATGCGGGGAAAGAGTGTTGATGGTATGTAATGCTATCTTAAGTGAATTGTGCGGTGTTCTCTTACTTTTACGGGATATAGCCCCATACTGCTGTTGCAATTTGTAAGGCGTGGCTCTCTACGCTGTTTTGCATAATAGGAGGTTACCTCGCAATGTCGGCGGTTTCTTTGTTATTTGCACAGCCTGTCGTTTTTCTATTTTCATCGGGATACAATGCTTTCAATGTATTTTTATAGTATAATGATTAATACCATGGAGGAATATATGCTCACTTCAAAAGAAATAGCGGCGATGATAGACCATGCCCTGCTTAAACCTGACATGACCCTAAAACAGGTGGCCGAAGGCTGTGAAACGGCCATGAAATATATGACCGCCTCGGTTTGCGTAAGGGGCTGTGATTTGAAATATGCCTCCGACATACTTAAGGGCTCGGGGGTCGGAGCGGGAACGGTGATAGGCTTTCCCCACGGTTCTTCCTCCACCGCGGGAAAGGTTGAGGAAATACTGAAAGCCGCCGAGGACAACGGGGCGGAGGCGGATATGGTGATTCCGATAGGTATGGCGGTAAGCGGGGCTTTCGATTATATAGAAGAAGAAATTGCCCTTTGCCTTCAAGCCGCAAGGCAGGGGGGAATGTTGCTGAAGGTGATTTTCGAGAACTGCTATCTCACCGAGGGGATAATAATCAAACTTTGTGAAATTTGTTCCCGGTTGGGGGTGGATTATGTAAAAACCTCCACCGGATTCGGCTCCTGGGGCGCGAAGGCGGCGGATGTGAAGCTCATGAGGGAAAATACCGACTCTCACATCGGAGTGAAGGCGGCGGGAGGAATACGCACCCTTGACGATCTATTGGAAATGTATTCGGCGGGGGCGACCCGCATCGGAGCAAGCGCAACGGAAAGCATAATTCAACAAGCCCGCATAAGGGGATTATAAACTAAATAAGATTTAAAGAAAGGAAAGAAATGAAGGTAATATTAACGCAAAATGTGGAGGACCTTGGCAAAAGAATGCAGATAGTGGATGTGAAACAGGGTTATGCGACTAATTTTCTTTTCAAGAAAAACCTTGCCCTGCCCGCCACCAGGGAAAACATGAAAAAGCTGGAAAAGGAACTCGCAGAAATAGCCGCCAACGAAGCGGAGCTTAAGGCCTTAGCGGAAAGCAACAAAGAGTTAATCGAGGGTTACGCCATGACAATGAAGGTCAAAAGCGGCCCCGAAGGAAGGCTTTACGGCGCAGTGACCACCCAGGAGATCGCAGACGCCCTGCTGAATGAGAAGGGCGTAAATGTGGATAAGCGCAAGATAATCTGCGAGAACATTAAAAACATCGGCAATTACACAGTCAAGATAAAGCTTCATCAGCAAGTGGAAGCCACAATATACTTAACCATAGAAATGGAGTGATAAATGGCTTCAACCGCGGTTAAAACGCCTCCTTACAGCGAGGAGGCGGAAAAAAGCGTACTCGGCTGTATGATGCTCGATAAGGATGCGGCGGTGAGCGCCCTTAATCTGCTTTCCGCCGAGGATTTTTATATTGACCGCAACAAGTGGATTTTCCGCATTTTGGGCGAAATCATGCGGGAAGGCTACGCAATAGATTCGGTTACGATAATAAGCCGCCTTAAAAGCGAGGAATTATCCGAAAACATAGGCGCGGGATACATTGCGGAATTGCAGGAAATCGTTCCTTCCACAAAGAACATCGAGCAATACTGCCGCATTGTTTCCGAAAAAGCCGCCCTCAGATCCATAATAATCAATTTCAATAATCTCATCAACGATTGCTATGAATCCAAAAGATCCATAAGAGAGATCATCGACGAGGCGGAAAAATTCATATACGAGCTTTCCATGAACAGCACCCGGGGCGGCTTGGAATCCCTCAAGGATATGCTTTTGCCCGCCCTTATGAGAATCTCCGAGCTTCATGCCGCCGGAAACGAATTCACCGGAGTTGCCACGGGCTTTTCGGGGCTTGACACCATCACCAACGGTTTGCAGAAATCGGATCTCATATTGCTTGCGGCCCGCCCCAGCGTGGGCAAGACCGCATTGGGGTTGAATTTTGCCCAAAATGCGGCCATAAGGGGCGGAAAAACCGTCGCTTTTTTCAGCTTGGAAATGTCCTGCGAACAGCTCATTCTCAGAATATTGGCATCGGAAACCCAGATCGACTCCTGTA
>JAAYHF010000109.1 GCA_012727485.1 Eubacteriaceae bacterium
CCGCGCTTTTGACCTTATCCAACGGCGCAGACAACATAGGTATATATATTCCCGTTTTCAGTGGCTACAACGGGGCGGATTTTATGATAATGGCCGCCGTTTTCGCCGCAATGAGCATATTATGGTGCATAATCGCGGATATATTGGCTAAAACAAAATATATCGGAGATAATTTGAGGAAATACAGCCGAATAATCGTGCCCTGCATTCTTATCTTGCTTGGGGTGTTTATTCTTTTGGACGGTTTTGTGTTCAAGTAAAAAACGCAACACCGCACGGTTGAAAAAAACCACAGCATTTTAAGCCCAACAGGTAGGGATTTCCGATATATTAAAGTGTTTATCGCATGAAAGCGACCCTATCCAAAGGCGGGTAATATTCAAGAAAGATTGCATATTATCTTTGTTTTACCCTGTGCGGTGGTATAGCCTTAATATTTCCGATTTTTAAGATATTTGCCGCAAGAAAGCAATCCTATCCGAAGTCAAGCGCAATCCTCAAGAAAGATTCCCATTTATCTTTTTAAGCAATAGGTCGGTTTGTTTTTCCTTTGTGCTGTAAAGCCGTAAATCATAAAAATATAATAAAAGCGTGCCGATTTTCGGCGCGCTTCTATTTAGATAAGTTTTGTTTTAATTTGATTAACCTACCCGATAAGCTTCTTATGTAAAAATCCCACAGCCCTTTTGGCATCATTTGCCGCCACTTTAAAGGCAATCACCTTATTGCCGAAGGTCATATCCTTATAAGCTAACCCGCATTCCTCGGCGGCGTGAGCAACCTCACGCTCGAGGGCTTTATCGTCGTAAGCGGCAATCACGCTCACCAGACTGTACTCGTCGTCAAAAGCGGAGTGTGTCACGGCGATGAAACTGCCCTTTACCGCCGTGGGTTCATTCGATATTACGGTATGGGGCGCGCTTCTGGGGGAGGCGGTATCCATCACGCAAAGGGGAACTCCCCCCCGCTTGGCATGGGTAACAGCCCTTGGGTGAATTACCTTTGCCCCCGCCTCGGCCATGATGAAAACATCATCATAATTGAGCTTTTCCAGCAAAATCGGGGCTTCGGCGGTTTTCGGGTCCGCACTCATCACCCCCGCCACATCGGTGTATATCTCGATGGCCTGCGCCTTAAGATATTCGCCCAAAGCGGCGGCTGTGGTGTCACTGCCGCCCCTGCCGAGGGTCTGGATTTGACCTTCTTCGTTTTGTCCTTGGAAACCCGCCACAATGGGGACAATGCCCTCCTCTAAAAGAGCATAAATCCTCATTGGGTCGATGCGGTCTATTTGAGCCTCGCCGAATTCGCCCTTTGTTATTATCCCCGCCAGGGCTCCCGTCAGCGGGGCGCAGTTAAGCCCCCTATCTTTAAGCGCCTCCGAAACCACCACTGAGGAAATTATCTCCCCGCAGGAAATGAGCATATCCTTGCTACGCTCGTCGGCCACCTCCTTGTCGATCAAAGTAAAAAGGGAATCGGTGGCATAGGGGGAAGGATAGCGGCCCATGGCTGAAACCACGATGACCGGTAATGCTCCCCGGTTTATCACATCCTTTGCCTTTTCTGCGATTATCCCTCTTTTTTCGGGGGTATCAACGCTGGTGCCGCCGTATTTCTGAACGATTATTTTCATTTAAAGCTCCACTAATATTGTATCTGTTCCTATTTTTCTTATTGCGCTCCAGGGTATTTCGATGTATTCGTCCTGATGGGAAAAGAAGGCGTTCAGCCTTCCCTTGGGAAGCATCAGCGCTTCTATCTTCCCTTCGTTCTCATTTATTTTAAGGTCGCAGTATTTCAGGAATCCCAATTTCTCCCCGGTGGTTATGTTTATAATGGTCTTGTTGCCCATTGCGAATAAAAGCATGATTTTTCACCCTTCTATTCTACGAATTCCATCTGCCTTATATGCGAATTCGCCCTTGGGATTATGGGTCAGTTGCCGTCGGTATGACCGAAGCCCCCCGAACCCCTTATTGTTTCGTCCAAGGAATCCGAAAGGACAAAATCGGCCTGCAACACCGGGCAGAAAACCATTTGAGCTATTTTCTCTCCGGGGAGGATATAATAATCCTCTCCGGAGATGTTTGCTATTATAACCGATATTTCGCCCCGATAATCGCTGTCCACAGTGCCTATTCCGTTGGCTACCACAATCCCGTGTTTTAATGTCATTCCGCTTCTGGAGCGTATCTGGGCTTCTGTGCCTTGTTCAAGTTGAAGGTATATCCCTGTGGGTATCAATACCCTTTGCCCTGCTTTCACGAGCATTTTTTCGGGGATATTCGCCCTCAAATCGCAACCGGAGGAACCGGGGGTGGCGTATTCGGGAATGGGGTGGGCGGATCGGTTTACGATAATTACCCTGCTTTTAGGCATTGCCCTTGTTTCCGCCGCCCTTGTTGCCCGAGTTTCTGTTGTTGTTGCCGCCGCCGTTTCTGCCTGTGTTGTTGGAGCTTCTGTTGGCACTGTAAGAGCTTCTGGGCTTATTGTCGTCCTCGGTGGCTCCGGGTAAAAGGGCTTTGCGGGAAAGATTTATTCTTCCCTGCTTATCCAATTCCACAACCTTGACTTCTATCTCGTCTCCGATATTGACCACATCTTCCACCTTTTCAACCCTCTCGTTGGCGAGTTTGGAAATGTGAACCAATCCCTCCTTGCCGTTGGGCATGGTGACAAAGGCGCCTATGGGAAGTATGCGGGTGACTTTGCCCTTAAAGACCATGCCCACCTCGATATCCCTGATGATGTTTTCGATTATCTCCACAGCCCTGCGGCTGCCCTCGGCATCGGTGGAGGCGATGTAGACCGTGCCGTCGTCCTCGATGTCGATGGAAACCCCGGTTTCCGCGATTATTCCGTTTATGACCTTGCCGCCGGAACCGATGACTTCCCTTATCTTATCAACGGGTACGCTCATGGTGATGATTCTGGGCGCATATTCGGAAAGCTCCGTTCTGGGCTTGTCGATGCAGGCGAGCATTTTATCCAAGATATAAAGCCTGCCGATTTTCGCCTTCGCAAGGGCTTCCTTTAATATTTCCTCGTTTATTCCGTGGATCTTTATATCCATTTGAATGGCGGTAATGCCCTCTGCGGTGCCCGCCACCTTGAAGTCCATATCGCCGTAGAAATCTTCCATTCCCATTATGTCCGCAAGAACGGTCACTTTCTCATCGGTTTTCACCAACCCCATGGCGATTCCCGCCACAGGTGCCTTTATGGGAACTCCCGCATCCATTAATGCCAAGGTCGAAGCGCATATTGAAGCTTGGGAGGAAGATCCGTTGGAGCTTAATACCTCGGAGACGATGCGTATCGTATAGGGGAAATCCTCCGTTGTGGGGATTACGGGCTGTAAGGCACGCTCTCCCAATGCCCCGTGACCTATCTCCCTTCTTCCCGCACTGCGGAAAGCTCCCGTCTCCCCGGTGCAGAAGGGGGGGAAGTTGTAATGATGGATAAATCTTTTATTGGTTTCCTCGGTCAGCCCGTCCAAGAGCTGATCTTCTTTTAAAGTTCCCAGGGTGAGGGAGGACAAAACTTGGGTCTGCCCTCTGGTGAAAAGTCCGTTTCCGTGAACTCTCTTGAGCTTGCCCACTTCGCAGGTGATGGGCCTTATCTCCTCGGGGGTGCGTCCGTCGGGGCGTATTCCCTCCGCATCAATCTGCGCTCTTACCTGCCCGCGCAGTATCTTTTCGGCTATTTCGTTTATATCCTTGGCATTATCGGGGAACAGCTGGGAATATTTATCGTAAAGAGCTTCCTTGGCGTTTTCTATCTTCTCGTTGCGAGCCATTTTTTCCTTTTCGTGAAGGGCTTCTTCGAAAAGGGCGACAGCCTCTTCCTTCATGGCTTCGGTCAGCTCTTCGCTGGGGCGGTAGTAGGTCACTTCCCTTTTGGGCTTGTTGACGACTGCGATTATCTCCTCCTCGAAGGCGATTATCTTTTTAATGGCTTCATGGGCGAAGAATATCGCCTTGACCATCGTTTCCTCGTCTATTTCGTCGGCCCCCGCTTCCAACATCAAAACTGCGTCCTTCGTTCCCGCAACGGTGAGGTTGAGCTTGCCCGTTTCCCTCTGTTCGCTGTTGGGCATTAAAATGAATTCATCGCCTATCATGCCCACATTCACCCCCGCCACGGGCCCGTCGAAGGGAATGTCCGAGGTGCAAAGGGCCAAAGATGAGCCGATCAGCCCGGCTATCTGGGGCAGATTGTCGTACTCGACGCTCATTATCGTGCAGACCACCTGCACATCGTTTCTGAAGCCCTTATCAAACAAGGGGCGTATCGCCCTGTCTATCAGGCGGGCGTTTAATGTGGCGTTATCGCTGGCTCTGCCCTCTCTCTTAAGAAATCCTCCGGGGATTTTCCCTGCGGCATAGAGCTTTTCTTCATAGTTGACCGTCAGCGGGAAGAAATCCATTCCCTCCTTTGCGGTCTTTGTCATGGCGGCGGTCACCAAAACGCTGGTATCTCCGTAAGAGATAAAGATGCTCCCGTTGCAAAGCTGGGCAAGTTCGCCTGTTTCGACCACCAGCTCCCTTCCCGCCAAATCTGTTTTAAATACTTGTTTCAATTTTTTTCCTCCTGTATTACCTAAAAAGAGGCTTCCGTAACCTTAGTACGGGCATTTTTTTAAGCATATTTACACATTGTTTATACTACCACAAATCCGCCCTTTAATATACACAAAAAAGTAATTATCCGATAAGACGGGATAGGCGGCGGCGAAACGAGTCTTAACGGGCGAGGGGGAATAGGCATATAAGAATAGGCGGTATGGTTTGCGTGGCTTTGTCTACGGCTCAAAATAATGATTATGCAGCCTAATAAGACTTTGCGGGGGTGCATTTGCACCGATTTTTTAGGGCTTAACAAGAAGGGGCGTCGGTTAGTTTATCGTCTTTATCGGTTGGGCTGATTTATGCGATAACGGGGCTTCGCATTATTCCCGCAAAATTTTTATGAGGGCAGAAAATGGGCGAGGCTTTTGTTGCTTTTTATATCGCTTTGAGCCGGGGGAGTGGGCATTATCCCTTCTTGGGGAGGGCGGCTTAAATGCCCGCTTTGGGCAAAGCGGCCGCGCGTCGTCGATTGCGCCGCTTTTCCGCCTGACCGCTAACCGCAAAGGGCAAAGACAACGCCTGCCGTTCCTCCCGTTTCAACACTTTACCGCTTTGGATATGGATAAAAGCCGCTCGCAAAACATTGCCTTATATTTGCCAAAGGGCTTACTCCCCTTCCGATTGCAATCAATTCGGCTAAGCGCATCGGCTCCGCGAAAATGATAAGGCGCAATACCCTTGACAAACTAAATCTAATCTGTTAGACTTGAGTCAATCTAATGGATTAGACAGGAGTAAACCAATGGAAACGCCTAAAATATTCGAAAGCGAATACCGCTTTTGCCTTATACTCTGGGAGCATGAACCTATCAAAAGCTCTTTGTTGGTTAAACTTTGCCGGGAGGCACTCGGCTGGAAGCAATCCACCACCTATACGGTCATAAAGCGGCTTTCCGAGAGGGGAGTGATAAAAAACGAGAACACGATCGTCACCTCCCTTGTTTCAAAGGAAGAAGCCCAATCGGCGGAAATAGACGAGCTGGTGGATAAGAAATTCGGCGGTTGCCTGCCGAGCTTCATTGCGGCCTTTGCAAAAAACCGTGAAATATCCCAAAAAGATTATGAGGAAATAAAAACTTTGCTGAAAGTCAGGGAGGGCGAGGAATGAGCGAACTTTTTCTTAAACTGCTGAATATGAGCATTGCGGCGGGCTGGCTTGTTTTGGCGGTTATCCTGCTGAGGGCCTCTCTTTATAGGGCTCCCAAAGCAATGAGATGTGTGCTGTGGGCCATGGTCGGGCTAAGGCTTGTTTTGCCCTTCGGTTTCGAGAGCGCATTGAGCCTTATCCCGAGCGTTGAAACCATTCCCCCCTCGGTGATCGGCTCTGACAGCTTTGATGTGAACACGGGCATAAAGGCAATAGATTCAAGGGTAAACGAATATCTCGATGACCGCTATTACGAAGGGGTCACCGTTCCCGAGGGCGCCGGGGCTGATTTTATATCAATCGTTTCCCTGCTTTGGTTGGCGGGAGTCGTTGTCCTGCTTGCCTATACGGCGATAAGCTATTTAAAACTGCGCCGCAGGGTATTTACCGCCGTTTTGCTAAAGGACAACATTCGGCAAAGCGAGAATGTTTCCTCCCCCTTTATCCTCGGAGTGTTTCGCCCCCTCATTTATTTGCCCTTCGCAATGAATGAAAAGGATATGGCGTATGTTCTGGCGCACGAAAACGCCCATCTGAAAAGGCGTGATAACCTTATCAAGCCTTTGGCGTTTCTTATCCTGTCGGTTTATTGGTTTAACCCCATGATATGGCTCGCTTATATATTGCTTTGTCGGGATATCGAGCTTGCCTGCGACGAGAGGGTGATTAAGGATTTGGGTGAAAATGAGCGCCGCGGTTACGGAGAAGCTCTGCTTTCCTGCTGTGTGAGCCGCAGAAACATTGCCGCCTGTCCGCTTGCCTTCGGGGAGGTGGGCGTGAAGGAGAGGATAAAAACCGTGCTGAATTATCGAAAACCCGCATTTTGGCTTGTCTTGGCGGCGGGAGTCGCCTGCATTGCTTTGGCGGTGTGTTTTTTAACGAATCCGAAAAGCAAAAGCGCCGGGGCGTTGCCCGAGATTTATTCGCACAGCTATGGGGTGGAGAAGGTGGCCTATCAATCCCCGTTTTATTCGTTTTCAATGGTGGTCGGGCAGAACACCCCCGTTTATGCCGTCACGGAGGATATGAAAATTTTATCCAAGAAGGAGTATTCGCCGGGCGATGAATGGACGGCCATAGGAGAGCTTTCCCCTTTCGATTTGACAAAGGATAACTTCGACGGGCTTTTTCAATCCGATGGTTGGGATAAAGCGGATAAGCTTTCGGCCGCTTCAATTCGTAAAAACACGGCAAGGTCATGGAGGACAGTTTACGGCGATGATGTGCTTTATTACCTCTTACAGCAGAAAAACGGCGAAATATATCTCGCCTACGGTTATTACGACATCGAGGGCATCACTGACCCCTACTCGGATGACTCCTCCGTAAGGTGGCTTTACAAGCTTGCCGTTGATATAACCGAGGATATGGGAAATGTGGTTATCTCAGGCGAAAATGTCGCTCCTGTGGTTATATTTGCGCCCGAAACCCCCATTTCCGATATGAAAAACAGCCTTTATTGGCTGGAGATCGCCCCCTATCCGAATAATGCGCTTCCCTTTCAATTATATGGCGGTGCGAAGGAGTTTGCGGGGGGCTTATATGCCATATACGACTGCGAAACCTATGAGAGCCTTGAATTCTTCACCCCTCCGGGTTATCTCCGCAGACTTACATTTTTCAAAATGCGAAGCGGGGCAGGGATTATATTGTGACCATGCGCTACTCTGACAATGCCGAAATATACTGCTTCGGTGCGAGATTAACCGAACCGAGTTATTACAGGTATTCCTTCACCGTCTATATAAACCCCTTAAGTTCCTATTTGCCCGTCGGTACTACGGGTCTGCTTTATCTTTTGGAGGACAAAAGCCTCACCTTTTTCGATGATAAGACGGGGGAGACAAGATTAAATGTCACCTTTGAGAACAAGCCCTGGGAGCAGATGAGCCTTGAGGAATGGGCGGGAATGTTCATGGAGGGTGAAGCGCCGGATATAAGCGGCATTGTCGAAAGACGAATGAAGCAACTGACGGATAAATATTATCTTTTTGACATGGACGGCGGCCTTTGGCTGGGTGAATACGGAGATGAGCAAATCGGTATGTGGAGCGTTTACGAACTGACTCTCCACGAAGGGGATAAACCGCCCGCCGCCGCAGTCACCCCCGATGAATAGCGGCAATAAATCGGGGCAGGGTTTTCTTCGGGAAATAAAGGGGCATTATAAAGGTAATTCCCTCGGGCCGCCGAAAACCCAATCGGAGGTCTTTTATATAACGAAGGCGGCTTAATAAAGGAAAACACAATGTTTTAAGAAACATAAGGGAAACCTGCGCCTGTTGATTTCCGGCGGCCACACACTGAAAGCATCGCCGTAAAAGACGGTCAAAGCGGGAGAGGAAATCGGTTTACCCCTGCGACACGGCTTTAATATCCTTTGGGTCGGCGGGGGAATGGGCGGGTAAATAAACAAGACGGAATTCCATTGCCAAGCAAGCGGTTGAACTTTTTGCGCTTTCGGCGGCAAGCTTCGGCGCACTTTAACCGAGGACATAAAAACTGTAAATAAAGAACAAGGCGGCATATCCCCGAAGGGTTATGCCACCTTGTAAAATTTCTTTGATCTTCGCTCGTAAAAGTTTGGAAAAAGTTTTATTTTCTGAGCTTGAGTTCTGCTATCAGAGCGCGGTACTCCTCGATATCCTTGGCTGTCAGGTAGTCCAAAAGTCTTTTTCTCTTGCCGACCATCTTTAAAAGTCCCATTCTGGAATGGTTATCCTTGGGATTTTTCTTCAAATGCTCATTGAGAAGATTGATTCTGGCGGTGAGAATGGCTATCTGCACCTTTGTGGAACCGGTGTCGGTTTCGTTTGCGCCGAATTTGGCGACTATTTCCTGCTTGTCAATCATTGTCCGATTTTCCTCCTTTTATATTTTTCGAATATCCGCCCAAAACCGAGGCAACGCCGGAGAAGCGCCTGCCTAAGCCATGGGTAACATTCAAACAGAAAGATTATATCACGCGGGGAAAGCTTTCAAAAGCTATTCCCGTAACTTTTGCCATCTTTCCGCTTTTTGCGAAGCTTTTTTATCTTTCGGTCCCTCGGCGGGAGCTTAAGAGCCGATTTCCATTACAACCGATGATACAGCCGCACCATAAAGCCCAAGAAGCGGCGGTTATTTTTACGCATAATAAGCGGCTGAGCGCCGAAGGGGGGAGCTGATATAAAATTCATCAAGCGTACTTTCCCCTTCGGCGCTCTTAACATGAAGTTAAAATGCAAAGGCATTTGCCTTTATGTTTTAAAGCCCGTAAAGCTCCGTATACTTCGCCTCGAGATAATCTATATAATATTTGGGATCAAAGCTTTCCCCACAGCACATTTCGAAAAGAACATTCGGGTCGTACA
>JAAYHF010000110.1 GCA_012727485.1 Eubacteriaceae bacterium
ATTCTATCGGCTGTAAACTGCTAAGACTTTTTGCGTTATCAGCTCGCCGCCTATCGACTGCGGGCTTTGCGAGGGAGGTAACTCGATGAAATACGGGTTATGGGGTGTGCTTTTCGCTTCCCTTCAAAATTCTTGTTCGAACGGTTCCCGTCCTTTGGGCGGGAACTGTTTCTTGTTTAATTCGTGATGTTTGCTATAAGCTTCGGGAGGGAAGGGTTTTTCTCGGGATTAATACCCGCTGTCCGATACTTCCGCCCTTATCCGAAAATTTTCTTTCCCCTCCAAGGCATAATCAGAATGGCAATAACAAAGGCAAAAGGAACGGCACAATAGCATAAGCAGACCAAGGTCATAAGCCCCTTATTGTATTTCGTCTCATGCCCGCCGCATTGCCGCATTAGGGCATTGCCTTAGCCTGCCAAGATCAATACGAATTAAGCATACTGCCCTTTTACGGTTGCTTTTCCCAAATCAAATAAATCGGTTTTACCCTTCCCTAAAAAACCGCATAAACCTCATACTCCCTATCCAACCTATAACCGAACTTTTCCGCCATATGCAGGCTTATGGAATTGGCGCAGTCACAGCTGGGGTACCAGCCCCTCTCGAGGCAGGCGAGTATCATATGGGCGGTGACTGCCATGGCAAGCCCCCTTCTGCGGTATGGGCGGAAGGTGTCCGTTTCCACCTCGCAACCCCCGGGGTAAACCGTATAGGAAGAGGAGCCGGAAACGAGCTTGTCCTTATATATGACCCCGAAGCCCATTCCCCTTTGCTCGAAATCCTTATAGTCCTTGAATTGGGAAACAAAATCGTGGGACCATTCGTCCTCAAGGGCGAGATGATAAAGTCCCTCGTCTATGGGAACGATGGAGTAATGCTTGGGCAGGCTTTCCGCATAGCTCTTAAGCAGGGCCCTGTCGAAAACATCCCCCTCTTTTTTTGTGGCGTAGCGGATTATCTTTTCGCAGTTCTCGCCGTAGCTTTCCTCGATGAGATTGCTCCAGCGCTTGTTTTGGGGAACGAGAAGCACATCCTCCGCAATTTCTTCGGGTATGTTGTAAATAAGCTCCTTCGCCCCGGGTGAGGCGGCGTCCCCCGCCAAATAGCAAAAATCCCCGGTGATTATCCGCGCCGAGTTGGGGGAGGATATATCATCGACCCAGGCGGCGCCCATATAACCCGAAAGGAAGGAATAAATCCCGCTTTCCTCCCAATTCTCATAAAACTTTTCTATCTTGTCCTTTTCGAAATACTCTAATTTATACATTTTCCTCACATTCCGTCCGAAAGGGCGCTCACCCGCTTGCCGAGGGTAAGCCCCGGGAACCATGCCAAAATATAATCTTTTTCGTTGTCGGGCGTTCTGATTTCCAAATGGAGGTGGGTACCCGTGGAGCGCCCCGTATCCCCCATGAAGCCTATGGTCGAACCCTGGGAAACGCTCTGTCCCACCGTCACATATATCGTCTCCAAATGTCCGTAAAGGGTGGAATAACCGTTGGTGTGCTTTATCATGACGGCGTTGCCGTAGGTACCCCAGGCCCCCGCAAAAGTGACGGTTCCCGAGGCGGCGGCGAAAATATCTCCCCCTCTGCCGTTGGCGATGTCCACCGCCTTACCCCCCTTGTGGCTTCCGGATTTGTCTATTGCGCTCACAGAGCCGCTGGCGGGTATGACAAAGGTACCCATGTTGGTGGGCAAGGTGCGCGTACCCTTGCAGTAAATGGCGGGGGTGCTTGCGGTGAGAACGGTTTCGTCCAAAATTTCCTCCCCTATTTTAACATTGTTTTCATAGGTGACGATGGAATGAACCCTCTTTACCCCCTCCACCCCCTCCTGAACCAACACATTTTGGGTGATGTAATAGGCGGAGGACTCCGTTTGTTTGGTTTCAAAGGGTAAGGAGGCCTCGTATTTGACTTCCTTGACCGTCACCACCTTCAAAAGCGGTATGAAGCGGGTGTCGTTGGCGGAGGAAGTTCCCACCCTGAAAACCATTGCAGTGGCAAGCTTGCCCGGGGAGGTGTCGTGGGCGCCGGCTATGGGAATTTCCGTTTGCTCGTTGGTGGTGAGGGAATTGAGGAAATTCACCGCTTGGCGCACCGTGGTGATATAGGCGGATTGAACCGTGGCGGGTTTGACTTCCAATTTTTGACTGAAGCCGCTTTCCACCACCTCCAATACCTCGTAGGTTTCGTCCGTGTTGGCGGAATAGTTTGCCATAAAGCTGTCTATGGCGCTTTGGGCGTCCTCGGAGCTGTTCATCCAAAGCACCTCCACCCCGTCCAAGGTGACGGCCGCCCCGGTGTAATAAAGATCCAACCCGAAGGAATCCGCCCTTTGGATTATCTCGTTTTCGCTCATCACACCGCCTTTGAATAAAGTCAGGGCGGGGCGGTAGGATATGGCGCGCTCGAAATAGAGGTCATCGACATTGTAAAGCCGCTTGTATTCCGCCTGAAGGGTGTCGAGGGCGGCGTTCACTTCTTCGATGTTGTCAACGATCCCCAAATAATTCCCGTCCAAACTCACCGCATAGCCGAAGCTGACGGAGCTTAAAAGGAACAGCGCAACGACAAGTGCGGCAAAGCCCGCCGCATATTTCGCGGGCTTTGCATATTTGCGGGCGGATTTGGCGACACTGCGGGCGGAATATTTGATATTAAGCCCCAAGGCCTCCAATTTCCCCTTTGCGCTGAAATCCGTTTTTCTCTCCGGGGAATAAAGCTTCACAGCCCTTTTTACCTCCCGGCGGCTCATGCCCGAAGTTAAAAATGATGCAAAGGCATTACTTGCCTTGGCAGTTTCTGCCTTGGCATTACTTGCCTTGGCAGTTTCTGCCTTGGCAGTATTTGCCTTGGCAGATTTTGCCTTAGCCGTTTTTTCCGCCTTAACCTTTGCGGCCTTTATTGACTTGGCCCTTTGCGCCTCTGCGATGGCGTTTCTTTTCGCCTCGTTGACGGCAACGGCGTCCCTTATGGCGTTTTCCCGCATGGTGCGCTCGGTTATTTTGGCGAAAAATCTCTCAAGCTTGGCATAATCGGTCTTTGTTCTGTTTTCTTTTCGGGGCAGATATTTATTTCTCTTTGACATTATTGTTCCTGTTTTGTTCTTAAATATTTATCATTGGCTTCCCTTAACTCCCGAGCTTTTTGCTCCGGACAGGTGGGGTTGCAATGGGCCCAAGCCCCCGTTTCACTGGAAGCATTCCATTTTATGCTGTTCTCCCCCCGCAGAGGCGGGAAAAATTCCACATGAAAATCCCAAAATGCGCTGTAATCCCTGCCGTCCAAGGGGGGGTTGTGCATACACATCATATAGGGGAAGGCCTTGTCGAATAAGCTGTCGTACATACCGCTTACCTGCTGTATGGTTTCGGCCAAACAAGATGCCATCTCGTCCGTCATCTTGCCCATGTCCGATATATGGCGGTTTGGCAGGATATAAACCCCATAGGGATATTCGGTGAAAAAGGGCAAAAACACGGTGAAATATTCATTCTCGAAGATGATCCTCTCGCCGGAGTTCTTCTCGTCCGCAAGCATATCGCAGAAAATACAGCTTCCCTTTGCCTTGTGATAATTCTCCGCATTCTGCGCTTCGAGCCTGATTTTTTTCGGCACAAAACCGTAGCCGTAAGCCTGACCGTGGGGGTGGGACATGGTGACTCCCACCTCCTTGCCCCTGTTTTCGAATATCATCACATTTTTGATATTCACATCGGAGGAGAAATCCCGATATATCTCCCGCCAAGTCAGCCCGAGCTTTCTTATGCTCTGCGGGCTTAATTCCTTTAGGGTGGCGTTATGGGAGGAGCTGTATAAAATGACCTCGCATATACCGTAGGCGGGTTTATATCTGTAAAAGTCGGTTTTCAAATCGTCCGGTTCGGGCGGATTGAGGCTCATGGAGGGGAAATCGTTGGGGTATCTTAAAATGTCGTAGCCCCCCTCTGGGACTTTGCCGCTCCCGGGGCAAAAGGCGCAGTAGTCCTTGGGCATATCCGGACGGGCCTGCCTGTTGGAATTGATTATTACCCAATCGTCTGTCAACGGGTGATACCGCAGTTCGCTCATATTTAATGCCTTTCCGTATAGTGAATTGTATCGGGTCTTGTCAGGTCGGTTTTCTGCGGCGTTGGGGCTTTTTGCCGCTTTTGGTCTTGAGTTGTTCTCGTTTTCGCTTTGTCTGTTATATATATTCTGCCGATGTGCCGTATATGGGTAGCGGGGCATCGGGGCGGATATGTGCGGGTTTGTGTGGAAGTGCGCCTATCAATCAATGAACGGCGGTGGTGTTTCTTTTGCTTTCGCTTTGCCCTTTAAAGTCGCTTTTCCGTGTTTCGGGATTGCTTGCCGTTCGGGGCGGGGGTTCGGTCTTGGGGCTTGTTAGGTCGGTTTTCTGCGGCGGTCGGTCTGTTTGCCGCTTTTGGTCTTGCGTTGTTCTCGTTTTTGCTTTGTACCGTTATATATATTCTGCCGATGTGTCGTATATGGGTAACGGGGCATCGGTGCGGGTTTTGTGGGTTTATGCGAAGGTTCGCCTGTCAATCAATGAACGGTGGCGGTGTTTCTTTGCTTCCGCTTTGCCCTTAAAGGTCGCTTTCCCGGGTTTCTGGATTGTGCTTGCCGTTCGGGACGGGGGTTTGGTCTTGGGTCTTGTTGGGTCGTTTTCTGCGGAGGTCGGTCTGTTTGCCGCTTTTGGTCTTGCGTTGTTCTCGTTTTTGCTTTGTACCGTTATATATATTCTGTCGATGTGTCGTATATGGGTAACGAAGCATCGGGGCGGATATGTGCGGGTTTGTGCGAAGGTTCGCCTGTCGATCAATGAACGGCGGCGGTGGTTTTTTGCTTCCGCTTTGCTCTTTAAGGTCGCTTTCCCGGTGTTAGCCGTTCGGGGCGGGGTTTGGTCTTGGGTCTTACTCGGTCGGTTTTGTCTGCGGCGTTGGTCTGTTTGCCGCTTTTGGTTTGCGTTGTTTGGGCTTCCGCTTTGCCCTTTAAGGTCGCTTTCCCGGGTTTCGGGATTGTTAGCCGTTCGGGGCGGGTTAGCCTTTCGGCTCGTTTCCCCCGAATATGCTCGGTGGGTGGGTGCATTTATTGTAATAAATTCATTATCCGAAATCGGCAGCGGGATACCGGGGGCATCTTCCCCCAAGGGATTTCCCCGCCCGAAACGAGTGCTTCTCGCTCTCCCCCGTTTGCGTTTTTAAGATTGCGGTTTTCGGTTTTCAATGGTGAAATATTCAAAGGGACAAATCGGGAAAATTTCAAGACGCCATCACAGCGGCAATTCCACAGGCCCTTCCCGGCGCACCGTGAGCATTTTGCAGGAGTCAACTCCGAAGACCCCTTCCATGCGCCCGATATACTCCCCGCATAAACTTTCGGGGACTATGGCGGAAATTGTTCCCGCAAAGCCTCCCCCGTGTACCCTGTAAGCCCCCGCTTTTCCCAATATCACGCCGCTTAATGCCAAAGCCAGGGAAAGACCTTGACTTTCCGCATCGGCGGGGGAATAGACATTTTGCAGATACATAAAGGAGCTTTGCCCGCTTTCCCTCACAAGCCTTAAAAATTCATCGAAACGCCCTTCTTCAAGAGCGCAGGCGGCCGAATTGCTTCGCTTGTTTTCCGCAAAGAAGTGTATCGCCCTCAAAGCCGCCCTTTCCCCGCAGACCCTTTTTACCTCGGAGAGCTTCCCGAAGAACGTTTCCTCATTCACCTGCCTTAAATACTTAACTCCGAAAAAGCGGGAAACATTTCCCATTTCCTCGGTTATCTTCGAATAGTCGTCGGTCAGATCGTGGTGGGATTTTCCCGTGTGGGTGATGACGAGTCTGTGGCCGAAATCCGCAAAATCCGCATTGACGGGCCTAATTACAGGATTGTTCAAATCCGCGAAATCTATGAAATTAATTCCCCCCAGCGCCGAAGAGAGCTGATCCTCCAACCCGCAGGGTTTGCCGAAATAGTCGTTTTCCGCCGCCTTGGAAATCAAGGCCGCCTCAAGGGGGGAAAGCTCATTGCCGAAAAGCACGCAGAAAATCTTGACTATCAAATTTTCCACGGCCGCCGAGGAGGATAGCCCGCTGCCCGAAGCCACATCGCTCACCACCGCCGCATTGAACCCCCCGATTTTATGACCCGCCTCGGAAAGCCGAAAAGCGACCCCCCTCACCAAGGCGGCGGTTTGACCCCTCTCGCCAATAATAGGGGCGGTGTCGGAAATGTCGATGCTAAAGGGGGCGAAGCCCTCGGAATGTATGCAGACGGTCATATCTCCCCTCGCCCCGCAGGCGGAGAGAATGTCGATATTCACCGCCGAGGTTATCACGCAACCGCATTGGTGGTCAGTATGGTTGCCTATTATCTCGCTTCTTCCCGGGGAGGAGATCAGGGCTTCGGGGTATTTGCCGAAGGTTGAAAGATATTTCTCCTTCAGCGCCCGCCTTCTCTTTGTTTCTCTTTCGTTTTGTTCCATGTTTTTTGCTCTTTTACGGTGTTGGTTTTGTATAGCGGTTTTCTGCGTTGCTTTGTTGCATAAGCTTTGAAAAGCTTATGCTTTGTAAAGTTTTTGCTTTATAAAGCTCATGCTTTGAAAGCATTTATATTTATTTAGCCCTGCCTTAGGTTTTGCCTTAGGCTTTGACTTGCGGGTTTTGTCGCTTTGCGGCCGACCTCACTTTAAGGGACAGACTGCCTTTTCTTGCGCTTTCCCTTAGATCGCCCTTTTCTTCCGCAATTCGAGCCGAGGGTAACAGCGCCTTGCGCCTCTCCCCGTTTTGGGCTTTTTTAATCCTTTGCGGCGATTGCGCTTTATATTACCCCTTTAAACAAGGGTTTTCAGCCCTTTGTTTTTCGCTTAAAGCGAAATAATTGTAACATTATTATAACGAAAAAACAACCGGAAAAGGGCGTTAAGATTGGTTTTAATCTTTGCGGGGCGGGCTTTGTCCGAAGGGGCATCGGCTCGGCTTAGCTTCTTTATAAGTTGGGCTTATTTTTTTTGAATTTATGCGGTAACGGGGCTTGGCATAATTCCTACAAATTTTACGGGGCAGAAAATGTCCGGGGGGGCAACACCCCCAGGGGGGCAACACCCCCAGGGGGGGTGTGTTCTTTATTTCTCTTTGAGCCGGGGGCGTGGGCAGTACTTTTTCGGAAGGACGATTTTAATACCCGCTTTGGGCAGGGGCGGCCGTGCTTCGTCGGTTGCGTTCTTTTCCGTCAATAAGCTAACCGCAAAGGGCTTAGACAACGCCGCACAATCCGCCCTTGAATTTTTTGCGGTAATGGGGCTTCGCATTGTTCCGCAACTTTTACGGGGGCAGAAAATGCCAGGGAGGTTTCTGCCCTTTATATCGCTTTGAACCGGGGGGCGTGGACAGTATACCTTTTTCGGAAGGGCAGCTTAAATGCACGCTTTAGGCGAGGGCGGCCTCGCTTCGTCGGTTGCGACGCTTTTCCGTCAATAAGCTAACCGCAAAGAATAAAGACAGCGCCGCACTATTCGCCTTAAGCAATACACGGCATTTCACACCCCCGCCCGGGCATCTCCCCGCATAGGTATGAAATTTATCTTTATAAGGGTATGCCGCAGGGAAAAAAACATCTCCGATAAAGGGCGAAACGGTAAATTCTGTTCCCTTTATCGTTTGCGCAAACGGGTCGCTCTTTTTTGGGGGTTACCGTTGCGCGCTAAATCCCTTATTCTTCCCGTCGCTTTTATATTTAAGGCCTTCTTCCGATAACAAGCTCGATGGTGTCCTTTATGTTGATCCGCCCGCCCTCGCTGTTCATGGCTTCCCTTATGCCCTCCTCAAAGAGGGGTTTTATTTTTTTATCCATTACGATGTGATCCGAATAGGTGTTCAGCAAGCCTATGTAATCCTCGGTTTGAATACAACGCTCCCCCTTGAACAATTTGGGCGTTATTTCCGTAAAGCCCGCCCTTTCCATGGCCTTGACCGTGGGGGCGGTGTCCTCCAAAACAAACTGCTTGCCTTTTTTGGAATCGGGCGTATATTTTTCGTAAACCTTTTGGATTTTTATATCCACCGGGTCGTTCGCCTCCACAAAGGGGTGATTCCTGAATACGGCGAGCGCCCCTCCCCCCTTGAGCATCGAAAAGGCCTTCGGATAGCCTATTTCCTCCGCTATCCAATGGAAGGCGGTGGCGGAATATATCAAATCGTATTTTTCGTCGGCGCAGTATTCCTCGAAGGATATTCTCAAGGCCTTGAATTTGGCGTATTCCTTGAATATTTCATTGCAGTAAGCTACCATGTTTTCCCCTATGTCCACCCCGGTGACAAAGCAGTCCGCCTCCAAAAAAGGACGGGTGGCCTGACCTGCGCCTATGCCCACTTCCAAGACCCGGCTTCCCCCTTTTATTTTTGCGTATTCGATCACCTCGTCGAAAAGGGCCTTTGTGTATCTGGGGCGGTATTTGTCGTAATTGACGGTGTTTGTGTCGAAGGTGGTTTTCAGTATGTCGTCGGTTGTCATTTTGCCTCCGTATATGATTGTGTTTTTTTTGACGGGCGGGAAGTTTCCGTTATGCCCGCATTGTTTTTATCCATATTATATACCGATAGGGCGGGGGCGGGAAGGGGTATTGCGGGATCGGTGTTTTTCGGGCGGGTGAAGGGGGGAAAACCGCCTGCGGCGGTTGCGCTTTTCGGAAAAGCTCCCCATGGCTTTTAAAATCCGTTTTTTCGTTGTATAATGATGCAGATTGATTTAGGTTAATCGGTATTACGATAGATAAAGCGAAAAGGACTTAGGATAAATGAAGATTCGATACCATCTGGCGGTCATTTTTTCAAAGCTGACTTACTTTCTGCTCAGGCTTTTGGGGCGAAACGCCTCCCATACCCCCGGGGCGGTGGCGATGGCTATATGCCCCAAATATCTCGAGATCGCTCCGAAAGCTCCCGTGGCGATATGCGTGACGGGGACAAACGGCAAAACCACCGTCGCCAATATGCTCACCGACGCTCTGCTTTCCCTGGGGCGCAGTGCGGTGAGCAACCGTCTGGGTTCAAACATCGTCCCCGGGGTGGCCGCCTGTGTGAGCAACAGCCTTAATATATGGGGCAAGTGCAAGGTGGATTGCACGGTCTTCGAGGTGGACGAGAGGGCTTCCCGATTGATCCTCCCTTTCATAAAGCCGGATTATCTTATCGTCACCAACATATTCAGGGATTCCCTGAAGCGCAACGCCCACCCGGATTACATCTTCGGGATAATAAACGATTACACCCCCAATACCACGAAGCTTATCCTCAATGCGGACGACCTTTGCTCCGCCATGCTTCGCCCCGAAAACAAGAGGGTCTACTACGCAATAGAGGAAATGAAGGGGGATATAATCGATTCGGTGAATATCGTCACCGACCATTCCATCTGCCCGAAATGCCATTCCCCCTTGAGCTACGAATACCGCCGTTATCACCATATCGGAAGGGCGCATTGTCCTTCCTGCGGCTTTGCCTCCCCAAGGGCGGATTACTCGGCGGCGGTTTACCCGAATGAGGGTATAATGTGCGTCACCAACATGGGGGAAAGCTCGGATTATCCGCTGGTGAGCGATATTGTTTTTAATATGTATAACGAGGTCGCCGTCATTGCCGCCCTCTCTCAGATCGGCTTCGGCTCGGAGCAGATAGCCTCGGCAATGGAAAAGGCCTCAATACCCGACACAAGGTTGAAGGAAACGGTCATAAACGGCTCGTCGGTGATAATGGCGATGTCCAAGGGGCAAAGTTGTATTTCCTCCTGCCGCACCTTCGATTATGTTTCCTCCCTGCCCGGGGATAAGATGATTCTGCTTGTGCTGGACGACTATTACGACAGAAAAAACTCCGTGGAGTTCATCGGCTGGATTTACGATGTGGACTACGAATTTTTAAATAAACCCGATGTGGTAAGGGTGGCCGCTTTGGGGCCGAGATGCTTGGATCACAGGGTAAGGCTTTTGCTGGCGGGCATAGACGACGAGAGGATCTTCTGCGAGAAGGACGAGCTTCTGGGGGCACGGGAGCTTCCTCTGAAGGGTGCGCAAAAGATATTCGTTTTATATGACACCTCCACCTATGATTTGGCGGTGAAGGTGGCGGGGGTCATCGAAAACAGGCTTCAAAACGCTTGAGTTACTCGGAATATCGATCCTCAAGCTGTTGAAAGTTTTGCGCCTTCGCAATACAAATCTTCGGAGGTGACTTACGGCGGCGGTTACGGTAAGCTTGTCAATGGGGCTTTGGGGGATTAAGGCGAATGAGGGAAGGCGGGTTTTATGCGTAGGCTTACTTTCCGCAGAAGGCTTCAAAACGCTTGGGTTACTTGGAATATCAATCCTCAAGCCGTTGAAAGTTTCGCGCCTTCGCGATACAAATCTTAGGGGTGACTTACGGCGGCGGTTACGGCAAGCTTGTCAATGGGGCTTTGGGGATTAAGGCGAATAGGGAAGGCGGGTTTTATGCGTAAGCCGACTTTCCGCAGAAGGCTTCAAAACGCTTAAGTTATTCTGAATATCAATCCTCAAGCTGTTGAAAGTTTTGCGCCTTCGCAAACAGATCTTCGGGGGTGACTTACGGCGGCAGTTACGGTAAGCTTGTCAATGGGCTTTGGGGGATTAAGGCGAATGAGGGAAGGCGGGTTTTTATGCGTAGACCGACTTTCCGCGCTTGCCGCACTTAGCCCGATTCGCGGGCGCTTTCGGCGCAGATAAGGATTTCGTACGGATTGAACACACTGCCCTGCCGCAGGAGGCGGACTTTCGGCCTTTGGATATAAGCCGTCCGTTACGGGCGGCGGGTCGGGTCGGTCGGTCGTCATAACGGGGAGCTGTCGATTTGCGGTATTTCAGCCGCTTGACGCAAAAAAGGCGAAAAGGAGATAAAAATGAACTTTGAGATAATATATCCCGAAATATGCTGTCTTTTTGGGGACAAGGCGAACGGAGAATATCTGAAAAGGTGTCTTCCCGAGTGGAATTTTTACGCCACGGGGGTGAACGAAACGCCCCGCTTCCTTTCGGGGGATATGGATTTGGTTTATATCTGCTCCATGAGCGAAAAATCCCAACAGTTGGCGATTGAAAAGCTTTCCTCCTTCTCGGGGGTTTTAAGGGAGGCCTTTAAAAATAAGAAAACCTTCTTTTTGCTCACGGGAAACGCCTTTGAGATATTCGGGGAGGGAATAACCGACGAGAAGGGCGAAAAACTTCCCGCCCTGGGGCTTTTGGGCTGTCATTCGAAGCGCTTCGCCCCCAAGCGGCACAACAGTCTGCTTTTGGGCAACTTCGAGGACATCGAGGTTTTGGGCTATACGAGCCGCTTTTCCCACAGCTATGCCGAGGGGGAACAGAGCCTTTTTGAAATAACCAAGGGCAGCGGCATGAATGAGAATGTAAAATATGAGGGCATAAAAAGGGAAAACCTCTGGGCCACCTATATGCTCGGGCCGCTTTTGATCGCAAACCCCCTGCTCACCGAAAAACTTTTGGCGAAGCTCGGGCGGGAAAAGGCGGAGTTGCCCTTTAGACAGGCGCTGATGCAGGCCTATGAAGCAAAGCTTGAGGAATACAAAAAACCCTCTTTGAGCTTGGATTAGGGAGGATAATATGGATTACAGACCCACAAGGGCAATAATTGACCTTAAGGCCATAAGGGAGAACACCGAAAAGATAATAGCGGAATATAATGACTACGAATACAAAATCGGGGTGATAAAGGCGAATTGCTACGGCTTCGGCAGTGAGAAGGTTATCCCCGCCCTCATCGAAGGGGGGATCAACTATTTGGCGGTGAGCTGTGTGAAGGAAGCCCTTGAAGCGAAGCGCATTTGCGGGGGAAAAATACCGATAATGATATTGGTTCCCTGCGAGGTCGCCGCCTACCCGCTTTGCGCCCGGGAGGGCATAGCGGTCAGCGTAGCCACCTTATCGCAGGCAAAACAGGTCTGCGATATACCCGAACTCAAGGTTTTCATCAGGGCCAACGGGGGAAGGGATCTTTTCGGCGGGCCGACGCAAAGGGAAGCCTTTGAGGAAATTTTCGATATACTTTGCGGTGGGAGCTGTGTTTTGGAGGGGATATTCATGCATTGCTACAATCCCGAGGATATTTCCGTAACCTCCCGGGAATACGATACCTTTGAGAGCTGTATCGGGGGGATAGATTTGAGCAAAGTGAAAATAATCAGCACCTCCAACAGCCTCAGTCTGCCGATTTATGAAAAAAAGCCCTATTGCAACGCCTTTCGCATAGGCAATATGCTTTACGGAATAGAAAACACCAATCTCGGGCTGAGCGAGACTTTCAAGCTCGTCAGCGAGGTGAAACAGATAATAACCCTCCGCAGGGGTCAAAGCATTTCCTACTGCGGTTACTGCGCCCGCCGCGAGGGGGAAAGAATAGCCCTTATTCCCATCGGCTACGGCGACGGCTTTTCCAAGGCCAACGAGGGGAGGGATATATTCATAAACAAACAGCGCTGTAAGATAATAACCGTGACCATGGACATCACCCTTGCCGATATCGGAATTGAAGAAGGGGAAGTTCCTTCGCAATCGGAAAAAAATCCCTCGGGCGACATGGGCGCAGCGATGCCCTCGGAGGTCATTCTCATCGCCGGAAACCGCCATTTGGACGAGATAGCAAAGCACACCGGGGGGGTGGCGGAGGAGGCGATTTGCGCTTTGAACGGTAGGGTCAAAAGGGAGTATACGCTCTGAGGGGTTGGGGTTGGATTAGCAGTGACGGCGTTTTCGGGCGTGGGCATCATTCGGTTAATATGATTATGACCCCTTCGGATTTTGGGCGTGAATTATAGGGACGCACAATGATGCGGGGAGGTGGTGAACGCAGGTTTTTGCTTGCGTTTTTTTATTGGGGGGGGAATGGGGGATTGGATTAAGGGGGGGGAGCTTTAGGGGCGATTGATTTTTATAGAGAGCGGGGCGAAGGTTTGGATTTTCGGGGGGCTGACTTTCTTTGGGTAAGTTGATTTAACTTTAGCTTTAATCTTGGGTTTAAAGGGATTTTATCATGTGGTGTTATGTTTGTTTTTTCATCGAAGTGAAGGGGGCGTAAAGCATACTCTTACGGTGTATGATTTTGATGGGGTGATTTGTTTTTATTTTAGGGTTTGAAAGCAGTGGGGGCTGTATAATGTTAATTTTTGTTTATTGAAGTGACCGGGTAGGTTTATTGGAAGTTTGTGATCTGTTGCGTTTTTTAATGCGAGTTGGGTTATGCGATAAAGGGGGGTTATGTAAGGTTGGTATGGTTTAGGGAGGTTTTTATATTGTGGCTTGGTTTGCTTTGTGGCAGGGGTAGCTTGATAAATACTTATGAAAGTGACCGGGTCAGAAAGTAAAAACAAAAAACCGGAATATCGAAGCTTCTCCCGAAAGCTAATTTAAACGCACGCCTTCTTTTGTCAAAAAGACAGGGGCATTTACAAGCGGTATTTAAGATCATGTTCTCTTTTATCAAAGTGACCGGGTCACAAATTTAAAAAGGTCGTTATGTAAGGTTTGGTATTTATTATGGCAGAAGGAAGTTTTTACAAAGCGACTTGGTTCACTTTGTGACCGGGTCAGTTTGGCAAAGGTTTAAAGGGTGACCGGGTCAAAAAGTGAAGACTCAAAAATCTGAAGATTGAAGTTTCTCCCACATTTAAATTCAGGCCCTTTTGTCCAAAAGACCGGGTTATTTGGAAAAGGTTTTTACGAAGTGACCCGGTCAGAATGTGAAAAAGCAATATAGTATGTTGAAGCTTTTCTCCGCAAGAGGGATATGCCCTCTTTTATCAATGTGACTTGGTTCACTTTGTGACCGGGTCACGCAATAAAATAGTGCGGTATATAAAGTCTGCATTTTAATGGTTTAAGGAAATTTTGCATTGTGACCGGGTCAGAAAGTAGAAAATCAAAAATCAGAGCAGAGAAGCTTCCTCCGTAAGCAGTATCTTTCTCATTCCCACTTTATCAAAAGACCAGGGTCACATAAGAGTTATGGCAATTACGGTTTAAAGTTGCTTAATTCTCCGATCCGTTATTCCTCGAAACCCCCTTTTATTACGACATGGTCTAAAAGAAAAAACCATATTATCCGCCTAAGTTACCGTTTATACTCCGACCCGGTCACTTCGATAAAAAGGTTTTACCTTCGTTATACGAAAATTGTATGCGGTTTTCCCATAGCGCAATAAGATATCCTGCAGTCTTTACGAGCCGGTCAATTCGGAAACCTTCTGCTTTTTATATACTTACAATGCTCTTTTTCGTTTCCGACCCGTTCATAACGATAAAACAAAATCATCTGCCCTTTAACTTCACACCTTTCTTTAAAGCAAAAAACTCGTCAAAAAGCCCCACATATTCCGACAACCCCTCAAGCGTCGGCTTGTAAAATTTAAAGGTGACTCCGTTGCATTTTTCGTATTTTACGCCTTCGATTTTGTAATCCTTGCGGAATTTGCAGTTGTCGCCCTTGCAATGCTTGCAGGTTCCGTATTTGCCCGTAAAAACACCTTTGATAATCTCCGGTGAATTCGCAATATACCCGCTGTGGCTTGTGACATTATTCAGAAACATTCTTAGACTAATGCCGTCACCTTTCATGTAAATCCGCGCCGCAACGCCCGGGGATTTTGCGCCGACCCTGCTGTAAATAAGCATATTTCTGCCCCAGCATATACCGTCAACGATGATGTTTCCCGCGCCGTAGCCGCGCTTTTCCATCTCTTTGTCAAAGGCGCAAATAAACTCACGGTTTTCGGGGCTGATGTAATCAAAACTTTTATCCCGCAGTAAATCGGGTATGACGCTCCTGCTCAAATTATAAACGGGAACCCAAATTTCGGCGGCGGTATCTGTTTTTTCACCGTCCCCGTGACTATCGGATTTGTGGCATTTTATAATAAGGTTATTGCCGAACAGCTCGCGGCGCCTGTAGTTTTCCCCGATGTCGGCAAATCGGCTTTCTATCGCGTAGTCCTCCGATCGGCAGTCGGAATTCACATCGAAGACGGCGTATTCGCCCGCAGGCAGAACCATACATTGATAGCCCCCCTCGCCTACTTTCAACGCGCGCTCCCGCCCCACTAAAACATCGCTTCCCGCCCGAGCCGGCTTTTTGCCCCCGAAGGTGCGTATTTCATATGTGTTTTCCCCGGGGCTGTCAAAGGGCTTCTTGGCATAACGCCTTTGAAACTTTTCCCATAATTCAGCCGTTTTCGCCCCGTCGCCGCGCAGTCCGTGAATCGAAATTTCACCTTTTAAGATTATTTTGGGCCGCATTTTTTACTCCTTGTATCGCTTTTGTGTATCGTTTTTTCGCTTTGTCCGCACAACGCCGCCCTTGCCCCCCCGCTTCCCAAGACAGCATGATTCTCATACATAATACCTTAAACAGTTTCGCAATGTATAAGATTTATCCGTAAAATCAAAGGATAGTTATTTTAAAAAAAGCGTCGTTTGAAAAGCGGGAAAGTTCGGGGGGGCTTACTTTGGATTGGGAGCTTGCTTTAGCTTGCAGTTGCGGTGGTATGGTGGGTCTGTTCATGGGGAGGTGTGATTTTCGGTAGATTTTAACAAGTGAACCAAGGCATAAAGTGACAGGGTCACATAATAAAATAGTGCGGTATATAAAGGCGACTTTTTTAGGTATAAAAAAGTGTTTATAAGTGAGTTAGTTCACTTCGTGACCGGGTCAGAAAGCGAAAACATAAAAATCGGAACATTGAAACTTCGCCCGAAACGGTATTTAGTGCATACCCTCTTTTATCAAAGTGACTTGGTTCACTTTCTGACCGGGTCACATAATTAAAAAAGGCGTTATGTAAGGTTGCTATATTTACAGTTTATGGAAATTTTTGCGATGTAAATTTTTGCATTGTGACTTGGTTCACTTGTGACCGGGTCAGAAAGTGAAAACATAAAAATCGGAACATTGATACTTCCCCCGAAACGGTATTTAGAGCATTCCC
>JAAYHF010000111.1 GCA_012727485.1 Eubacteriaceae bacterium
CTTAATATTTCCCTTATGTCCTTTCGCAATTCTTGGTATATTATTTTCCTGCGATACTTGGGTGTAAATACGATATGGTATTTACATACCCATTTTGTGTGTGCTAAACTGTTAGCCATAAAGCATCCTCCTTGGTTTTATTTGTGGCTTGAACAATCACATTCTACCAAATCCGGATGCTTTAAAGCATAAGCTTTCGCTTATGCTTTTGCTTAAGCTTTAATCTCACCCGCATAGCGGGCGGTTTTTGAACCCGGGCACATCGTGCCCGAGTTCTGCGCTAAAGCACTAAATAAAACAAATTCGCCTTCGGCGAATTTGAACCGCAACTATTCACTATTCATTATTCATTATTCACTGTCTAAAAGTTCACGCCAAAGGCGTGAACTTTGAAAATTCGACGAAGTCGAATTAAATTCTATTGTATAATGAACAAAAGTTCCCTCCTTGCGGCGGGAACTTTCAAAATTCGCCGGAGGCGAATTATTGAGAAGGCAAATTATTGAAAAAGCATATTCTCTCGTTTTCGAAATACCGTTGAGGTTTTGCGGTGAGACATGGTCATAAAGTAAAAAGCTCTGCCGCTTTCGTTCTGACATGGTAAAAGTTCCCGCCTGTGGCGGGAACTTTCAAAATTCGCCAAAGGCGAATTTTTGCTTAGCCGAATTTTCGGGGATTACTCCTTCAAGGTCGTGAGCAATTTATCCCGTTTTGGTGAGGTTTTAAAAGGGCGGGTAAACCCCGCCCCTATATAAGGAACGGATTTCCCGCCCGTGTTTATTCCAATATCATTCCGACCTGAATTTTCAAAATTCACCGCAGATAAATTTTTCCATATATTCAATATACCCTTCAACCTGCGCCTTCGAGGGGGAGGCGGGAATGGTTTTCTTTTCCATGTTCGCTTCGGCGTTGAGGGCTTGCCTGAAGTCCGTTGAGTAGTATTCGCCGACGGCATCTTTCAGCTCCTGTTCGGGAAGTTCCCTGAGCCATATACCCCTTTGTTCGCATATACCCACCAACTTGCCGATGATGAAATGGGCCCGGCGGAAGGGACAGCCCTTCGAAACTAGGAATTCCGCCGCTTCGGTGGCGTCCATGTAGCTTTCCTCCACCGCCTTTTTCATCTTCGGCGTATTCACTTCGACGGCGGCGATCATTCCCGTGAAGATGGAAATGCACTTTTCAAGGGTGTCGGCGGCATCGAAAACGGCTTGCTTGTCCTCCTGCATATCCTTATTATAGGCGAGGGGTATGCCCTTCATCACGGTGAGCAGGGTGAGCAGATCCCCGTAAACCCGACCCGTTTTGCCCCTTATCAGCTCCGCCACATCGGGATTGCGCTTTTGGGGCATCATGGAGCTGCCCGTGGAATAGGCGTCGGTCACTTTTATATAGGAATATTCCTCGCTCGCCCACCAGATTATTTCCTCGCAGAAGCGGCTTAAATGCATCATTATCACAGAAGCGGCGGATAGGAACTCTATGCAGTGATCCCTGTCGGAAACCGCGTCCAGACTGTTGCGGGAGATCGCGGAAAAGCCCAAAAGCTCGGCCACCCTTTCCCTGTTTAGGGGTAAAGTCGTGGCGGCAAGGGCTCCGGTACCCAGCGGCATTTCGTCACAACGCTTTGCAGTGTCCTTTAGCCTGCCGATGTCCCGGGTGAACATTTCGCAGTAGGCGCAAAGATAATGGGCGTAGCTGACGGCCTGCGCTTTTTGAATATGGGTGTAGCCGGGCATTATGGTTTCGGTGTGGGACTTCGCCTTTTCGAGAAGGGTCTTGATCAGGGTCTTGAGCAGGGATATTATCTTATCGCAGGTGTCGATCACATACATCTTCATATCCAGCGCCACCTGATCGTTTCTGCTTCTGCCCGTGTGTATACGCTGTCCGGGGTTGCCTATCCTCTCGGTTATAATGGCTTCCACCGCCATGTGAATGTCCTCATAATCCCCGTCGAGGAGCTTCGGATCCTCTCCTATTTCCTCAAGGAGCTTTTGCAGGGCCTCCACCGCCGCCTTCGCATCTTCCCCGGGGATAAGCCCCTGCTCGCCCAGCATGGTGACATGGGCCACTGAGCCGGTTATATCGTAGGGATAGAGCCTTTTATCGAAGGAAAGCGACGAATTGAAGTCGTCCGTCGCCCTGTCGTTTTCCTCGGAAAATCTGCCCGCCCAGAGTTTGCCCTTATTTTCCGCCATTGTTGATTTCCGCCATTGCCTTGACTTTCAGCGGCAGTCCGTAAAGCTTTATGAAGCCCTCCGCATCCTTGGGGTCGAAGATGTCGCCCATGGCGAAGGAGGCGATATTTTGATTGTAAAGCGAATACTTGCTGACCGTTCCGTTGGGAATGATGTTGCCCTTGTAGAGCTTCAGCTTCACCTCCCCCGTCACCTTCTGCTGGGTTTGATCCACAAATTTGTCCAAAGCTTCCCTGAGGGAAGAAAACCACTTGCCCTCATAGACCAAATCCGCATATTTGAGCGCCGCAATTCTCTTGAAGCCGCTAAGCTCCCTATCCAAGCAAAGTTCCTCAAGCTGTTTATGGGCGAAGAAAAGAATCGTTCCGCCGGGAGTTTCGTATATGCCCCTGGATTTCATTCCCACAACCCTGTTTTCCACCATGTCCTCAATGCCTATGCCGTGCTTTCCGCCCAGGGCGTTAAGCGCCTGTACAAGCTCAACACAGCCCATTTCGACCCCGTTCAGCTTGACGGGTATGCCCTTTTCGAATTCGAGGGTAAGGCATTCCGGCTCGTCGGGGGCGTTCAGGGGGTTGCCCGAAAGCTCCAGAATCTTGTCGTACTGCGGGGGATTGGCCGGGTCTTCCAAGTCAAGCCCCTCGTGGGAAAGATGCCATATATTCTCGTCCATGGAATAGCTCTTATCCAACGAAACATTCAGGGTTATGCCGTGGGCGGTGCAATAGGCGTAGGCGTCCTCTCTGGATTTGATGTCCCAAATCCTCCAGGGGGCTATTATCTTCATTTCAGGAGCCAAGGCCATTATGGTAAGCTCGAAACGCACCTGATCGTTGCCCTTGCCCGTGGCGCCGTGGGCTATGTAGTCCGCCCCTATCTCCTTCGCCCTGTCCACCAACTTTTTCGCGATGACGGGTCTGGCGATGGAAGTGCCGAGTAAATATTTATCCTCGTATACTGCCCCGCTTTTGAGCATGGGCCAGATGTATTCCTCCAAAAGCTCCTTTGTGGCGTCCGCGATCTGCACCGAATCCGCCCCGATCGCCTTTGCCCTTGAGATTATCTGCTCCGACTCCCCGGGCTTTATCTGCCCCACATCCACGCATACGCAGTGGACTTCGCAGTCGTAATTTTCCTTTAGCCAAGGTACTATGGTGCTTGTATCCAGCCCGCCCGAATATGCCAATACTATCTTTGTTTTCATTGTGTTTTCCCTTTCCTTATACCGTAATAATGTTTCGCCCGTTCTTCGCTCCGAAGATCCCTTGCCGACGGTAAACGAATTTCTACCCGAAGGCGCAAAAGACGAATTCCCCTGTGAAGCTTCGGCTGTGTCAATGGCGAAAACGCAAAAGTGCTTACGCAAAAGCGTTTACGCTTTAAGCGTTTACGCTTTAAGCGTTTACAGTTTAAGCGTTTACGCTTCAGCGTTTTGCCTTTCGGCCCACATTGCGTATAATTATAAAACCCATTGCATAAGTTATCAATATCTTGGGGAATATTTTTGCGAAAAAACGGTATAAAAATTAAGGGGATAGGGGCGAAGGGAGGGGGAAGGGGGTGATAATTGAATTGTCTGCCGTGAGTAAAATTTGACGGGGAGGCGAGGGGCAAAGGGAAACATTGATACGGCTTTAC
>JAAYHF010000112.1 GCA_012727485.1 Eubacteriaceae bacterium
ACATATACCCGCCGCTTTCCACAAGGATTTAAAGGGCTTTGTGTAAAATCCTGCGTAAGGCGAGCCGTTTGCCGAAGATATATGGTTTGCACAAAGAGTTAACTTAAGAGCTGAAAGCAAAATCCCTCACACAACCCGATATGTTGCGGGCTTTACGGGGTAAAAAATCCCGTAAGACAAGAAACTTTGCGAAAGGAAAATTTTGTCCTTTTATCATTGACAATATGAATTAAGCTGATATAATAAGAAAAACCGATGAATAAGAATAGTAACCGCAAAGAGATGCTTCAGAGAGCCGACGGCAGGTGTGAGGTCGGCAGCGGAAAATGCGGCGAATGGGCTTATGAGGGCGGACGAAAGCTGAGCAAGTAGCAACCGACGGGTTCCGCACCCGTTATCAGAGCGGCGGGCATGATGGTGTTCGGAATAAGAGGGCGAATTTTCGCCAAATTGGGTGGTACCGCAGGAAAAGTTAATTACCTGTCCCTTTATGGGGGCAGGTTTTTTATATTTTAAGCAATCGGAGGATTTATTTATGAAAAAGATTTTGGTTATGGTAACGGTAATGGCCTTGATGACGGCCCTTTTGGCGGGGTGTTCTTCTTCGAAACCCACAATAGGCATTTGTCAATACGGCGAACACCCTTCCCTGGATAACTGCCGAGAGGGTTTTTTGGCAGGCTTGGAGGAGGAAGGGCTGAAGGAAGGCAGAGATTTTAAATTGGATTATCAAAACGGCAATTTCGACGACGGCGTATGCACCCAGATAGCCCGCAGTTTCTCCTCAAGCGGGGTTGATTTGATGGTGGGCATTGCCACCAACGCCGCCCTCGCCTGCTACGCCGCCTCCGAGGACAACGACATACCCGTGGTTTACATTGCGGTGAGCGACCCCATCTCCAGCAATCTTGTGGTGGGAAATGTGACGGGCACAAGCGATGCTCTGCCTGTGGAAGCCCAGTTGGAGCTTATCCGCAGAATACAGCCCGATGCGAAAACCATCGGAATTATCTACACCGTGAGCGAAACGAATTCCGTTTCCACCATCGCCGATTACAACGAAAAGGCGGCCGACTACGGCTTTGTTATTGAATCCATCGGGATTACCACCCAGTCCGAGGTGAGCTTTGCGACGGATACCTTGATCGGCAAGGGAGTGGACTGCTTTTCCAACCTCACCGACAACACCGTCGTTTCGGTACTCGACTCGATCCTCGAAAGAACCAATGATGCGGGTATACCCGTTTACGGCAGTGAGGTGGAGCAGGTGAAGGGCGGCTGTGTTGCCAGCGCGGGAATTGATTATCTCGCCCTCGGGGTGTCCTCGGGCAAAATAGCGGCTAAGGTTCTCAGAAAAGAAGCCGAGGCGGGGGAAATACCCTTCGAAACCATCATTGATTATAAGATTTACCTCAATACAAAGGCCTTAACCCAACTCGGACTCACCCTGCCCGAGGAGCTGAAGGCTACGGCCGTCGAAGCCGGTGAATGATGGAAGTTTTCTTTAACCTTTCGGTAAATGTATTAATTCAGTCTCTGATATATGCCGTACTCACCTACGGCATATATATCACCTACAAAATACTCGATTTTCCGGATCTCACCGTTGACGGGAGCTTCCCTTTGGGAGCGGCGGTGAGCGCCCTGCTCCTGGTGAACGGAGCCGACCCCTGGCTGACCATAGTCGCCGCCGCCCTTTCGGGGGCTTTGGCGGGGCTTTTCACGGGGATAATCCATGTGAAATTCAAGGTGAGGGATCTTTTGGCGGGGATAATAACCATGACCGCCCTTTTCTCCCTTAATTTACAGATTGCGGGCTCTAACCTGACGGTGGACAGGGCCACCCCCACCATATTCACCTCGGGGATAGCCATGAGGCTTTTCGGAGGGCTTTCCCTTTCGCTGAGAAAGCTCATCATCTCCGCGCTGATAGCCTTTGCGATAAAGATACTGCTGGACATTTTCTTTAAAACCAAATACGGAATGCTTCTTTTCGCTGTGGGCGATAACGAGCGCTTTGTAACCTCCTTGGCGAGGGACAAGGGTTCGGTGAAGATAATGGGGCTTGTCATTTCGGACGCTTTGGTGGCGATTTCCGGCTGTCTGGTTTGTCAGGAACAGCGCTCCTTTTCCGCCACAATGGGCACCGGGCAGATGGTATTCGGGCTTGCGGCAGTGATAATCGGTTCCACGGTATTTAGGAAAATGAGCTTTGTCAAGGGGACGAGTTGCGCCTTGGCGGGCAGTTTGATATACAAACTTTGCATACAAATCGCCATTTTATTGGGACTTCCCGCCAATCTTTTGAAAATGGTGACTGCGGTGCTTTTCCTCGTCATACTCATAGTCGGTCAAAGCCGCACAAGGGAGGCTTGAAATGCTGAAAATGAATAACATCGTCATGACCTATGACCCGGGAGGGATAAACGAGCTTTGCGTTTTCAACGACTTTTCCTTCGGCGTTAAAAAGGGCGAGTTCGTATCCCTTGTGGGGAGCAACGGCAGCGGCAAAACCACTTTGCTTAATATCATCTGCGGCACACTTGCCCAAACAAGCGGGGAGGTCTATATAGCAGGCGAAAATATGAGCCATAAAAAGGATTATTACCGCGCCCGCCGCATCGGAAGGGTCCTACAAAATCCCTCCCTCGGCACCTGTCCGAATCTGACCATAGCCGAAAACATGGCTTTGGCGGAAAACAAGGGAAAGAAATTCGATTTTACCTTCTGCATCAACAAGAAAAGGATTTCGGCTTATCGGGATATGGTAAGAGAGCTTTCCCTCGGGTTGGAGGACAAAATGGATGTGAAAATGGGCTCTCTTTCCGGGGGGCAAAGACAGGCCGTTTCCCTTTTGATAGCCACCATGATCCCCATAGATTTTCTTATCTTGGACGAACACACCGCCGCCTTGGACCCGCTGACCTCCGAGACGATAATGCACCTGACCGATAAAACCATAAAAGAAAAAAAACTGACGGCGGTGATGGTGACCCACAACTTGAGATATGCGGTGGAATACGGCGACAGATTGGTGATGATGGATAAGGGCAGGGTCGTAATGGATATATCCGGCAAGCAAAAGCAAGCCACGGCGGTGGAGGATGTTTTGAAGATATTCAACGACATCAGCATAGAATGCGGGAATTAAAATAAAAGTGCTTTTAATATTGAATATATTCCCAAATGATGATAAAATAATTACATCAATAAAAATCAAAGGGAGATTTAAATGGGAAGAGATCAAAAATTCTCAGAGGCCGAACTCGTTCATAGGAACGAAATAGATACGCCTTTCGGGAAAATGTACGATTTTACGACGCCGATTACCGCTAAGGAAAATATGCTTATGCTCTATCAGGGAAAAACCCCGATGTGGACACCCTTCGGCTTCGGTGAAACCAACAGAATAATGTGCGACTGCGACCCCGAAAACAAAGCCCGTTCCAACCCGCCCGAGGGCAGGGGAAAAGACGGCTGGGGAGTGGAATGGGTATGGGTGGCCTCCGCCGGCGGAGCCATCGTTCACCCCGGAAGCCCCATGGTAACGGACATCAACAAATGGGAAGAGCAGGTTGCAAGCATACCCGACCCCGACAGTTGGGATTGGGAGGACTGCGCCAAGAGATTCTATGAGAAAGTTGACCCCGACAAGGCTATTTACGCCTCCATGCCCGGTTGCCTTTTCGAAAGACTCATCGCATTAATGGACTTCGCAGAGGCGGTTGTCGCCCTCATCGACGAGGACCAAAAGGAAGGCGTACATCGTCTTTTCAGAGTTATCACCGATAACTTAAAGAAATACTATGCCAACATCAAGAAATACATCAAAGCCGACATAGTGAACTTCAACGACGACTGGGGCAGCCAACAGCGTCCCTTCTTCTCCAATGCCACCGCAAAGGAAATGCTTTATCCCTATGTGAAGGAGCTGGTGGACTATGTTCATTCCCTCGGAATGTATTGGGACGACCACTGCTGCGGCCATGTTGAGGATCTTTTCGATACAATGTTTATCCCCACCGGCATGGATTCCTGGGGCGGTCAGGAAATGAACGACAAGAGGGCGCTCAAGGCCAAATATCCCGATTTCATCTTCACTGTCGGGCCCAAGGGCTTAACCAAGGACTCCACCCCCGAGGAAGTTGACGCGGCAATAGCCGACTTCTTCGCCAACGAAGGCGCAGACAACAGAGTGCTTTGCAGCGCAATGGGCGGCCCCGCCGATCTTAAGGAAAAGATTTACATAGCAAGCAGAAAGAATTATGACAGGCTTGTGGCGGAAGGAAAAGCCAAACTGTAAAAAAATAAAGCGGTCTTAGGGCCGCTTTTTTTCGTGCGCCGAGATAAGCCGCAGGGCGCAATTTAGAAATTAATAAGCACGGCGGCGGCATATTGCGTTGCCTTTGAGTGAATACCGTTTTCTTATGCCCTTGTTTGTGACGGGGCATCGTTTCGGGTGGCTTTTTTCTTTGTTTAGTTTCTTCCATAAATCATACGCCCGACCGCCCGATAGAGCTTTTATACCTTTGCTTGCCGCCGAAATCGGTTTATGCCCCTCGGTAAGCCCTTTTTTTTTCATTATCAACCATAAAAAGAGCCTGCGCCTGTTCGCTAAGCGGGGGAATTCCCCTTAACTGTCGAGCCGCCCTTATCCCTTAGCAAAACCCAAACTTCCGATAACTGTTTCTTCCCGATGGTTACCGAAGGGGGTAATGCTATAATGAAATTGCGAAAATCAGAAGGATATGTAAGAATGGATAAATACTCTTTACTCAAGAAATATTTCGGCCACAGCGAATTCAAGCCCGGTCAGGAATACCTTATAGATGCAATATTGGAAGGAAGGGACGCCATGGGGATAATGCCCACCGGGGGCGGCAAATCCCTTTGTTATCAGATACCCTCCCTCATGCTCTCGGGCTTGAGCCTCATCGTCTCCCCTTTGATAGCCCTGATGAAGGATCAGGTCGCCGCCCTCAAGGAAGCGGGGGCGCAGACGGCTTTTATAAACAGCTCGCTTAGCTACGATGAAATCCGCATTGTTTACGACGAGATATTCATGAAAAAGGTCAAAATTGTCTATATAGCCCCGGAAAGGCTGGAGGACGCCGATTTTTGTCTGCTCATGAGCCGAATGGAAATATCGTTGGTGGCGGTGGACGAAGCCCACTGCATTTCCCAATGGGGGCAGGATTTCCGCCCGAGCTACCTTAAAATATCGGAATTTATCGCCTCCCTCCCCCGCCGCCCCGTGGTTGCGGCCTTCACCGCCACTGCCACCGAAAGGGTTAGGGGGGATATAAAGCGCCTGCTCGGTCTGCAAAACCCCTTAATCGAGATAACCGGCTTCGACAGACCCAACCTTTTTTTCGATGTGCTTCGCCCGAAAAACAAGGAGGCGACCCTGAAGGCCTTGGTTTCGCAGAGAAGAAATAAAAGCGGCATTATATACTGCGCCACCCGAAACGGGGTGGAAAAGATATGGAATACCCTTATTAAAATGAATATTCCCGCCACCCGCTACCACGCCGGGCTGACAAACGAGGAAAGACAAACAAATCAGGACGATTTCCAATTCGACAGAAAAACGGTGATGGTGGCGACCAACGCCTTCGGAATGGGAATAGATAAATCAAATGTGGGTTATGTGATTCATTACAATATGCCCAAAAGCCTTGAAGCCTATTATCAGGAGGCGGGGCGGGCGGGTAGGGATTCGGCAGAGGCGGATTGCATATTGCTTTATTCCCCGGGAGATGTCGTAACGGCGAAATATCTCATAGAAAACAGGGACGAGAAAAACCAACTCACCCCCACCCAAAGGGCTGAAATAAAGAGAAAAGACTATGAGCGCCTTGAGATAATGAACCGTTATTGCAAAACAACCTCCTGCTTGAGGGGTTATATCCTGAATTATTTCAGCCAACCCCACGAGGGGAAATGCTCAAACTGCGGCAACTGCAAGGGCGAGTTCGAAAAGCTGGACATAAGCCTTTATTCCCAGATGATTCTTTCCTGCATCGTGAGAACGGGCAAAAAGCTCGGTTACAATGTGGGAAGGGCGCTTATCATATCCACCCTCAGGGGAAGCGGGGCAGGGCGGATAAGGGAATTGGGGCTGGATAAGCTTTCCACCTACGGACTGATGAATAAAACGGATGAGCAAACCCTGCGAGGTATCATCGATCATTTGGAGGAGGAGGGTTATATTCGGACGAACCCCGCCCATTCCACTTTGGAGATAACCGAAAAAGCCTCCCTTATCCTTTTTAAGGGGGAGAAAGTCATGATGTCCTTCAGGCGAGATAAACCCCTCGAAATGGTGAAAGCTAAGAAAGAAGGGAAGAAATCCGAGGGCAAAAGAAAAACCGCCGAAACCCCGGAGATCACCGAGGAGGCGGCAGAAATATTCGAAGCGCTTAAAGCCACCAGAACCAAGTTGGCAAAAAATGCGGGTCTGCCCGCTTATATCATATTTTCCAATGCAACCCTAAACGATATGGCGGAAAAAATGCCCCGCAACATCGAGGAATTTCTCGAGGTTTCGGGGGTGGGAGAGGTTAAGGCCGCCCGCTACGGAAAGGATTTCTTAGAAACCCTCGCCGCCTTTGCCGAAGGGGAAAATTAAAGTCATTTCTTTGAAATATTTGCGGGTTTGATGGCCTCAAGCTTGCCGTCGATCTTGATGAGGGCCTTTTCCAAAACGGCTTTTTCCTCATCGGTCAGGGAATCCACGGCGCCCAGGGTAAAGCGAATAACATCGTCCCTGAATATATCTTTGTAATTGAAATATTTATCGCTCAGGTGAAGGTTGAATTCCCTTCCGTCCTCCCGGGAAACCACCCGGGTCAAATAGCCCTTGCTCACCAGAGAATTCACCTTATAGGTGGCATTCGATTGGGAAATGCCCGTAAAAGAAGCGAATTCGCCTATGGTGGGGTTATTCAGGGATCTTATCACCTCCAGCGAGAAAACCTCCATTGCGGACAGACTGCCTTCCCTTTCCTTCACCCGGCTGAAAACCTTTTTGCAAAAATCTATATGCAGCGCATCTATGAGCATTGCGACATATTCTTCTATCAAAACTACCTCCCGATATGCTTATAATCTGTAAAAATTATAAACTAACGAATATTTTGTGTCAATACTATAAAACAGGAGGAAAATACATTAAAATGTTAATGAAGGATAATAATCTCGGAGGTGGGCGATTATAAGGCTGATTATTATATGGGGTTCTTCCAGAAAAAACGGTTACACCGCGAAGGCCATTGATATGTTAAAAGAAAACTGCCCCGACGGAGTGGATTATAAGGTGATACGCACCGCGGATAAGAGGATAGAATATTGCACAGCCTGCGAGAGCTGTGCGGTCAAAAAGGGCAGTTGCGTGATTAAGGACGATATGCCCGAGATAATAAGGGAAATTATCCTTTGTGACAGACTGCTTTTCTTGACCCCCGTTTATTTCAGCGGCGCTCCCGCTTCCCTCAAGGCGTTAATAGACCGCACCCAGGTGCTTTACAACGCCCCCGAACTCACTAAAAACCTCCCCGCTAAAAAAGCTTATCTTTTGGGAGTCGGCGGTTCGAGGGAATATGCGGATCAATTCACGGGGCTTACTTCTTCTTTGAAGTATCTGCTGAGAAGCATAAACGCCAAAATGACGGAAAAGCTATTCTTTCCCGATACCGATGCCCTAAAGGGGGATTTCAGCGAAAGTCAGAAGGATGCACTAAGGGATTTCATATCAAAAATATTTGAAGAATAAAGGAGCAGAAAATGGCAGTTATCGAAATAACGAGCGACAGTTTTGAAAAGGAGGTTTTACAGGCAAACCTCCCGGTGTTGGTGGATTTTTACGCCGATTGGTGCGGGCCCTGCAAGCAGATGGCGCCCATAATAGCGCAGTTTGCCGAACAAAACGAGGGCAAGCTGAAGGTTTGCAAGATCAATGTGGACAATGCGAGGGATCTTTCCGCCCGCTATGAAATAGTCTATATCCCCACCTTGAAGCTTTTCAAGCAGGGCAATGTGGCCTTAACCTCCGTGGGGGCGAAGGGTTTGGAGGAACTCACGGCAATGGTGGGCTTATAACCCGAAGTTTTATGGACAGGCTTTCTTTGCGGTCAATAAGATAATACTGTGAAACAAGGAAAGTTTGCAACTGCGGCGGGATTACCCACGAAAAACACCCCGAAAGGTTATGCCCTTCGGGGTGTTTTATACTAAGTTTTCACATAAACATTATCAAACTCGCCGCCATAATAAGCATACCCGTGAAGATGCCGTAAATTGAGGTATGCTCCTGACCGTATTCGTGGGCGAGGGGCAAAAGCTCATCGAGGGTGATGAAAACCATTATCCCCGCAACGGCTCCGTAAAGGATTCCCAGCACCTTATCGGTCATTATGTTTCGCAAAAGCACATAACCGATAAGCCCGCCCAAGGGCTCGGCAATGCCCGAAACGAGGGAGAGCATGAAGGCCTTTTTCATATTGCCCGTGGCCTTGTAAATGGGAGCCGCCACGGCTATCCCCTCGGGAATGTTATGTATGGCCACGGCCGCGGCGATGGGAAGCCCAAGGGAAACATCGGTGGCGGATAAGGAGAAGGTGGCCATTCCCTCGGGAAGGTTGTGAATGAATATGGCCACTGCGGTGAGTATTCCGCTTCGCATCAATTTGCCGGAAAAATTATCCTCATTTTCCGTATTGACATGGGAAAGTTCATGGGGGTTATCCGCCTCCGGCACCAGACGGTCTATCGCCGCGATGAGTATCATTCCGCCGAAAAAGGCGGCGGCGGTGAAGCAGGCGGCGGTTTTGGGGGCATAATGCAGATTCATCGCGGCACTGCATTCGTTGAGCAGTTCCGTCATGGATATATATATCATCACCCCTCCGGAAAGACCCAGCACAAAGGACATGAAGCGGGAGCTTATTTCCTTTTTTATCACGACCAAAAGACCGCCCAGGGAGGTACTCAAACCGGCTATCGTAGAAAGAAGAATGGGATACCAAAGACTTTTCATTATACCCTCCGAGTAAGTTATCGCTAACTTTATTATTAGCATGGGCTAACCGAAAAGTCAATAGTATAGTTCAAATATTGGTTTTATTTTAAAACGGCGGAAAATAAGGGGGTGTTTAATAATCCGCAAGCCGTCACCCGGCAACGGGGATAAACGATGGATAAATTCAGGCGCAATATCGACAACGGCGATAGTTCAACTGCGTTTTATAACAATGCCGCACAATGTCTTAAGTTATGCCCGGCATGACATACCCAAGGGGATTTTCCCCGTATGGTTATTACTTTTTTATCGTATAGACAAAGCACTGCCCAAGCTTGAAATGGGCAGAGCGTTTTCTTTTATAGCTCGGAGCAAATAGGGCGGTCGCTTTTCACGGTTACTGTTATGCGGCAAATCCTTATTTTTGTAATGCTTTGATAAGGGCAACACGGCACAATAACCCGATAACGCCGATTTACTGCTCGTCCTTTATGACGATTCCCAAAAACTTGGAGAGCGAAACCGCCTGAAGGGAGGTGACCACCGCGCCCCTGAGTTCATAATTGCTGTCGGAAAGCACGATCCCCTCTATTTCGCATTTCGTGAAATCCACTCCCTTTAGGGGGGAACGGAAGAAATTCGTGCCGAGGAAATAAGCGTTTTCCGCGCTGAAGCCGCCCAGCGCGCTTTCGGTAAAGGCGGCATCGCAAAAATCGCTGTAAACTATGGAAATATTGTTGAATTGGGCTTTATTGAAAATGGAATATCTGAAATTGCAATTAGTCCACGAAACATCCCTTATGACCGTGCTGTTGAAGGAAGCGCCCGCCCCCTTGCAATTTGTGAATTCACAGCGGTTGAAATAAGCCTCCTCGAAAACGCTGTTGGAAAGATCGCAACCCGAAAAGGCATCGTCCACAAAGCTTGCCTTCGAAAAATCGCAACCCATGAATTTGCAATCCCTGAAAACAACCCCCGCAAAGCCTATATTGGAAAAATCCACCCCACTGCTCACCACTCCGGTTATTTCGCAGTTTTTTATGTCTATTTCGTATTCTCTGGCATTCGCCAAAACGGCGGAGAAATCCTCCACCTGCTCCATATCTTCGTATAAATTCGGTTTTTTAACGCTCATTGATAACCTTCCTTTGACTGCGGCATTATAACATTCTTACCCTGTTTACAAAAGCTTTCAGGGAAGAGTTTCCAGCGGTACTTCGAAGCTGAGGGTGCGGGGGGTTGAAAGCGCATCGAATTTTATTTTGATGAGCTTATTCACGCTGTCCGCCGAAAGGACGGTGCCTTCCCCGAAAACCCTGTGGCGCACCCTCGCCCCTTCGGTTATGGCGACTTCGTTGGCGGCGGCGCTTTCACTGCGGCTTATGGCCTTCTTCGCCCCCTCGAGCAACTCTTCATCAAGCTCCCTCATATATTCAAGATTCTCTTTACCGCAGTTTAAAACGAATCTTGAGGGATAGCGGAAGGAGCCGTCGAAGTTCAGACCCTCCGCATCGCTTAGATAGAGGCGATCCATCGCCCTTGTCAAGGCCACATAGGCGAGCCTTCTTTCCTCCTCCAATTTATCCGGGGTGAGGGTTCGCTTTGCGGGGAACATTCCCTCGGAAAGACCGCAAACGAAAACGGCGGGGAATTCCAGCCCCTTGGCGGCGTGAACCGTCATCAGCTTCACGGCGGCGGTTTTCTCGGAGGTGTCCAAATTGGTGAAAAGGGCGATATGACCCAGATAATCCCCGAGGGTGGTTTCCTCCCCCGCTGTGGCTTCAAATTCGAAAACTGAGCGTTTCAACTCCGCCAAATTGTCCAACCTGTCGGTTTCCCCGGCGAGCCTGAGAAATTCCTCGTAGCCGCTTTCCACCAAAAGCCCGGTCAAAAGATCGGTTAAGGTCATTTCCAAATAACCCTCCCGATATTTCTCCAAGGTCTGCACATATCTTTTTGCGCCGGTGGATTTCATTATATCCTCATTCAAACTGCCCTTAAGCGCATTGTAAAGGGTCATGCCCTCCGAGTCGGCTTTGTTTTTCAGATATTCGATGCGCTTTTTGCCTATGTTGCGCTTTGGCTCGTTTACCGTGCGAAGAAAGGCGATGTCGTCAGCGGAGAAAATCATTCGCAGATAGCAGATAACATCCTTTATTTCCTTGCGGCGGTAAAATTCCACACCACTGTAAAGCACATAGGGTATCTTTTGCGCCACCAATTCTTCTTCCACATTGCGGGAAATATAATGGGCTCGGTAAAGCACCCCGATATTCGAATAGGAAAGTCCGCCTTCGGCCAACAGCTTTATGTTGTCCGCTATGAATCGGGCTTCTTCCTTGGAGCTTTTGGCGTGGAAATAAAGGGGCTTTTTCCCGGGGGGCTTATTGGCGATGAGTTTTTTGTCTATCCGATTGGCGTTGAAGGCGATTAAGGTATTGCTTGCGGTTAATATTTCCGGAACACAGCGGTAGTTCAAATCCATTATAATGGTTTCGGTGTTGTTGTGGTTGCGGGCGAAATCCAACATAAAGCGCACATCGGCGCCCCGCCAGGTGTAAATGGTCTGATCCGGATCCCCCACAACGAATAAATTCCTGTGTTTTTCCGATAAAATCTCCGAGAGGGCGTATTGATCCTTGTCTATATCCTGATATTCGTCTATCATGATATATTCCATTCTGTCCGTCCATTTTTCCCTCACCTGATCGTTGTTTCTTAAAATATAAAGGGTGAAATAAATCAAATCGCAGAAATCAAGCCCGAAAACCTTGCGCTGTTCGTAAAAATAGCGGTACATCACCTTGTCTTTTATGTCCGTGGCAACCTGCTCGGCTTTCTTGATTTTATCAATATCCACATCGGTCAGCAGGGGAACATAATCGAGTTCGGCCTTTTTTATTTCTATATAATCGGAGATCTGCTGAATGGTCATAACCTTGCTCGTTATTCCCATATCCGTAAAGATGGTTTTGAGCATACTGTCCTTGTCCTCGGAATCAAGCACAATGAAGGCGGCGGGATAGCCCAAGATATGGTATTCTTCCTTAAAGAAGGTGACGCAAAAGCCATGGAAGGTGGAAACATAACCCAAATCCCTGTCGGGGATAATGGTGCGAATGCGCTTTTTCATCTCAAAGGCGGCCTTATTCGTAAAGGTGACGCAAAGAATACCCGAGGTGGAAACCCCCAATTCGGACACCAAATAAACGAATCGACCCGCAAGGGTTTTCGTTTTGCCGCTGCCCGCCCCCGCCACCACCCTCACATAGCCCTCGGTGGCAAGGACAGCCTGCTTTTGACGCTCATTCAGATTTTCAAGATACGCTTCGCCCATATATAAAACCTTTCGGATAAATTATAGCAGATAAAGGGGGCTTTCTTCCCATATTGGCAAAAAAGCTGTCGGCGCTCCATATAAAAAGCGCATATTCGCCGCTAAAGCAAAAATGCACTTTGTTCTTCTTTTCCGTTATTTGCCGCTAAGACTTCACGCCAACCCAAGCCCCCGCTAATTCACCAAAACGCAGGCCACATAGGTGATGGTGTTCTTGCCGTAATAATATTGAATGTTATTTGCTTGGCAGACCTCGCTTACCACCATGCCGTAGGCCTCCATGGAATGGGTAAGTTTATTGGGGAAGCGGCAGGGGGCATCGGGATAGGTACACTGTTTGCATCTCAAACAGCCTCCCGTGCCGATGAGCAGAGCCGAGGGGCATATCTCCTTTATGTAATCGCTGAAGGCCTCGAAATGTTTCGCATGGTTGGCGGAGGTGGCCATCATGCTTTCATAATCGAAATTGTCCTCCAATTCCCCTGTGGTTTGGAGGATAAGCCCGTTTTCATATTCTCTTATGCGCTGTTGGCACTCCTCTATGGTTCCGCAGGCGGGGGGGCAAGCCCAACTCTTGTTGTAGGCGTGGCATTTATTGACGGCACAGTCTCCCCTTACCTCGTGGCGGCATATTATCGTATCGGCCTTAAGCGGGGCCACATGGGTAAAGCCCATCTCCAACCCCTTTTGGGCATATTGTTCGAATTCCGCAAACATTTTAAGACCTTCCTTTCAGATGAATATCGTAAAATCCATGTCAATTATATTACCATGGTAGGCGGCAGTCAATAAAGGGGGGAAATTTTCCTCGCCTCCCATAACGCTGCCGCAAATTGCGCGGTGTCGCCTTAACTTTTTATAAAGCTTATACTATGGGAAGATATGCGTAGCAAGTATGGGGAGGCGCGGCGTATTCTTCATGGCAGTCATACCCGATCCACAGAGAAACATCGGGGTTAACGATATAGCCGTTCGCTTCGGCGGCTTTAGGCATTTCACCGCAGGCAAAATAATCCCAAGCATCTATGCTTTCGCCCCCGAATAAGGCAAGTGAGGTTTCTTTGCTTCGGCGCAATCTCAACCATAATCCGGCGGGTTGTTTTATAACCTCATATCTGCCGTCTTGAAAATCGGAATAAGTTTCCTGTGCAAACATAATCCCGCAGGGCTTATCATCGCAACCGTAGTTTACCCAAATAGCGGCGCTCCAAGCGGGATTAACAAGCTCCCTTTTTTCAACGCCCAAGAGATTCCGAAAACGACTTAGTGTTGTGTCGCTGTCCGATTCTTCATGATTATTATCCGCATAATTAAGACAGCCGACCCATAAAACATCGGGACGCTCGACTATGTCATAGGAAATGCCCTTATAAGTGACCGACTTAACGATTTTCTCCAACGGGTGATTCCATTCCTTATTCATGCCTCCTCCTGTAATTCCGATTTATCGCTGTGAGTGACTCCTCTGGGAACGGGGAATATATTAAGCGCATCGTATGCCTTTGATAGCAAGCGGTTAATCATCAGCCCGATAACGATTGTCAATCGTCAATCCCCTTCCCGCAGTATTGACAAAAATCACCTTCATTTCTCCCGAGGTTTTTACCGCAATGAGGACATTTATAAAACAAAAAATGCGGGAGCAAACAAGAAAAGGTAATAACGGCTCCTATAACAAAAAATACCTTGTCGATGAAGCTCAACAGCATTACCGCAGTCCCGATAATCATCAGAGCATTTCTAAGCTTTCTTGCCTTCTTCGGTTTCATTCTCGCCCCTTTCAAGATAGGATCAACAATCAAATGATAACACAAAAAAAATAAATTACAAGGTTCGCTTTTCTTCGGTGCGCTCCCGTGGATATACCTTCCTTCGGTCTGCTTCGGGCGATAGTTCCCCTTGCTCAGGGGCAAGGAAAAGGCGCAACCGCTTTACGGACGATTGCGCCTTGGTTTATTTGAATATGATTGTTAAGGTTAGTCCGTTTATCGTCCGCACAAAACGAATATGCTGTTATCGTTATGCAAAAACTTGTTACATCATTTCGCATAAAAAATCCCGCAGACCGAATCCAAGGGCCGAAGCAGACCCTCCTCCCCGGCGCTCACTCCCAAAAGGGCGGGAATATCCCCCAACAGTTCCAATATTTTGCCGTTTTCCGAAAGGGCCCAATCCTCAATATCCCCGGGGTTTGCAAAGGCAACGGGGCGGGAGGAATCGTTTTGCGCATATTCCCTCGCCCTGTCGATGGCGGAGAAGATGGCGTCTCCCAAATACATACTCCAAAGGCTGTCGAAAACAACCTCCTCCTTATCCTCGGGGCGCTCACCACCCGTGGCGGCATAGAGGTAGGCGGCCGGTGAATCCTTCAATATTTCCGCAAGCGAAGGGCTGTTCAGGCGGATATTGTCAATCTCCACGCCCATCTCGTCGATTTTGCACTCCCCGATCCTTCTGATTATGGCTTTGGGGGTCATAAGCTTGGCGGCATATTCCCTCGTTTCCTCTATTTCCTCATAGAAGGGGGAGGATTTTCTCACCTGCCAGCGGGAGGAAATTCTTTCGATGTCAAGTTCGGGGGTTATCTTATTAAATAATACTGTGTCCATTTTGCTCCGTAGGGTATGATGTGATAGTATAATTACCGTGATATATCGGAATATATTATATCACCCGTTACCCATACAACATAGCTTTGGGTAAAACACAAAACATAAAATAAACGGAGGCATTTATGATAGCTTTGGGAAGCGACCATGCGGGGTTCGGACTTAAAAAAATAATCGAGAAATATCTTGTCGATTTGGGCTATGAGGTGAAGGATTACGGCACCTTGGTCGAGCAAAGATGCGATTATCCGATTTTCGCATATAAGGTGGGCAGGGCTGTGGCTTCGGGAGAAGCGCAGAAAGGGCTTCTTTTCTGCGGCACCGGGGTGGGAATGGCCATTGCCGCCAATAAGATAAAGGGCGTAAGATGCGTTTGCTGTGCGGAACCCTATTCCGCCCGCCTTTCCCGTATGCACAACGATACGAATATCCTTTCCATGGGCTCCAGAGTTGTGGGAGATGAATTGGCGAAGATGATAGTGGACGAATGGTTGAAAGCCTCCTTCGAGGGCGGCCGCCATGCCAACAGGGTGGCACTTTTCACCGAGATAGAGGAAAATCGGGACCCCGCCGAAAAGAAATGGGAGTAGGCCATGAAACTGAATTATAAAAGAACCTTCTTGGTGGGCTTCGCCTTCCTTTCGATATGCGCCTTTTGGCAACTATATGACAACATAATACCCCTGATTCTGCTCAATACCTTCGGGCTTACCAGCGATATTTCGGGCTACATCATGGCGGCGGACAATGTTTTGGCTATGTTCCTGCTCCCGATTTTCGGCTCTCTTTCGGATAAATGCACAAGCAAACTGGGAAAAAGAACCCCCTTTATATTAACGGGGACAGCCCTTGCTGTCACACTGATGAATATTCTGCCCCTTTTGGACAACGCCTACTTCACCTCAAATGAAAAGGGCCTGCTGATAGGATTCATAATAGTATTGGGAATGTTGCTTTTATCCATGGGCTTATATCGCAGTCCCGCAGTGGCCTTGATGCCCGATGTCACCCCCAAGCCCCTTCGCAGTAAGGCGAACGCCATAATCAATCTTATGGGGGCGGTGGGCGGCATAATATACCTTATTATCACCACCTTCATGTATTCCTCCGCCAAAACCGAAGGGTTAAGCCATATAGATTATAGGCCGCTTTTCATAATAGTATCGGTGATAATGGCCGTTTCGGTCATTCTTCTCATGCTCACCGTCAAGGAAAAGAAAATAGAGCGTCAAATGGAGGAATACGAGAAGGCCCACCCGGAGGACGATTTGACCGAGCAAACCGAAAGCGACACCGCCGCACTTCCCGCCGCCGTCAAAAAATCCCTCATTTTCCTTTTGTTTTCCATAGCCCTCTGGTTCATCGGCTACAACGCCGTCACCACCTGGTTTTCCACCTATGCGACAACCGTTTGGAATATGTCGCTGGGCTCCGCCAATCTTTGCATGACCATAGCCACCGCAGGGGCGATCATCTCCTACATACCCGTCGGAATAATCTCCTCCAAGATAGGGCGCAGACGCACCATTTTATTCGGTGTCGTCCTGCTTGCGGCTTGTTTTGCGACCGCATTCGTCTTTACCCTCATATCGGAAAGCTTCTCCTTCGTGCTTTATATCCTTTTCGCCTTCGTGGGGCTTGCTTGGGCGGCAATCAATGTGAATTCCCTGCCGATGGTGGTGGAAATGTGCAAGGGTTCGGACATCGGTAAATTCACCGGTTATTATTACACCTTTTCCATGGCGGCCCAGATTTTAACCCCGATCCTTTCGGGTCAGCTCCTGAAAAAGGTGGGTTTTTGGACTCTTTTCCCCTACGGAGCTATCTTTGTGGCCGCGGCCTTTTTCACCATGCTCAGCGTGCGCCACGGCGACAACAAACCCGCCCTTCCCGAGGATAAGCTGGAAATGCTCAATATGGAGGATTAGGCCGTGCTTACGCTTTCCATCGCCGTTTTGTCGCTCACAGGGCTATATTTATTGATGATTTTCCCCCGGGCAGGCAGAAAAAGAACCCTGCCCGAGGGTCTTTACGCCCACAGGGGGCTTTATTCGGATATTATTCCCGAAAACTCCCTGAGCGCCTTTGAAGCGGCGGCTCGGGAGGGCTACGGCGTTGAATTGGATATACAGTATACAAAGGATATGCGCCTTGTGGTTTTCCATGATGAATACCTCGAGCGTATGTGCCGTGTCAAGGGGAAGGTATCGGATTATACCTACGAACAGCTGGAAAGATTTTCCCTGAACGGCACCGCCGAAAGAATACCCCTTTTCTCGGATGTACTGCGGGTAATGGGATCCCTTCCCGTTATCTGCGAGATAAAAACCCAAAACGGCATTAAAAACACCGATATATGCCCTTCGGCGCTTCAGCACATCACCTCCTACGGCGGCTTTATCTGTATGGAATCCTTCAATCCTTATATAGTGAGGTGGTTTCGCCTCAACGCCCCCTACATAATAAGAGGGCAGTTGTCCTGCAAACCCGAAAAAGCCGATATAAACGGCTTTTTCCTTTGGCAGTATATGGTGAACATTCTCAGCCGCCCCGATTTTCTCGCCTTCGATTATAAGCAAAGCTCCCTCGGGTTTATCTTGGCCACAAAGCTTTTCGGGGCGCAGAGCGTGGGCTACACACCCAAGGGCAAAACAGAGGTGGAAAAGGCCCTGAATTCCTTTGACAGAGTCATTTTCGAGCAGGATACACCGAAAGTTAAGAACAAAATTAACCTATGATTATTATGCCGTCGATTTATTGACACCGACGATGATGCGGGGGATAATAACACCATGGACAATTTCAGAAACAATTTTCGCAGAAAATTTAAATATTATATGCAGGACAGATACGGAGTGGACGATTTGGCAAGGCTCACCCTATCCGCCGCGGGCATCTTCGCCGTCATTTCCTCCTTCACCCGCCAGACGACCGCCCTTATCTTCCGCAGATTGGCCCTTTTATTCATAGCGCTGACCATCTTTCGGGTTTTTTCGAGGGACAGCTTTTCAAGGCTTAAGGAAAATATCAAATATTTAGGCATAAGACAGGATTTCCAGACAAAGGGCGAGATCGCCCGCATACGCTACGACCAGCGCAACACCCACCGCTTCTTCACCTGTCCCGGTTGCAAAACCACCCTGCGTATTCCCAAGGGCAAGGGTAAGGTGAAAATAACCTGCCCCAAATGCGGGAAAGTGTTTTCGGGTAAAAGCTGATGGCCACCCTTACCGATCCCTATACGATACTCGGAGTTACCCCCGATGCCGAGGCCTCGGAAATAAAGGAAGCCTATTCGAAGCTTGCCAAAAAATACCACCCTGATCTCAACCCGGGCAACAAGGCCGCCGAGCAGAAGATGAAGGAAATAAACGCCGCCTACGACAGCATAAAAAACGGCAAAGCGGATTCCTTTGATTACGGCAGGCAAAACGGTTATAGCGCAGGTTATTCGAATTCCCGCACTCAAAACGGCTATTACGGTAATTCGAATGATTATTATGCCGATGAGAGCGCCCTTTCAAGCGCCGTCAGTTATTTGAGGGCGGGCTTTTATTCGCAGGCTCTCAATGTGCTTTGGAATATATCCAAGAGAAATTCTGATTGGTATTATTATACCGCCGTGGCTTACAGCGGACTTGGCGAAACCGACACCGCTGTAAAATATGCCCAAAGGGCTTTGGATATGGAACCGCAGAACTACGAATATGCCCGACTTCTTCAGAAACTGCGCTTTGATGAGGGATTCTTTTATTCTTCTTCGAGCTACGGAGATTTGCCCGCCATAAGGCTCACCCCCGGCAGGATTCTTTTGGGCTTCATGGCCATAAGGTTCATTCTGCGCTTCCTTTTTATGCTTTTCACATGAGAAAAACCGATTTACCCATGAAAAGAAAAAGGGCTTTTATGCTCTTGTCGATCATTGCGCTATATCTGCTTTGGTGCCTTTGGGCAAATAAAAGCATTGAAAGCACTCACATAACATATTACAGCGAAAACTTTCCCTTCTCGGAGAATTTTCGCATTGCCCATATTTCCGATCTGCATAACGAATATTTCGGGGAAGATAATCGGAAACTTTTGGATATTATCGAAAGGAACGAGCCGGATATCATCGCCGTGACCGGAGATATAGTCGATTCCAGCCGCACAGATTTCGACTGCGCCGTTAAATTTATTGAGAAAGCCTGTCGGATCGCCCCCGTTTACTATGTCACGGGCAACCATGAGGCGAGGCTTTCCGATAGCGAGGATTTGATGAGAGCCTTCTCGGAGGCTGGGGCGGTTGTGCTTAGAAACGACAAGGCCGAGATAACCATAAACGGAGAGAAGATATACATTCTCGGAATAGACGACCCGAATTTTTTCCGTTATGATTGGCTCGACGGGCCTGATGGATTGATTGCCTCGCAGATAGACTCCCTCAAAACGGAAAGCGAAGGTTTTGAAATACTCTTAAGCCACAGACCCGAATTATTCGAAATATACAGCCAATGCGGGATGGATTTGACCTTAAGCGGTCATGCCCACGGCGGACAGATACGCCTGCCCTTTATAGGCGGGCTTTATGCTCCGAACCAGGGCTTTTTCCCGCAGTACGATTCGGGTTTATACGAAAAGGGGGATAGCGCCATGGTCGTCAGCCGCGGGCTGGGCAACAGCGTTTTGCCTTTGAGGATAAACAACCGTCCGCAGGTGATTTTTATTGATTTGGAGTCAAAATAAGTTCTTCGGCGGGAGTGCGGGGTAAGCGGCGCACGGAAGCATTAACCGATACAACGCTCTTTATAACATTGATGCAAACTCCCAATTCCAATTAAGACAGTCGGAAGGTTATACACTGTTTTGTGCGGAGCGCCTAAAGGGCGCTTTTTTACTTGCGGAGGCGGTTAAAGCGGTGGGAAATAAAAAACGAAACTGTTGCCGATAACGAAATGCGAGCATAAAAAACCAAGCGGTTCCGGTAAGTAGTTTCGTGAAAAGAGCAAACCATCGCAGTATGCTTTCTCGGCACACAATGTTATCATTATGTGCCATATATTAAATTATAGGGTTTCGCCTTTGTATATAAAGCGGCATTACCCCTTCAAAAGTGGGAAACGCCGCTTATTTTCATGCTTATTTTAAAAGTTTCGCCGTCTGCGCCGCCAGACGGGCATTATTCAGCACAAGGGCGATATTGGCCTCAAGGCTGTCCCCCCCGGTGATATTCTTGATTTCCTCCAAAAGAAATGGGGTTATCTGCTTACCCTTTATGCCCCTTTGCTCACAGCGGCTCAAAGCGGCGGAAATGGCTTCGTTTATGACGGATTCTTCCATTGAATACTCCTGCGGCACGGGATTGACTATAACATCGCCCCCGCCGAGCTTCATTTCCCTTTTCGTATTCAGATAACCCGCAAGCTGTTCGGGGGAGTTCATCGTGAAGGTGGTTTTGAAGGGGCTTTTCGCTGTGTAGAAGGCGGGCATCACATCGGTTTGATAGCCTATTACAGCCACCCCCTTTGTTTCCAGATATTCGAGGGTAAGTCCGATGTCTAAAATGGATTTGCACCCGGCGCATACCACCGCCACCTGTGTTCTTCCCAACTCCTCCAAATCCGCCGATATATCCATGGTCTTTTCGCCTCCCCTGTGAACTCCGCCGATGCCGCCGGTGGCGAAGATGCGTATTCCTGCCGCTTGGGCGCAAATCATCGTTCCCGCCACGGTCAGCGCTCCGTTAAGCCCCGAAAAGACCGCATAGGCCAGATCCCTGCGGGAGCATTTCAGGGCGGCGGGGCCTTCGTGTCCGAGATACTCTATTTCCTCCTCGGTCAGCCCCACCTTTATCTTTCCCTTTATCACCGCAATAGTGGCGGGAACAGCACCGCAGTTTCTTATTTCGGCTTCCACCTTAAGGGCGGTTTGAACATTCTGCGGATAGGGCATTCCATGGGAAATTATGGTGCTTTCCAAGGCTACCACCCCCCTTGAATTTGCCAGCGCCTCCGAGACTTCCTCGGATATGAAAAGATGCTCCATTATGATATTTCCTCCCCCTTTATTTTATCCGAAACCGCTTTTTCGCTGAGGGCGGTATTTATCGTTCCCTCGCTTTCCAGAGCGAAGCAGGAACACCCGCAGGCAAAGGCGCATATCTTTTGTATGGCGTAATCATTGATCAGCCCGTAAAGAACCCCCGCAGAAAAGGCGTCTCCCGCGCCGTTGGCGTTTACGATTCGGGTTTTATATGGCTTTCTATGAAAGCTTCCCTTCTCGCAGAAAGCATAAACCCCCTGCTCCCCCGAGGTTATATACACCTGTTTAACCCCCGATGCGAGCAGTTTTTCCCCGGCGGCGTAAATATCCTTCTCCCCATTAATTTCCACTCCGCTGAGGAAAGCCGCTTCGTAGACATTCGGCTTGATAACATCAATTTGGGAAAGATAGGGGATAAGCCTGCCCGCCTTATTCACGCTTACAGGCTCCGCAAAGAAGGTGAAACCCTTCAACGAAAGGATATATTCCAAGGCTTCCCCGGATAAATTCGTATCGAGGGCGATTATCCCGGGGGCAAACTCAAGGCTCGAAAGATAGTTTTTATTAAGCGCGTCGGTGATGGACATATCGTTTACGGCGCAGACCATATCCCCCTTTTCATCGAAAACGGCAATATAGGTGCCTGTGGAATATTCCTCGGAGGATAACACCCGGGAGGTGTCCACTCCGATGCGGTTCAGCCCGGTTATCATCGCCGCCGAATCCCCGTCCGCACCCACAGCGGAAACGAAGGCCGTATCGAGCCCCAAAAGTCCGCAGTTATGGGCGATATTTCGGCCCACTCCCCCGAAGGAGGAGGTGATATGCCCGATGTTGGAATCCTTTGCAATGAATTTGCCCGTGGATTTCGCTATTATGTCCTTGTTGGCCGCGCCTATTACCGTTATTTTGCTTCCGCTGACCATTTTGTTCCCCCTTTTGTTTCTTGATATGATTATATATCATAAAACCTAAAGCATCAATCAAATAAATGTTGTTAATTCCCGGAGCTTAACTTATAATAAGGCGATTAAAGAACATGAGGGGTTAAGGCTATGCAATGGACTGAAATGACCATATATGTCAAGGGAGAACAGCTGGAAAGCCTTGGCGGACTTTTGGAGGAGATGGGGATAACCGACTGCGTTGTGAACAACCCGGAGGAACTCATCGATTTTCTGAAAAGCAATTCCGATAAATGGGATATGGTGGACGAAAAGCTCACCGAGGATATACGCCGCAAGGGAGCGAACATAAAGATATATATATCAGACGACGAAAGCGGAAACGCCCTTTTGGGTGCTTTGGCCGACAAGTTGGACTCCCTAAAGGCCGAAAGAAGCGAATTCGCCGATATGACGATCGAAACCCTGAGCGTAAGGGACGAGGATTGGCAGTTTAACTGGATGGAGTATTTCAAGGCCTTTGAGCTGGGCGAGAGGCTTTATATAAAACCTGTTTGGGAGCAGGCCGAAAAGACCGACAGGATAACCGTATTGATCGACCCGGGCTCAAGTTTCGGAAGCGGTATGCACGAAACCACCCGAATGGCCCTCATCGCCCTCGAAACCTACGCCCCCGGCGCAGGGCATCTTGTGGACGTGGGAAGCGGAAGCGGCATACTTTCCGTTGCGGCGGCGAAGTTGGGGGCGGGCAAAGTCACCGCCATTGATATAGATGAAAATGCCGTCCTATCCACAAAGCAATGCGCCGAATTCAACGGGGTAACAGATATTATCACCGCCCTTTGCGGCGATCTGACGGACAAGCTCACCGAAAGGGCGGATATTGTAGTGGCAAATATCTTCGCCGGGCCCGTATGCACGCTTTGTTCTCAAATGAAAGATATTCTCGAGCCAAAAGGATACTTCATTTCCACAGGCATAATCGAGGAGAGGGCAGACGAAGTAAGAGCCGCCTACGAAGAAGGCGGAATGAATGTTTTATACGAGAAAAAGATGGGCCAATGGCTGTTATTCGTCGGTCAACTCCGATAATCATTAAAACTAAAAGCGTTAAATCACATAAAAGGTAAAGTTCATAAACGATAAAGTCCATAAGCGAAAAAGTTCACAAGCGGGAAAGTTCACAAGCGAAAAGTTCATAAGTGGGAAAGTTCACAAGCGGTAGCTTGTGAACTTTTGCTTGTTGAACTTTTGCTTATGTACTTTTGTTTATGTACTTTTGTTTATGTACTTTTGTTTATGTACTTTTGTTTATGTACTTTTGTTTATGTACTTTTGTTTATGTACTTTTGTTTATATACTTTTGTTTATGCACTTATGATTATGTTCTTTTGTTTATTTTTGTTAATGTACTTTTGCAATTAACTTTTGCCTTATGCGGTTTTGTTTATAAACATTTATTCAACATCTCATAAGCCTTTTTTCTTGCGTCGGCGTCATTGACGGGATAGACCCCGTGCTGACGGGAAGTGAAATAGGCGGAAATATTGGCCATGGCGACGGTGACTTTCGGTGAAAGCCCCTCCGCATAACCTATCAGGGCGGCGGCGGTGGAGGCGTTTCCGCAACCCGTGGCATCGACCGAATCTTCCACCCCAAAGGAAGGAACAAAGGTGACTTCCTGCTTTTCGATCCAATAGGCCCCCTTCTCCCCCGCCCTTAAAAAACAGGTGCGATCAATATCCCTTATTTCTTTTATAACTCTTTCTTCGCTTTTCGTATCGAAAAAGGCCTTTCCTTCGTTCACATTCATCGAATAGCAGTCGGCAGAGGGGATAAGGGAGAGTATTTCCCCTCTTTTTTCGGGGTCATATAAATCCGATCCCTCAATTTCCCACATAAGCTTGGCATTCGGCGCATAGCTTTTCAACTCAACGAAACGGTGTACTATTTTCGTATTCAAAGCCGCCTCTATATATATGCCCTTGGTGTCCTCCCCGCAGGGGGCTTTAAACATTTCGGGGGTCAACCCCGCTTCGGCAATGGATAGCCTCTCATAGGCTTCACCGTATTTACATTCTTCGCTCCATGAGCCGTCCTCGGCGTAATGAAGCACATAATAAAGGGTTTTATCGAGTTTTTTATCTATAAAAAGGGAAATGTCGTTATTGCTGTAATACTGCCCGAAAAATTCTTCGAAGTCCTTACCCGCAGTTCCCACATAGGCGAGGCTGTCCCTCCAAAGCTTTATTCCGCCGACACTGTAAGCACTTCCCCCCGCATCTGCTTTAAAAACAGAGCCGTCCTTAAAATAAACATCGGATACCATCGTATATCCGCCGACAATATATTCCATTTTACCCTCCGAAACAAAAATATCACAAGAAACAGCAGTTGTCAAACTTGCCGAAAAAAAGCCGATGTGGTATTATTTTTCAAACGGAGGGCATTATGGAATTTCTTAATCTATTTAAGGTAAAAAAGCCGATAATGGCGATGATTCATTTAAAGGGCTATTCTTCCGAGGATAAGCGGCGGCGCTGGATGAGGGAGGCGGAAATATATTTCAATAATGGGGCTGACGGGCTTATTATTGAAGATTATTTCGGCTCGCCCCTTTATGTGCATAAAGCCCTCGCTCAACTCAGCGGGGAATACCCCGGGAAGGTAATAGGAGTTAATATCCTTGACGAGCCGCTGAAAAGCATGGAAGCCGCCCTCGAATACAACGCCGCCTTTATTCAGGTGGATTCGGTATGCGGACATCTGCCCCCCGGGGAGGACAGGGAATATGAAAAGCTGATGCACTCCCTTATGCAAAACGATGTCGCCGTCTTGGGTGGAGTGAGATTTAAATATCAACCTGTTCTATCGGGGAGAAGCACCGAGGAGGATCTGCTTTTGGCGATGGGGCGCGCTTCGGGGATAGTGGTGACGGGGAGCGCCACGGGAAGCGCCACCGATATGGAAAAAATCAAATTATTCAGAAGCGTCATCAAGGATTTCCCGCTTATCGTGGGCGCAGGGGTCAACCTTGAGAATGTCGGCGAACAGCTTTCCCTCTGCGACGGGGGGATTGTGGGCAGTTACTTCAAGGAAGGTCATGAGGTATCGGGAGAGGTGAAGGCCGAAAATGTCAGGGTTTTCATGGATAAGGTGAAGGAAATAAGGAAAGGCTTGGTTTAATCGAAATTTAACGGTATATATCTTTAATAATAATCAAGCTCGTATATTATTTTGGTAAAAGGGTACAGGCAATCGCAAAAACTCGTTTTTCGTTTGCCTTACGAAAGGAATTATTGAATATGGAAGATGAGAAAAAAACCGAGATCGAAGAAAAGCAGGATTTAGCCAACGCCGAGGAGAATAAAGACGGCGAGAAGAATGATTTTAAAGAGTTCACCGAGGAAGCCAAGGAGAAATTTGCCGAATTAAAGAAGAAATACGGCGAAAAGCTGAATGATGTCATGGAGGACGCCCAGGAGAAATACGGGGAGCTGAAGGAAAAATACTCCGCAAAGTATGCCGAGGCGAAGGACGAAGCCGCCGAAAAATTAGACGCTTGGGCGGGAAAGACCGGGGAAGCGCTGGACAAATGGACGGACGACCTTGGGGAGAAAGCCGCCAAGATAGCAGAGGAAACAAAAGAGAAATACACCGAATACAAGAAGGACGCCTCCGTTAAATTGGACGCTTGGGCGGGCAAAACCGGAGAGGCGCTGGACAAATGGACGGACGACCTTGGGGAAAAGGCCGCCAAGATAGCGGAGGAAACAAAGGAGAAATACACCGAATATAAAAAGGACGCTTCCGTTAAATTGGACGCTTGGGCGGGTAAAACCGGGGAAGCGCTGGATAAATGGACAGACGAGGCGGGAGAGGACATCAAGGAATTTTTGAGCGATGCCCAAAAAACCATGGGAGAGCTGGCAAAGAAATACGGCGAGAAATTCTCCGATGTGATGGAGGACGCCAAGGAGAAGATATCCGAATTGAAGGCTAAATATCAAAAGGACGATGTAAAAGATGGGGAAAAACCCGCCTGCAATCGGGAATGTACCGAGGATAAACCCGAGGAAAAAGCGGGAGAAGATAACAAAACGGACTGACGCCGTTTTATCCGTAAATCACAGCACATATCGTAATAAGAAAATCGGGATAATAAACAAAAACATCACTTAACCGCAAGTGATGTTTTTTGTATTCCGTAAAGTTCAAGAGCCGACCGAAGGAGCATACCCTCAGCAAACTTCGCCGCCTTTTGTATGTTATCAGCCCGACAAGGCTTTATTTCGGCTCATGGCGCCAAGAGTGGGGAGC
>JAAYHF010000113.1 GCA_012727485.1 Eubacteriaceae bacterium
GGTCAGAATGATAATTCTTAACTGTGACCCGGTCACAAAACAATACCAATCCCACCTCGCCCGCCCCAACCCCAATAAAAACAAGTCCCCACATTCCCAACCAAATCAAAAAAAACCGTCTCTTCCTCCCTACAAAAAAGTCCGTTTCAAAAAATACACTCCCCAAACCCTCATCCACCCCCAAAATTAAAACCCACCCCGCCAAAAAACAAAAAACCCCAAAATCCCCCCTTCCCATTAACCTATGATGTATAATACCCGTAAAAAATAAAGGGAAGAAAAGAGAATTATGTCTGCAAAAAAGATGAGAGAAGGCAGTTTACCCGATGCCAAGCTTTATTCGGGGAAGGTGAAAAGGCTCGCCCTTTCGATGATTAAAAGGGGTTATACCCTCCGGGAGGCGATGGACTTCGTTTCTTCTGCAAAGGGTATTCTCGATAAGGATAATTACGCGCTGATGAATTGGTTCACCGAAAATCTGCCCGCCTTGGAGAACCGGGAGAATTTCAAAGAGTTGAGGGAGGACTGCGCCTGCTGTCTGGGCGGTAAAAGGGAGGCGGCGGCAAGGGCCATATTTAAGGAAAACCCCGACAGGGCTTCCCGTATGGAAGCTCTTATGTCCAACCCCCTCATCGTCGGTTATCGCGGGGAGAAAATCGACGAGAACAGCTTTTATGTTTCCTTTTACCCCGAAATGGAGTATTACCGCTGTTCCTGCCTGCGCCCGGAAAAGGGAAAACAAACCGCACCCATGCCCCGGGGGTATTGCTATTGCTGTTGCGGCCACTTGAAGCACCATGTTCAAAAAGCCCTCGGTTGCGAGGTTCAAGTGGAGTTGATAACGAGTGCGCTCACCACTTTGGGCAAGGAGGGGTGCCGATTTTTGGTTAAAGTTGTTAAGGAGGAGGATTAGGAGCTTTAAACTACGGTGTCAGCCGAAATAACCCCCTGATATTGCCGAATTTAACTTAAACTTCGCTTGTTTTGCGATCTTGTCGAATCGACATAAAGAGCGCCGATGAGCAATGCAATTTAATAATACACGCCGTTTCCGATTTCCTCACCTCCGTTGCGGGAAAACTTGCCCGCCGGGGACAGAAAAGCGCCAACGGCGTGAACTTTGCAGGGGACGGTTCACCCGTCCCTTTTTATGCCATGTTCCACATTTTCCGCCGTTCCGCATTTAACCTCCAAAATATTATGCCCTTATTTGATGTTGTATCGGACATAAAAGCAAATTTTTCAAAGGCTTTTTATCTACCCCTTTGGTACATCTCTTTCGACGAGGGCGATTTTTTGTTCCGCCATTAAGAACGAAAAGTGACCTGGTCACTTTGTAAAAATTTCTCACAATTATAGTGTCGGAGTTCCCATGATACTGCCGTATCCATTCAATTTCGTTCGCTTTGCGGTTTTGCTTAATCGGCATAAAGAGCGCAGATGAGCAAAGGAACATAAATATTTCACGCCGTTTCCGTTTTCTGTGCCACCGTTGCTGAAAAACCCGCCCGCCGGAGAAAGAAAAGCGCCAACGGCGTGAACTTTACAGGGGACGGTTCACCCGTCCCTTTTTATGCCATGTTCCGCATTTTCCGCCGTTCCGCATTTAACCGCTAAAATAATATACCCTTATTTAATGTTGTTTTCGGTAAAAAAAGTACACGCCTTGCGGCAGGAACTTTAATAAATTCACAGAAGGTGAATTTATATTCACGCGGAGGTGAATTTATACACATAAAAACAGATATGCCTAAAAGCTAATTTTTATCTACCCCTTTGGTACATCTATATTCGACGAGGGCGATTTTTTTGTTCCGCCATTAAGAACGAAAGTGACCCGTGTCACTTTGTAAAATTTTCTCACAATGATAGGGTCGGTGTTCCCATGATACTGCCGTATTCATTCAATTTCGTTCGATTTGCGGTTTTGCTTAATCGGCATAAAGAGCGCCGATGAGCGATAAAACTTAAATAACTCACGCCGTTTCCGATTTCTGCGCCGCCGTTGCTGAAAACCCGCCCACCGGAGAAAGAAAAGCGCCGACTGCCCAAAGGTGAATTCTATTTGTAAAAAGCCTATCTATACTTACCTCTGCAAATTTTCAAGCGGCAAATTTCTTGTCACCATTAAAACGATTCACCCGCCCCGTGAAGCGTACCCCATATAATCCGCCCCGCCCCTTGAAGCAATGCCCCATATAATCTTCCCCTGTCCTAAATAACACTTTATTATCCGCAAAAGCAGGAGTGTATTTTTTATCTTGCCACAAAGACCAATTCTTAAAAGAAGGAGATAAAGATATTTCCGCTTGCCATGTTGCTTATATGCGTAGCCGCCTTTGTTTGCCCTTTCATGATGCGAAATTTGTATAACGAAATCCGTATAAAAAGCGCCTTACCCTCGGGATTTTCGAGAAAAATCGTCTTTATTGACTTTCACATCGCCCGGGGAGCGTATGACCGCGCTTTTCGCTGTCCGCTGACTCCCTTCGCTTTTGTAATCCCCCGGTTTTTGGTATATAATAAACCCATAACCCGATCGAACGCCCTCAAAGGGAAAACGGGTAACGCAAAGGAAACAAGATAAATGATAATAGATAAAGTGGAAATAGAAGTGACCTCCGGCAAGGGGGGAGACGGGGCGGTTTCGTTCTTAAGGGAGAAATTCATGCCCAACGGCGGGCCCGACGGCGGCGACGGAGGCAGGGGTGGAAGCGTGATACTCATGGCCACCGAAGCGGTCAGCACCCTTGGGGATTATCGCTACACCAAAAAATTCAAGGCCCCCGACGGGGAAAACGGTTCTTCGAAAAACCGCAGCGGAAAGGCGGCGGCTGACCTTGTGATAAAAGTACCTGTGGGTACGCTGATTTTCGAGGGCGGCAGGGCTGTGGCGGATCTGGTGGCGGAGGGGGAAAGCTACACCGCGGCCCGGGGCGGCAGGGGCGGAAACGGTAATCAGCATTACGCCCTCGCCACAAGACAGGCCCCGAAATTCGCCAAACCGGGCGACGAAGCCATAACCAAAAAGCTGACTTTGGAGCTGAAGATGTTGGCGGATGTGGGCTTGGTGGGCTTCCCGAATGTGGGTAAATCCACCCTTCTTTCCATGGTTTCCAACGCCAAACCCAAAATAGCAAACTACCATTTCACCACCCTCTACCCCAATTTGGGCATGGTCAGATACAGGGATTCGGAGGAATTCGTCATGGCGGACATACCCGGGCTGATAGAGGGCGCAGGGGAAGGCGTGGGCTTGGGCAGTGAATTTTTGCGCCATATCGAGCGCACACGACTGCTTGTTCATGTGTTGGACGCGGCGGGCAGTGAGGGGAGAGATCCGAAGGAGGATTTCGAAAAGATAAACCGGGAGCTTGAGGTCTACTCTCCCCGACTCATGGAAAGACAGCAGATAGTCATGCTCAACAAGGCGGACATCGTTCCCCCCGAAGAAAGATATAAACTCGACGAGCTGAAGGAGTATTTCGAAAAGAAGGGTCACAAAACCTTCATCACCTCCGCCGCCTCCAACGAGGGACTCACCGCGCTTTTAATCTGTATTGTCCAAACCCTCCCCACCATCGAATACGAGCCGCTTTTCTTCACGAAGGAGGAGATCGAGGAGAGGGTCTACGAACAGGAGAACGACTCCTTCGAGATTGTAAAGGAGGACGGGGCTTTCTTCGTCACAGGCAAAATGATGGAGCGCATAATGAAAACCGTGAACCTTGAGGACTACGAATCCCTCGCCTATTTCCAAAGACTGCTCAAAAACAAGGGAGTTTTCTCCGCCCTCGAAAAGGCGGGAGTTAAAGAAGGCGATACGGTTTCGATCGAGGGCTTCGAGTTCGAGTATTATAAGTAAAATCGCAGGCAGGCAGACCGTTTAACCGGAGCAAGGCTGACAGGGCTTTGGCGTATAGCACCTGCACCCCGTTATCCTCGTGCTGTTTTTATTTGCGGTTGAAATGCCCTGTTTATAACGGTTGAGCGCTTAAGACTGCCCGAGAAAGGGGGTTTTCTCTTTCTTTTCTTTAAAAGACGGGTAAAGAAGGGCAAGAAAGGCAATCCCCCTTCGATTGCGGGCTGTATGTTTGAGTGTTAAAATAAGAATCTGCGGTTGATACTTCCCATTACCCCTTAAGCGACCTTATTTATAACGGTCATAAGAGCCTTGAAAATACCGAAAAGGGTAGACTATTTTTGCTTTCTATAAAAGCCGGGGCGAAGAAAGGCAAGAAAGGCAAGAAAGGCAATCTCCCTTCGACTGCGGCTGTATGTATGAGTGTCAAAATAAGAATCTGCGATTGATACTTTCCACTTACCCATTAAGCGACCTTTTTTATAACGGTCATAAGGCCCTTGAAACCAACCGAAAAGGGCGGATTTTCTTCGCTTTCGATAAAAGCCGGGGCGAAGAAAGGCTTAC
>JAAYHF010000114.1 GCA_012727485.1 Eubacteriaceae bacterium
ACTCCAACATATGGCTCCGATACATCCAAAGCCTCCGCAACCTCGCTTACCCTCATAAACAGTTTTTCCGCCAAATTGTTACCTCCTGTTTCATTTTTTTAGACATGCCGCAAATGCCACTCTGCGTCCTGTGGCTGCCCGCGCCACAGGTTTCGTGTCGGGGTACTTTCTGAATCGCCTCCCGATTCGCCCGGGCGATACATGCCATTACCGTGACATGCGACGGACATTTACTAAGCATATTCGCTTAGGATACATCATCATTATACTAAGCATTATTGTTAAAGTCAAGCGGTTTGCAGGAAAATATTTAACTTTTTTGCTAAGGTTTTCGTTGACATGTCTTAAGCATATATGCTATACTCAGTTCAACGAGAAACAGACTGGAGTTGACGATATATGGCTATCGGTGAGAGAATCCATTTTTTCCGCAATCTACGCGGGATGACACAGAAATTTCTTGGTATGTCGGTGGGCTTTCCCGAAAAGACCGCTGATGTTCGTATGGCGCAATACGAATCCGGCACAAGGACACCGAAGGCCGATTTGACCGCCGCACTTGCGAATAAACTTGATGTGTCGCCCAAGGCATTGGACATCCCTGAAATTGACAGCGACATTGGCCTGATGCACACCCTGTTTGCATTGGAAGATTTGCGCGGCCTGCAAATTGGGGAGATAGATGGTGAAGTCTGTTTGCGGCTGGACAAATCCAGAGGTTCGGCCTACGCCGGAATGCTGGAAATGTTCATGGCGTGGAACATGCAAGCTGCAAAGCTGAAATCTGGGGAAATCACCAAAGAGGAATATGACCAATGGCGATACAGATACCCCGAATTTGATACCTATCAACGGTGGACTAAGATTCCTTCCCAAGAACTCAGTGATGCCCTCGTCGAAGCCCTAAAAGATAAGAAATAAGCACCTTATCCATACACGCAAAAACGGCCTTGCCGACTATCAAAAGTCAGCAAGGCCGTTTTACAGAATAAGGGCGATTACCTGCAAACCACCTGCAATACAGGAGTAAACAGAGTAAATCGAAAATTGGCTTCTGCTATCAATCTGCTATCAAATGGCGAAAAAATGCCCCGAAAGTCCTGAGATATCAAGGCTTTCGGGGCTTCGTTATTTACTCCCACTCCACCGTAGCCGGCGGCTTATCCGTAATATCATAAACCACCCGACTGACATCCCCAACCTCCGTCACGATGCGGCGGCTGACCTTTTCCAGCACCTCATAGGGAATTCTTACCCACTCCGCCGTCATAAAGTCGGTGGTCTTTATCGCCCGCAGTGCCAGGGTATATTTATAGGTGCGCTCGTCCCTTTCCACTCCCGTGGAGTGAATATCGGTGATAATTGCGAAATATTGGCTGATCTCCTTATGCAATCCCGCCGATATGATCTCCTGACGGAATATCAAATCCGCATCCCTTAAAATGTCCAGCCTCTCCTTTGTGATCGGCCCTATCACCCTCACCCCCAGACCCGGCCCGGGGAAGGGTTGACGGGTGGTAATTTCCTCAGGCAAACCGAGGACGGCGCCGAGCTGTCTGACCTCGTCCTTGAAAAGAAGCTTTATCGGCTCCACAAGCTCCTTGAAATCAATATGTTCGGGAAGTCCGCCCACATTGTGATGGCTCTTTACCACTCCCTGTCCGCCTATTGTCCCGCTTTCGATTATATCAGGGTAAATGGTGCCCTGGGCGAGATAATCCACCTTGCCGATCATTTTGGCCTGTTCCTCGAAAACCCGGATAAATTCCTCCCCGATGATTTTGCGCTTCTTTTCCGGGTCGGTCACATTCTTAAGCTTCGCGAGGAATCTTTCCGAAGCGTCTAAATAGATGAAATTCATATCCTTCTTGGAGAAAACTTCGCAGACTTCCTCGGGTTCGTTCTTACGCATCAGTCCGTGGTTCACAAAAATGCAGGTGAGGTTTTTGCCCACAGCCCTGTCCAGAAGATAAGCGCATACGGAGGAATCCACCCCGCCGGAAAGGGCTAAAAGCACCTTGCCGTCGCCGATTTGGGCCTTCAATTCCTCAACCAAACTTTCGGCGTATTTCTCCATGTTCCAATCGCATTTCGCCCCGCAGGTTATGCGTAGGAATTCATCAAGCTGAGCCGCCTCGGGTTCGTCGCCGTATACTTCCAAAATGGGAATGTCGTAACCGTCAAGCTCCCGATGCTTTTTTTCGTAATCTTCCTTTGTTCCCACGGTAAAAATAATCCCTATCGGTTTTTTATCCGCTATGGTCTTTGCCGGGGCATTGCAGGGCATTATTTCCGAATATACTTTGTTGTCGCGCACCTTGCGTGCGGTGAGCTGTTTTAAGCTCTTGCCGAAATCGAGAATAATAATCGTCTGTTGCTCCATTGCTTTATCTTCTTTCTTTAGAATAAGGTATTATATCACTTGCGCCAAAAAAGAAAAATACCCCGCAAATAAATTGCAGGGCGCTTTTTCGATTTATTTCTCCACCGGTGCGTCGGGGGCGTTCTTTTTAATGCTCTCGATGCCGTTCAGGCAACCGTCCTTGGTTTTATAGCTCTCTCCCGTGGCGATGATTTCGCCGTTTACTGCTTTGAGTCTGAAACGGAACTCTCCCGCCTTGTCCTTGTATACTTCGAATTTGGGGTGGGCGGCAACAGCGTAATTCTCGACGGTTTGATCTTCGATGTCTGCTTTTTCCACGGCCTTTTTAACGCCGACTATGCCGCTTAGGCAATTATCCTCGGTTTTATAAACCTCGGAAACAGCTATAACCTCTCCGTTGGCCGCCTTCAGGTTAAAAACATATCCGCCGTTTTTAGCTTCCTTAACTTCAAATTTGCCCATACTCTCTCCTTTTGCAGTTTGTTTTTATATTACAAAGTCAATTATACAAGAAAAATGGGATAATGTCAATTTTATCTCCCCACTTTGTCGAAATAAGCCCTATTTAATCCTTTTCGGGATTAAAGCAAGGGGGGCGAATAATATGGCAATGAGGGGAATGAATGATATAATCGAAAGGAAACCAAAGGAGCAAACATGAGAACAATAGAAACCGAAAGGCTTATTCTAAGGGATTGGAGAGCCGATGACCTTGAGGATTTTTACGAATATTGCATAAACCCCTCGGTGGGCCCCGCCGCCGGCTGGAAACCCCATTCGAGCAGGGAAGAATCTTTGATGATAATGGGTAATTTCATCAGAAGCCAAAGCGTATGGGCGGTGGAATACAAGGCGGAGGGCAGGGTAATAGGCAGTATCGGGCTGGATAAGGACGAAATTCGCAACAACATCACCTCCCGTGAAATGGGCTATGTGCTTTCGCAGGATTATTGGGGCAGGGGACTTATGACCGAAGCCTGCATGGCTGTAGTGGATTACGCCTTTGCTGAAATGGGATTGGAATGTTTAAGTATATCCCATTTTCCCGATAACGACGCTTCACGCAGGGTGATAGAAAAATGCGGCTTTAAAAAGGAAGGCACTTTGCGAAGGAGCTGGAGGAGGTATGACGGCTGTGTGCTTGACACCGTGGTTTATTCCATTCTGAGGGAAGAATGGGAATTAAAGCGCATGGGTTACACCGAAAGCCCCCTTTCCGAAAAGGCCCGGGCGATCATGGACCACAGCCTCTGGTATATATCCAATCTCGCCAACCTTTCCGCTTTGATATACGACGAACTCATCAATGTGAATTGGGCGGGTTTTTACATTCTAAAGGGCGAAACCCTCCATTTGGGCCCCTTCTGCGGGAAGATAGCCTGCACCACCATAGATATTTCAAAGGGGGTCTGCGGGGCGGCGGTGAGAAGCGCCCAAACCCTTGTGGTGCCTAATGTGCATGAATTCCCCGGACACATCGCCTGCGACAGCGCCTCCTTAAGCGAGATAGTTATTCCGATTTTCGTAAAGGGGAAGATAGTTGCAGTATTGGATGTGGATAGCCCCGTGGTGAGGCGTTTCAAGGATAATGACAAGACGGAATTGGAAAAATGCGCCGCGCTTATCGCCGATATATGGCCGACGGATGTATAATATTATAAATAATCGGAATTGCGCTTTGTTTGATGAGTAGCAAAGACACATAGGAAAGGAAGGAATTAACATGAAAGCATACGAAAGATTATTGAAGTACACCGAATACCCCACAGGTTCGGACGCAACCTGCCCGGATTGCCCCAGCTCCCCCGAACAGCTCGTTTTCGGAAAAGCTCTTGCGGAGGAAATGAAGCAAATCGGGCTCACCGATGTCACCATAGACGAAAACGGCTATGTTTTCGGCACCCTCGAAGCCAACTGCGATGAGGATTGTCCCACTTTGGGGCTTATCGCCCACATGGACGTGGTGAGAGATGTACCCTTCGAAAATGTCAAGGCGAGGGTCGTCAAGAATTTCGACGGGAAGGACATCGTTCTGAACGAGGAAAAGAATATCGTCATGAAGGCGGAGGCCTTCCCCTTTATGAGCAAATATATCGGCAAGGATTTGATAGTGACCGACGGAACCACCCTCCTCGGTGCGGACGACAAGGCGGGCATCGCAGATATTATGACCGCCTGCGAAAGAATGATAAACGACCCGACTATAAAGCACGGCAAGCTGAGGATAGGCTTCACCCCGGACGAGGAGATAGGAAGGGGCGCGGCCGCCTTTGATGTGGCCGCCTTCGGTGCGGATTACGCCTACACCTGCGACGGCGGAGATGTGAGCGAGGTTTGCTACGAAACCTTCAATGCGGCTTCCATGAATGTGAAGGTTAAGGGATTTAATATCCACCCCGGCGCCGCAAAGAACATGATGAAAAACGCCGCCCTCATCGCCATGGAATTCGATCAAATGCTGCCCGAATTTCAAAAGCCCTTCTATACAGAAAAATACGAAGGCTTCTACCATTTGACCCACATGGAAGGTACTGTGGAAAGTGCGGTTTTGAATTACATAATCCGCGACCATGACAAGGGGCTTTTGGGCAAGAAAAAGGAATTTGCGGAGAAGATAGCCTCTTTCCTGAATGAGAAATACGGTCAGGGGACAGTGGAAGCGAAGATTGACTATGCCTACCGTAACATGAAGGAAATGATAACCCCCAATATGTTCCTCATAGATTTACCCTTCGAGGCATTAAGGGAAATGGGCTACGAACCCGCCAGCAGTCCCGTCAGGGGCGGAACAGACGGTTGCACCCTCTCCTTCATGGGGCTTCCCTGCCCGAATCTCGGCACCGGCGGCGGCAACTGTCATGGGGTGATGGAATATGCCTGCGTGCAGGAAATGGACGAATGTGTGGAGCTTATAATAAAAGTGGCGCAGAAATTTGCGAAGCTGAAGGCATAGGCTTTCCGATATAAAGAATATTTTTATTACAACGGCATGGAGGTTAAGTCCATGCCGTTGCTTTTATGGATAAAAGGTTATACCGCATAAAGGTAAACCATGAAAAAGAAACCTTTCCTTTTGTTTAAGATATGAGTGTTAATCTTGAATATTGCGCTTGACCTTGAATCGGGTCGCTCTCATGCGGCAGACACCTTAAAAAAATCAAAGATACTCATTTTATATTTTGCATTTAATCATACTGTTATAGATTAATTCCCATTTGTGCGGTGTTGCCTGATTTATTCTCGCTTATGCAAAAACGGCACGACCGAAGCCATGCCGTCCGAATTTGTAATTTAACGATTGTATAGTTCCTCACATATCGTCCTTGTTGAATTTCTCGCTTTGCAGTTCCCTGAGCGCCCTCTTTTCTTCTTCGGTCAGCTCGTCCGGATTGACCGCCTCCTTTTGCACAGGGGCTTTTTTGCGGCGGCGGTCAATGGTTTTGACCTCCTGCTTCCCGTATTCCTTTATGGGAGCTTCGTCGCCGTCGAGTTGGACTGTCACCCTGCCTGCGAGGATATTGAGCTTTTGGATATAGCCGGTGCCGTCCGGGGTTTTCACCCTGTCGCCCAGTTCGGGCATATTCGCAAGGGCGTCCTCGTAGGTTTCGTGTTCGAATTTCAGACAGCAGAGCAACCTTCCGCAGACCCCGCTTATCTTGCCGGGATTGAGGGAAAGCCCCTGCTCCTTTGCCATTTTAATGGAAACCGGGTCAAATTCTCCCATCCATTTATGACAGCAAAGCTCCCTGCCGCAACAACCTATTCCGCCCACTATCTTGGCTTCGTCCCTGACCCCTATTTGCCTCAGCTCAATTCGTATACGGAAAATTGAGGCCAGATCTTTCACCAATTCCCTGAAATCCACTCTGCCGTCCGCAGTAAAATAAAAGATAACCTTGGAAGAATCGAAGGTGTATTCTGCGCGAATCAACTTCATGGTGAGCTTGTTTTTTTCCACCTGCTCCTTGCATATCCTCAAAGCCTCCGGGGCTTTGTCCAAATTCATGCGGTTTATGAGGGCGTCCTGCTCGGTGGCCTTGCGGATAATGGGCTTTACGGGGTGCTTGAGGGTTTCTTCCTCCACATAGCTCACCCTTGTGGCCACTTTTCCGTATTCCATTCCCCGGGCGGTTTCAACGATAACATGATCTCCCACCCAGAGCCTTATATTCTCGGGGTCGAAAAAGTAAATCTTCCCCCCCGAATTAAATCTGATTCCAACGATTTTCTGCATAGTATTCCTCTCTTATATCGATAAACATGGCTTGAACCGCCAAAAGCGGGGAAGCATTTGAGTTCAGGTCATATATGGCTTTATTCACCCGTTCCATGGCGGCTTCGGCACACTTCGCCCCCACATTTCGGGCCGCATATTCCAATCCCTCGGGCAGTTTTGTCACTCCCAGACGATATTTATATATCTGCGAAAAAATGCCGTAACACTGCATCAGTAAAGAAACGCTTCGGTTCTTGTCGCTCATGATGTAATCCGCCGCCCTGAAAACCGCCTCTATCTCGCCCTTTAAAAGCATTTCTTCCAAAAGGGAAATCAGCTCGTTTTTGTGGGAATAATCACCCGAGTTTGAAGGCGTCTGCTCGCATTTAACGGACTGCACCCGGGACAAGACCGTGGGCAGTATGTTGTCCGTGTTGAGCGCCAAAAGGAAAATCATTCGATTTTCGGCGGTTTCCTCCAACATTTTCAGCATGGCGTTTTGGGCTTGGGGGGTCATGTTGTGGGCGTTCTCGATTATGACGAATTTCATCGCCCCCTCGTTTGCCGCCAGACTCAAATATTTTTGAATGAAACGCACATCGTCGATGAGAACCTTGCCGTTTTCGGGGGCGATGTTCAGGCAATCCGAAAAACTGCCGTTTTCAAGGCGTCTTTTCAGCCTCTCGCTGTCCCCCCCCGCCGCCTCGGTTATCATTTCCCTCGCCCTTTGCCTGAGCAGGTTCATATCCTCTCCCCAAAGCAACCAGGCATGGGAATAAAGAGGGTTCACAGATATTTCTCCAGTCTATGGTAAAGCTGTTCGTGTATCATCTCGGGGCTTTTCATCGAGCCGCTTTCCATACATTCTATCTTCTCCCAACCGTATTTTTCCGCAAGCCAAAGGGCGTTGGCATAGCTGGCGGTTTCATGGGAAAGGCTTTTTTCATGAATATCCTTTTCAGCCTGGCCGGTGTATTTATTCGCCCTGTTTTCCATGAGCCTGCGGGATTGCCTCGGGTCAACATTCAAAAAGAAAACCGCATTGGGTTCGGGTATTCCGTAAAGCTTATACTCCAACTCGCAAAGCCAATCAAGGTATTCTTCCCTTTGGACGATGTCCTCCATTTTGCAGGCCTGATGCACCATGTTGCTGGTGGTGTATCTGTCCGCTATTATTATCGCCCCTTCGTTGTATTGCCTACCGTAACCCGTTTTGTAATCGGCGTATCTGTCTGCGGCGAAGAAGGTGGAGGATATATAGGCGCTGACGTCCTCGGGATTTTCTCCGAAATCCCCCCTTAAGTACATTTTAACCAGAGATGAAGCTTCCGATGCGTAATTCGGATAGCTCACCTTTTTAACATTAAAACCTTCGGATAAAAGGCGCTTAAAGAGCATATCGGATTGGGTCTGCTTTCCGCTTCCGTCCAACCCTTCCACAACGAAAAGTTTGCCTTTCATATCATTCCCTCACCACTCTTATTTTGGTATTGTTCTCGCAAAGCCCGGTGACATTCTCCGCTGAAGCTATGAAATCGGCTATCTCCCGGGTGATAATCTCTCCCGGCACGATAACGGGCGCCCCCGGCGGATATGTGCCGATGAAGTCTGCGCTTATGCGCCCCGGGGAATCTTGAAGCTTCACCTTTTCGTTATGGGTCAAAGCCGCCTGAGATATTTTCATTTCGAAATGACTGTGGGGCATTTTTCTCACGGTAAGGGGAGTTTTTTCGGAAAGAATACTGTCCATAACGAGGAAGGCCTCCCTTATGCGGGCTATGTCCTCCGGGGTGGTACCCTGACCGAACATGAAAACCAATACCGGCCCCCAAATCATCTCGGGGATAATTTCATATTCCTCGGTCAAAAGCTTCACCGCCATGTTCCTGTCACAACGACATTCCACCGCAAATTTGAAGGGGTCTTGACGGGGATAATTCAAGACTGAAAAATGCTCCATTCCCGATAGATCCTCGGTGAGACTTTCCCTTAGTTCGTATATCCTCTCCAACTTTTCGGGCAGGTTTTTCAATCCCTTCACCGCCCTGTAAAGGGAACCGGTGAGTACATAGGAGGGGGAGGTGCTGGTTATGGTACGCATACAAAACCTCACATCGTCCGGGTCTATATCCTTGCTGTTTATGTGAAGCATCGAAGTCTGGGTCAGCCCCTCTATGGTTTTGTGACCGCTGTGTATGACGAGATCCGCCCCGCATTCAAGCGCGCTTTTCGGATATTTATCGGAAAAGCGAATGTGGGTGCCGTGGGATTCGTCCGCGATCACCTTTATGCCCTTGCTGTGCAAAATCGGCACGATCTCGTCCCAATCGGCGCAGTTGCCGAAAAAGGTGGGGGAGGTTATTACGCAGGCGGCGATGTTATTCTCCCCATCGATCGCCTCTTTTATTTCCCTAGCGCTCACTCCGCCCATGAAATCCTTTATATAAAGCCTTTTCACTTCGCAGTTGCTGTGAAGCGCGCCGTAATAACAGCTTATATGGCTGTTTGAGGGCAACAGAAGTTTTTGATTTGCTTTGACGGCGGTCATGACAGAGGAAATAACCCCCGCCGAAGAACCGTTCACCGAAAAGATGGTGTATTCGGTTTGAAAAGCTTCGGCGGCGGTTTGTTCCGCCCTTCTTAAAACCCCGGAGGGGTAATTGAGGTTGTCCGTGTCGTCTATTTCGGTGACATCGAAGGGATAAATCCCATCGAGGGCCTTTTCGAATGCCCCGATATTCTCCCCGCCTTCGGGATAGGGTCTGCCCTTATGTCCGGGGATAAAAAATCTGCCAAAAGGCGTGCCGCCGATTTCGTTCAGCACGCCGATAATATCTTTTTCCACAGCTTGGATTATAACACAAGAGGGACATTTTTCAACAGGAATTCATCACCCAAGTAATAAACCCGAATATCCGCCGCCCCTTCGGGCATATCCTCCGGAAGGAATCTGACGAATAATTGCATTCTGTAACCCAGCGGGTCGTCGGCGGGGTAATCCGAAAGATTTTGATATACCGGGCGGCGCACCCCCCTTTCTCCTTCGATGGTGGCATAGGCTTCGGCATCGTATTCCAATCTTTCGAAAGCTATGTCGTCGATATAAAAAATCAAGCAAAAGCTCGAAAGGTCGTAATTCACCCATGAATATCTTATATAATGCTTTTCGGTGATGAACTGCGAAAGGGATACCCGGATATTTCCTTTGACGGCGCTGTAAGGGCTTTTGCCGTATTCTTCCCTGAGCAGTTCGTCAATGTTATCGGGCGGATCCCCCTTTCCCTGCGCCGAGGGGTTAAGGGCTTCGTAGCTGTCGTCGCTTGAGAAGGCATAAACCAATTCCAAAAGCCCCGAAAGGCGCTTTTTCGTATCTCCCAGTGCTTTGCCCATGAAAAAAATACAGAAGCAAAGTATGATGGCAACCATTGCGAATGCTTTTTTATCCATATAATACATTATGAAAAGTCCGATCGCTTTATTCCTTCGCGTTGACTTTTGCGGGAAAATGGGTATCATAACAGTAGAAGTGTTTCCGGGGGAAACACTTCTACTGTGGGAAATAAATTCTTTTAAGAAATTTATTTCCGAGAAAGCAAATACCTATGGTTTGTTTCCGGGGGAAGCACTTCTACTGTGGGAAGCAAATACCTATGGAATTGTTTCCATTAGGAAATTTGCTTTCTATGGGTTACACTTGTAAAAAATATGAGGATAATATGAAAAAAGTTACTTTGAAAATCGGCGGTATGCACTGCGCCGCCTGCTCCGCAAGTTTGGAAAAGGCCTTTAATCGAAATAAAGCCGTGAGCTTTGCTTCGGTGAATATCACCACCGAAAAGGCTGTGGTCGAATATGATGAAGCGTTGATTGACGAAAACGGTCTGCGGGAAATCACCGAAAAGGCGGGCTTTTCCGTGGTCGAAACCGCGGAGGACTCCCGAAAGGTGCTGGAGAGGATCAAAAAAAGGCTCATCTTCTGCGCCGTTTTCGCCATACCCCTTTTTTATATATCCATGGGGCCGATGATGGGTCTTCCCTTCTTCTTTGATATGATGGAGCGCCCCCTGCTTTATGCCTCTTTGCAACTCCTGCTCGCCCTTCCGATAATGGCGGCCTGTTATCGCATCTTCACGGGGGGCTTCGCCTCCCTTTTCAGGGGCAATCCCAATATGGACAGCCTTGTGGCGATGGGAACCGCTGCCTCCTTTATCCGCAGTTTCGTTTCCTATGTGATGATAATCGGGGGAAATGCTCATGCGGTTCATAATCTTTATTTCGAAGGTTGCGGCATAATACTGACCTTGATAACCTTGGGCAACTATTTCGAAACAAGGGCAAAGGGCAGGGCGGGGGACGCCGTGAGAAAGCTCATGGATTTATCCCCGAGAAATGCCGTGATGGAAACCGCGGAGGGGGAGCAGGAAATCCCCATATCCAAGGTCAAGAAGGGCAATATCCTTTTGGTGCGTCCCGGCGGGGGCATACCCGTGGACGGAACGGTGGTTTCGGGGAGCGCATGGATAGACGAAAGCATGATAACCGGGGAAAGTATGCCCGTTGAAAAGCTCCCGGGCGATGAGGTGATAGGGGGAACGGTGAACACCGGGGGCTTCATAAAACTAAAAGCGGAAAAGATAGGCAGTGATACGGTTTTAAGCCAAATAATCAAAATGGTGGACGATGCGCAGAACACAAAGGCGCCCATTGCGGCGCTGGCGGATAAGATAGCCGGGGTTTTCGTGCCCGCCGTCCTCGGTATTGCGACCATTTCGTTTTTGCTTTGGGCGGTTGTGGGCGGGGATTTATCCACAGCCTTCACCGCTTTCATATCCGTTTTGGTCATCGCCTGCCCCTGTTCCCTGGGGCTTGCCACGCCCATGGCTGTCATGGTGGGCAGCGGCAAGGGGGCTTCCAACGGTATTCTTTACAAGGGAGCGAGCAGTCTTGAGGAATGCGGGAAGATAAGCTTTGTGGTTTTCGATAAAACGGGTACCCTCACCGAGGGCAAACCCTCCGTCACCGATATTATCGCCCTTTCGGGGGACGAAGGAGAGCTTCTTTCCCATGCGGCGGCCTGCGAGAGGGGAAGCGAACACCCCTTGGGTCGCGCCATCGTGGAAAAGGCCGAGGAAGAAGGGAAAAATGATCTTGATGCGGTAAGCTTCGAAAGCGTTACGGGAAAGGGAGTGACGGCCGAAGTCGGCGGGAAAACCGTCAAGGTGGGAACTTTGGACTTTTTGGGCAATGTGCCGGAAATATCCGGGGGAGAAAAACTGCTCGAAGAAGGCAAGACCGTGGTTTATATATCAATAGAAGGAAATTATGCGGGGCTGATCGCCCTTGCCGATTCGCTCAAGGAAACAAGCATAAGAGCCGTGAAAAGAATAAAGGCAATGGGAATAAAAACCGCCCTCATAACCGGGGACAACCTCGTCACCGCCAAGGCGATAGGCTCTCTCACGGGGGTGGACGAGATATACGCCAATGTCATGCCCTCCGAAAAGGCAAGGCATATCACAAGGCTCAAGGAGATGGGTGAGAAGGTCGCCATGGTGGGCGACGGGGTGAACGATGCCCCCGCCCTCACCGCCGCAGATGTGGGAATGGCGGTGGCCGGGGGAACGGACATTGCCATGGAAAGCGCGGATGTGGTGCTTTCAAGGGGAAATATCGAAGATGCGGCGGCGGCTTTATATTTGGGAAGGGCCACTTTGAGAAATATAAAGGAGAACCTTTTCTGGGCTTTTTGCTACAATACCATAGGTATTCCCGTGGCCGCAGGGCTTCTCTATGCCTTCGGAGGCCCCCTGCTCAACCCGATGATAGCCGCGGGAGCGATGAGCCTTTCTTCCCTTTGCGTGGTGGGAAATGCGCTTCGGCTGAATTTGTTGGATTTGAAGGGGAAAAAGTAAGGTAAGGATTTGTTTATAATAGGACAGCGGGGCGAATTCGGCGGATTTTCCGCTTGCCCGCTGTCTTTTTATATTGCCACACCGTTTTCGATCGGCTCGGAAGAAAACCCATAGCTTCATGAATAAGCGGCTGACTTTCGGCTTAGAATGAAATTCGGCAATACAAAGGTGAGCGCTAAAGCTGAAATAAAAGGCGGAATAACGCTTTTGATAGCGTAAGAGTGAAACCGTCTTGTTTTTATGAATGGAAAAAAGATTAATATTATGAGGATAGATCATTATATAAACGATGGGTTGATTTGATTTCTTGCGGATTTTTCAAAACCGAAGCCGGCTAAACAGCGAACGGCTTTACGGGAAAAAATCCATTTACTGCCTTAACCGGGGAATTATCGCCGGTTTTCGTAAAATTGTATCCTTTAATATAGCGATATTGCCTTTTTTAATACAGTAAGATTTTTGCGAGTTCCGACAGGTTAAAATCTTTCACTTAACTTTATTCGCCCAAATAATCGGCAATACGAAGAATTATAAACCAAACGGCGGTGCAAAAGCGCATATCCAAACGGTAAAAGCCGTCACAAGCCCCGCATCAAACCAAAATAAAAAGAGCTTAAACCGAAGCTTAAGCCCTTAACAATCTGCATGAGTATATGAAATATCCGCCCGACAGGCAAAACTCACTTTTTATACTCCACCAACTCCACCCCCGCCTCCCGAAGCATATCCAACGAAAGCTCATCGGGGTAAGCCCCACGGTAGGTGATTCGTTTGATCCCCGCATTTATCAGCATCTTACTGCAAAGTATGCAGGGGGAATCGGTGATATAGATCTCTGCGCCCTCTATGGAAACCCCGTGTATGGAGGCTTGGATTATGGCGTTTTGCTCCGCATGGATCCCTCGGCAAAGCTCATGGCGCTCCCCGGAGGGTATGTTGAGTTTTTCCCGCAGACAGCCCACCTTATCACAGTGGGCAAGCCCTCTGGGGCTTCCGTTGTAACCGGTGGCAAGTATCTGCCTGTCCTTGACTATCACCGCCGCCACCTGCCTTCTCATGCAGGTGGAGCGGGTCTTTATCACATCGAGCAGATTCATGAAATATTCGTCCCAGGAAGGTCTTCTCTCAACCATTATTTGGTACCGTAAAGTCTGTCGCCCGCATCTCCCAAGCCGGGCAAGATGTAATTGATCTCGTTGAGCCTTTCGTCCTTGGCGGCGGCGTAAATATCCACATCGGGGTGGGCCTTGGAGAGGGCTTCGATGCCCTCCGGCGCGGCGATAAGGCATACGAATTTTATATTCTTCCCGCCCTTCGCCTTGATGAGATTGATTGCCGCTATTGCGCTTCCCCCCGTGGCGAGCATCGGATCCAAAACTATGGAGAGGGATTCGTCCACAATATCCGGCAGTTTGCAATAATATTCTATGGGTTTGCTTGTGTCGTGATCCCTGTAAAGGCCCACAAAACCGACCCTCGCATTGGGAATTAAGGTTAACATTCCGTCTATCATGCCCAACCCCGCCCTCAATATGGGTATTAGGCTCACCTGATCCTCCTGAAGGGTCTTGACGGTGGTTTGGGCCATGGGGGTGCGGATAACTTCGTCCTCCAGGGCGAGATCCCGGGTGACTTCGTAGGCCATAAGCATGGAAATTTCGCTCACCAACTCGCGGAATACCTTATGCTCCGTCTTTTCATTGCGGATAATTCCGATCTTGTGCTGGATCAAGGGGTGGTCCATAATCATTACTTTTGTCATAATTGCCTCCTGTATTTTGTGGATATATATTTTGCGTTTATAGGTATACTATTTCGTCGGCGGCTTTATGCAGTCTGTTCGCATAAGCTTCCCCTTCTTCTCCCTGCTCGTCGCACATGAAAAAGGCTGTGGTGATTCCCTCGCTGTCGCATCTGCGAAGATAATTAAAGAGCAGTGAGGCGGCTTTGCGCTTTTCCTCGGGTTTGCCCAGATACCATGTGTTTTCGCAGTCGGGCTTTTGCGAGTCGAAAACGGCGCAGGCCACCTTCCCCTTTTTCGCCAATTCCTCCGAGCTTATGCGGGCGTTTATATATTCGTCGGCGGCTTTTTTGGGGGCGTGCAGGCAGATCAAATGGGCTTCGGGCTTGTAATGGCTGTATTTCATGCCGGGGGCTTTGGGGGTGTCGCTACTCGACGCTTCATAGGAGCGAACCGTCTTTTTGCCCAAAACTTCGCTTATCATGGCGGGGGTTATTGCCCCCGGGCGAAGAATTGCGGGTTTTGAGCCGGTTATATCCACCACGGTGGATTCCAGCCCTATGTCGCAACCCCCCGCGGTCAGGATAACATCGGCTTTGCCGAGCATATCGGTCAGGACGTGTTCCGGCAGGGTTGGGGAGGGTTTGTGGGATATATTGGCGCTGGGCGCGGCTATGGGAACTTTACAGGCGGCGATGAAATCCCGGGCTTCCCTTCGAAGCGGGCATCTTACTGCCACCGTCTCCAATCCGGCGGTGCAACAATAGGGAATTTTCTCGCTCTTTGGCACAACGATGCTTATCGGCCCGGGCATGAAGGCTTCCATAAGCTTTCGGCAGTCCTCGCTGACATGGGAGGCCACCACAAAAATATCCTCCGCCCGCGCTATATGCACGATGAGAGGATTGTCATTCGGTCTGCCCTTGGCGATAAATATTTTTTCCACCGCTTTGGGATCAAGGGCATTTGCCCCCAATCCGTATACCGTTTCGGTGGGGAACACCACTATGCCCCCGTCTGAAATAGCTTCGGAAGCTTCTCGTATCGCTTCATTATATTGGTCAACCCGTAAAAGGTCATATATTTTGGTTTCCATTGTATTCACCGATAGACGATTATAACAGATTTTATTAAAGAAAAAAATACATATTTACATTTATAAAATGTTTTGATATATTTATTGTGGATTGAGTAAAAGCGTTTAACTTAAATAAAACGAAAGTGACTGTAAAGCCGTAAATGTATCGTAAAGTATTATATTCAAGCGAATTATGCAATGTGAAAAAGCGCCGATCATGTATAAAGCAGTAAAAAGCAGGCAACTTGCCTTAGCCGCCGTGCAAACCAAAACCGCCGCTTATTTGTGAAAATACTACCATGGTTAAGCTAAAAACAATTCGCAAAACACTACACACCAACCCACCCGATAACAGTTAATTCACGAAGCGAATATAGCATAAACCACCGAATGGAGAAATTCACGAAGCAAGAATATTAACCTGTGTGGTGGAAATTTGCGATAGCAAATACACTAACCTACTACATAAGGGAAATTCGCAAGGCGAATTTCCGATAGTAAATTTGCGATAGC
>JAAYHF010000115.1 GCA_012727485.1 Eubacteriaceae bacterium
GCCTTTCGGAACGCACGGGCGACAAGGGCATTGCCGCCGAACTGAAAAGATCCGCCGCCGCCTTTGAGCGAAACTTGGCGCAGGGTCACAGGGTAACGGAAATAATCAATCTGCCCTCGCCGGAGGCGGTAAATAGCGCAAGTATCCCCATTCCCCTTTGCGATATGTACAATGCGCCCTCCCTTTGCTACACACCGCAGGAATTCAAGGCCCATATCGTCAATGTCATGGAATTACTTCGCACAAAGGAAGGCTATAATATTTTTCTGACCGAGCAGGGCGTGAAAGATGTCATATTATACGCCAAGGAGGACATCGGGGCGATCATGTCCAAATCCGCGCCCCCTTCCACCGTTTTCGGCATTTCGGAGCAAAGCATGACGGCGGCATTTTGGGAGTATTTGAGCAGACTTGGGGGCAAAGGATCGACGAAGGGGAAGACCTTAAAGGTGTTGGAGGGATACATCGGGAGGATAGGGATCAATGAAAAAGAAGATTGTAAATCCTGACGGAATAAACCGCAATGGCAAATTCTTATAGATCTTAATTACTTACTCGGAAGGATTATCGAGTTTTGTGCAGAGCGATTTTCACTCACTTGACATTTCCGTCAAGTTTTGTGTTTACTGTTCATAGACACCATAAATGATTCTTTAGAGCCGCGATTAAATTCACTGAATTATTATATAAGTTTTTATGAATAATGAAAAATGAATATTGAAAAAGCACAGTGCAACTGTGCAAAAGCACAGTGAAACTGTGCTTTTGTGAATAATACAGAAACGCTTTGGTTTTGCTCTTTAACATTCTTAATTATTCATTCTTTAATATTCATAAAAGAAAAAATGCCTAAGGCAATTTTTGCCTTTGGCATTATTATCTTTTTCATTGAGCTTTGCGTTAGCAAAGCGTTTCCGGCGCCCTTGAGAAGACTCGAACTTCCGACACACGGTTTAGGAAACCGCTGCTCTATCCACTGAGCTACAAGGGCGCGCCGTTGCTTTCATATTATAACACCTTTGGGCGCTTTTTCAAGGGTCAGTCTAAAAACAGCACGTATTTTGTATTTGTTTCAAAGAAAAGTTCCTGATATTGCCTGCCCCCGGTTCCCTTTTCAGTGAAAAGGACAAGCCCTTCGATGAATTTTTCATCTTTCTTTAATACGTAAATATTGCTCACCGAATATACTTTATCCACATAACTACCCGATTTTTCGAGGAATTTAACCTTTTCGGGGTGTTTTACGGAAAGTTGATTGCGGCGTGTTTTCTCAACGATGAGCCCTATTCCCTCGCTTATCTTGCGGCGCAGTTTGGCTTCGGTGAGTTCTTTGAAGGTATAGCGGGATATTTCTTCTTCGAAGTTATGATATATTTGGCGAACAAAATCCTCGGTAAAGTCGAAGTCCTCCTCGTAATCTTCCTCCCATAAATATTGGTTCATCCAAGCGGCGCATAGGGCCTGCGCAGGGGAGGTGAAGGATTTTTTTGAAAGCAGATATATATTCGTGCCGCAACCGTAGGTTTCCTCATCGAAGAAGGTCAGGCGTCTGATCAGCTTACCCCTCCAGTCCGAAAGGCTTTTTATAACGCTTTCCTTATCCTTCAGCGAAGAAGAAAGGGTTTCTTTGAGCATATTTTCTCCTAATTGATAATATTTCAAGACAACATAAACGAACTGCCGATTTCGGCAGTTCGCCGTTTGGGTTATGCTTAACTTATTTCTGACAATTTCCGCCCTTAGGCGGCTATGGCATCGTTGAGGCCTATCATAAGCTTGTCCACATCTATACCGTGGGCGACAGCCCCTTCTTCGATCGTTTCATATTCGGCTACCTCGCAGAATATGCAACCCATTCCGTAAACCTGAAATACGGGAATGGTTTCAGGCCACTTTTCCACTACTTCGCCAAGCATCATATCCTTTGTGATGGTCATATTTAAACACCTCTTTATTTATTATTCAGCCGACTTATTGTATCTTAATTATACCCTTTATGCAAGAAATGTTGCGCTTTTTTAACGGTGTTCTCATAAAGGATAACAAAACGCCGAATTTTATTCGGCGTTTTGTTATCCCCGCGGTTAGTTTCCGGGATAACTTCCACGGGCTCTTCTTCCTCGTATATTGTTCGGTTTCGGCGGGTTATCGCAATCCTGCAATGTGATGCGGGGTCTTATTCGGCTTTATTTTGCACATTTTATTCCTTGAAGTTAGATATGGGGTTTTGAATTGAGATGGGCGTTGAATGGAAGTTTGGTTAAGCGGTGTCGGTAAGTATAGAGCTTATTATCTTTGTTCTTCGGTGTATAAGGCAACCGGCGCAAATACGGAATGTTGTTTAACTCGCATGACATTATCTTGTTATGGTTTAGCTTTACGGTTAAATTTGCCGTTTTTCATTGTTATGGCAACACCGCGCAATTCGTCTTAAGTTAGCCACAGCAGGACATACCCCCAACGGGACTTTTTCCACATAGGCATGAATTTTCTTTCTTTGTAAGACCCTTTCCAAAGACGGGTGCGGAATGGTAAGAGTGTTCGCTTTTATCGTTGCGGTAAATAGGGCGGCCGCTTTTTCACGGTTTACTTTTGTGCGGTATAGCCTTGTTATCCAAGCATATTTACAAGCATTTATGCTTTGTCTCCACAAGCGAGTTTTTATACCGACCTTTTATGATTTTTTGTGATAAAATAAGTCAAACACCACCCCTAAAAGGGGTGGCGTGCATAGCGGCCTATAAGGCCTTATTACTGCCAGCGCCTAAATGACGCTGGCTTTCACTTTGTTCAAGCCTTGGTGGAATGACTACTTGCTAC
>JAAYHF010000116.1 GCA_012727485.1 Eubacteriaceae bacterium
AACTTGTGAAAAACCTATCCCTAAACCGACTTATTATTTTGACCCGGTCATAATATCAAAATTCGTCAGCCATGGACTGTTTTCACCATCGTGACCCGGTCATTATGAGAAAGAATCCCACTTTACATACTTCTCAATAACACCCGACCACCCCGATAAAACGCCCCCCATTTTTTACTCTCTGCCCCGGTCATCTTGAAATCCCCAACCCGCCCGATAATTCCGCCCATGCCACCATAACAAAAACCACCCTATAATCACAAACCTATCCCCCCAAAACTTCCCCTGTCCGCCCCTCGGCAAAACCATATCTCCCATATAATTCACCCCCCTGCAATACCCCGTACCCCGCGGCAAACCCACAACCAAACCCAACCGCAAAAACAAACGCATTTTTCCCCCGCCGCCCCACATATACATAAACAAAGAAAGGCGGCAATTATGATACACATACTTAGGGAAAACGAAAGCGCCTCCCAAGCGGCGGCTGTGTACGGTCTGAAGGAAGAAAACCTGCGGACCTACAATACCCTTGGGGATTACTTCCCCGGGGGCGAAAACGAGGCTGTCTGGATGGACTGCGGAGGTCTGGTGCGTTTCGATGAGATCAGCGGCGAAGCCAAAAGACTCAAATATTACGAACACCCCGAACATGAGCTGAATTTTCTGCACAGCGTTTCCTCCGTGACCGACGGCTTTGTCCCCATAGATAATTGGGGTAGGGACGCTAAGGAAATTTTCATCGACGGCTACGGCGTATCGGGGAACAACCTCCTTCTTCCCGCCGATTATCCCGCCATAAACGCCTGCGTACTGCACCGCATCACCCCCTCCTTCGTGATAAACTCCCCCGGGGATTACCTCAGCGACGAGATAGGCTTTCAACTCGTCAACGATCTTTCCTTCAAGGAATACCGCAATGTCTTAATAAGGGTCACGGGGGAAGCTCAAATGCAGGACGCCCTTAAGCTTTCGGATTTTCTTCGCTCCGAGAATTTCGGGATCTTCGCCGCCATGCCCTACAACTGTGCAAAACTCACTTCCCCCGGTGATTACGAAAGGGTTTACTACGAAACGGAAAAGACCGCCTTCGATTTCGAAAGTTTCACCCTGCGCTGTGACGAACTTCAAACCCTTTTCGGGGAACAGCGTTTCGGCGTGCTTTACACCCCCCGGGGAGCGCAGATGGACCCGGACGGCGGTAACATCAGGTATCTGACCCTGCGCGGTCTGGGGGAGGTTTTAGGCAAGAAGGAGGGGGCGGTGATGTACGACGAGAGCTGTGAGCTTGCCTTTTTCCGTATCCGTCCGTCCCGGGGCGAAGGGGAAAAATCCAATGTAATTTATGAGGATTTACGCAGTTTTTACGCAAAGGCCGCCTTTTGCCTCGAGAGGGGGATAAAGTATTTTTGCATAAACGGCTGTGGTGCTTATTTCGCAGGCTTGGGGCGGATTTTCGGGCTGATTGAGGGCGGGTTGTAGGGGCGCATCGGGTACGGTCGGTTTAACGGGGTACTTTGGTCATACCGCAAAAAAGTCAAACAAAAGCAACCGGAACATCTTTTCTATCCTTGGGACACGCCGCACTCGTTTTAAGCTATATACAACGAAGCTTCCCCCTCCCACAGATGTTTTTTGCCTAACGGTAGCAAGTCGGCTTTTGGGGGAGTGGTTTTTTACTTTGTGACCGGGTCAGTTTGGGAAATGCTTACCTTGATTTCATCGGTCGTTCAGCTAAAGAGAAAGTTTAAATTTTGTGACCCGGTCACTTTGGGAAATGTAAACGATATGGTAATACCGTGCTGAAAAGAGGTGTGTTTTGGGTTTGTCTGTTGTGGCTGTATTATTGCAGAATTATTTATCAGCACGGTGAAGCGCTCTCCCGTATATAATAAAACCACCTTTCGATGAGAAAAGTGGCTTAGCGTCATAGATGTATAAACGGTGCGGATAACAGGAGGGTGACATTAATTTATTCGGCTATGCCGAAAACTTCAGATCCATGAACTGAAAAGTAAAACTTTTCAGTGAATAACTTTCTATTATTCGGCTATGCCGAAAACTTCAAATCCATGAACTGAAAAGCAAAGCTTTTCAGTGAAGAACCTTTAAAAAAACAGGTTCAACTCCCCTTAACATAAAAACCACCTTCCAAATAGAAAAGTGGCTAAATGCTCTAAGATTAAACCGGTGCGGATAACAGGAGGGTGACATTAATTTATTCGGCTATGCCGAAAACTTCTGATCCATGAACTGAAAAGCAAGGCTTTTCAGTGAAGAACCTTTAAAAAAGCAGGTTCAACTCCCTTTAATAAAAAAACCGCCTTTCGATGAGAAAAGTGGCTTAGCGTCATAGAGGTATAAACGGTGCGGATAACAGGAGTTGAACCTGCATGAGAATCTCTCACACGGACCTGAACCGTGCGCGTCTGCCAATTCCGCCATATCCGCACTGCCCAAACATTATACTACACCGCTTCAAAAAAAAGAATAGTTTTAAGAAAATATCCGCAGTGCAATGCGGCGATGTTTTGCGTACTGCGTTTATCGGCGGACTGTCACCCCTTCGGCAGTTCCTTCGACCGATTCATAACCGTGGTATTTATTTCAGTTCATAAATCCGGAATTTTCGACAGAACCGAATAATAGCTTTTCACTGAAAAGTTTCATAAACAACGGATTACCGAAGCGCAAAAGAAACTCTTACAATTCTGACCGAGTCACAAAAAGAAAAGCGTAACTCCATTAATCCCCCAGCCCGCCGCTACCCCAACCCAATTTTCCCCAACCCACCGACACGAAACAATTCAAACAACCGCCACTCCTTGCAATTTCCGCCCCGATGTTTTATAATGCAATCATAAACAATCAAAAATAAACTTCCCGACAACGGGGAAAACCCACGGGAAGAAAAGGAGATACCCATGCCCAAAGGATATGAATTTCTGAAAGAAGCCGGAACATATTTCATCGCCACGGTTGACAAAGATCAGGCCAAGGTGAGGCCTTTCGGCTCCCTTTATTTGAACGAGGGCAAAGCCTACATAGTCACCGCAAACACCAAGGACTGCTATAAGCAGATGCTCGAAAATCCCAAGGTGGAAATTGCGGCGATGGGCAAGGGCGGTTGGATAAGAGTGACCTGCAAAGCCGTTCCCGCGCAGGAAGATGCGGCGCAGGCGGTGCTTAATGCCAACGAGAGATTAAAGGAAAGATATACCGGACAAGCCGCCGAGACCTTCGCCTTGATGGAACTCACCGATGTCAGCGCCGCCATTTATAAGGGAAGCGAAATAGAAAGGGTGGAGTTTTAGCCTCGGCTTTCGGAGGTTCTCCATGATGCGGTAGTCTTGCCCCGGAAACTTTGGGGGGTTGTTTGCTGTGCGGTAATGTGGGCTGTTGCGGGTAGATATATTTAAATGTATTTTGATTGTATTCAATTATCATAAACGATATGAGAATAAAGGATTCAGGGTTACTGAACTCCGGCTTTCTCTCACTTTGGCTTATAATAATATAATATATAAATCTTGAATATTCAATTTATTTCGGATAGAGTTCGCTTTTTATCAAACTGACCGGGTCATAAAGTAAAAACCTATTACCTATAAACCGACTTGCAACCGTTAGGCTAACCCCTTCACTGTGTTTATAAATCAGACTCGCCCTTTCGAAAACATTTCTCGAAGTGACCCGGTCACAATGCAAAAAACGCTTCAACGGTGGTGACCTTAACAACAGCCTGCTCTTAATCTGTATTCACTTGCCTATCTTTTATATATAACAGCGACCTTAACGAAATTAAAGCCTTAAGCGACCGATAAAATTAAAGTAAGTATTTCTCAAACTGACCCGGTCACAAAATAAAAATCCACTACCTAATAACCGACTTGCAACCGTTAGACACAATTTCCATCACTGTGCCTATAAAGATTATGATTGAAATTCACTATAAAACCACCTTCATATATATCCACCTTGCCCTATCAAAAAACCTTCCCAAACTGACCCGACCACAATAAAAAACCACCCCTACGGTTTGCGCCTAACAACTCCCCCCTTACAATTAACCAAAACTTACACCCAACCCCCACATAAAAAACAGCGACCCCGAAAAGATCAAGAAAAGTATTCCCAACCCGCCCCGGTCACAAATCGAAAATCACACCCCCGCCAATCACCGCACCATAACAGCAATTATCCGCACTCACCCAAAAACAAAAATAAGTACCGCTTCCCCCATCTCCCCACCTTAAAACCCATACCCCCAACTCTCCCCACCCCCCGCCCACGCAAAAAACCCGCGGCAGGCTGTTCCCTGTTCCCACAGCCCCCGCGGTTATATGCGGGCAATCTCGCCCGTTTAATTTTTAATGCAAAACTACCTTTCTTCCACCGGCGCCTTATAAGCCGCATTCCTCAAGGCCTCCACGCCGCGCTGGCAAAGTTCGGCGGTGTCGTAACCGTCGGAGATGACCAACATTTCGCCCTCGGGGGTTTTAAGTACGAAGCGGAACTTCCCTGCGGAATCCTCGAATATCTCGAATTTTCCCGCCGCCTCGTCAAAGGTGAATTCATAAGCGCCGGGGGACACCGGGGAGGCTTCCTGTTGCTCTGCTGTCGGCTCGTCCTTGGTCACATCGGCTTCTTCGCCTTCGCCTTCTTCACATTCCTCGTTCCGAGCGCCTTCGCAATCGCAACATTCACAGCCCTCGAAGGAAATGCCTTCGATGATGCCCTTGTAAATGGCGTTGAAGTAATCCGCCACCTTCTTACCGCTTTCCTCGCTTATCTCTATTCCGGATTCTTCCAGACTCGCCGTAACTATATCGGAAACGACCTCCAAAATATCTCCATATAATTCTTCCATTGTAACCATTCCTCCGCATATCGCTTTTTTCGACATGATTATAACACACATTGCCCCCCGCAAAGTACAAAAGCTCATCTGTGGGTCATTAAATTACGGTAAATTCCCCGCCTGAGTGCCCTTGAGCGTCATTCGGTTCTAATTCGTGAATAATTCGCAAAAAAATGTAAAAAATCATTACCGAAAAAGATTAAGGGATAAACAAATGAAGATAAAAAGATTTATCAAGTTATATGGGGCGCTCGCTTTAGCCCTTGTGCTAAGTTTGGGTCTTTCCTCCCCGGTGAATGGGGAGGTTTACTACTACGGCTCGACAAACACCCAAATGATAAAGCAAATTCAGACAAAGCTGAAAAATTGGGGTTATTACAGCGGAGGGGTGGACGGTATATTCGGTTGGAAAACGGAGGAAGCCGTCAAATATTTCCAGAGGAAAAACTCCCTGAATACCGACGGGAAGGTCGGCCCCAAGACCCTTGCGGCTTTGGGAATCAACGCAACTTCAAGCGGCGGCGGCTCGACGGGGAATACGAACAGCGGCTCGTCGGGCGGCGTATCCTCCTCGGACATTAACCTGCTTGCCCGGGTGGTCTACGGCGAGGCGAGGGGCGAACCCTACGAGGGACAGGTGGCGGTGGCGGCGGTGATATTAAACAGGGTGGACAGCTCCTCCTTTCCCAACAGCGTGGCGGGGATAGTCTATCAGCCCGGGGCCTTTGATGCGGTGGCGGACGGTCAGGTGAACCTTTCCCCCAACTCCGCGGCATACAGGGCCGCCCGGGACGCCGCGGGGGGCTGGGATCCTTCCGGGGGTGCGATATACTATTACAACCCGGCCACGGCCACAAACAAATGGATACGCTCCAGACCCATCGTGGCACGCATAGGCAATCATGTCTTTTGCAAATAAAGTATGTAAATTTTGCCAAAAGGAAACTTGTTGCCTTTGCTACTTGTTAGCATTGCGATCATGTTTTCCGCAAATAAGAAAAGGGTAAACAGCGTGGGAAGCGAAAGATGAAATCTTTAACGCTAAAACAAAAGGTTTCTGCAAATAAGTCAGTCTGAAAGGAAGATAAAATGGGAAAAAATATCGTTATTGTGATACTTTGCATAGCCCTTGCCCTAATGGGCTTTTATATATACTCTCTCAACGGGGAAGGAGCAAAAATGGCGGGCTTTATAGAGAACGGCAGTGAAGGCTCCTTCCTCGGAATGAAAAGTTCCTTGGAAGGAATGAACAGCTCCCTTAAGGAAGCCCTCGAGGGTTCCGACGAGAAATGCGCCGAAAAGCTCATCGAGGTGATGCAGTATGCGGCGGACGCCCAAAAGACGGTTTGCACCCTTCCTTTGAACCACAATGTATCGAAAAACGCATCGGATATGCTGGGGCTGACCTCGGATTACTGTGCGGGCATTATAAAGGATTATTTAAAGGGCGGCAAGCTGACCGAAAAGAGCAGGGAAAACCTTGAAAAGCTATCCGAAGCCGCCGAAAACATCGAGGGGGACATCGCAAATTTCCACGACGGACGGGGTGAGGATTTCGCTTGGTACGACAAGGATTATTCCTATATCAACGACGAAAGCCGTTTTGCGGATATGTTCCCCGCCTTCGAGAAAATGTGGAAGGATTTCGAGGGTATCGAGTATGACGGGAAATATTCCGCCTCCCTGAATGATTCCGATAATGCCGAAGGTGATAAAAGCAATACCGACGACAACGGCGCCACCAAGGAAGACGGCGAAGACGGCGGAGAGAATACTACCGGGACTTCCGCAGGCAGGGCAAAGGCCTTCTCCCAAGACTATTATACCCAAACGGGCATAGCCCTCGCTTCAAGCGGCACTGCGGGGAACTTCGCTTCCTATACCGTTGACGACGGGCTGAGCGTCACCACCGTCATTTACGATATGTATTCGGGACAGCTTATGAACGCCTACAAAACCGAAAATGTGGGTCAAGAGGAGATAAACATTTCCGAAGCTCTGGCGCTGGCCGATGAACTGATGGAAAAGCGCAGTGTGCGGGAAAGCGAGAAGGTTTATTCCTATATCGAGGACAAGGTGCTTTATATGACCTATGCGCCCGTGAAGGAGGGTATCGTGGATTATACGGAGGAGATAAAGCTTTCCGTCAGCCTTACGGGAGGGGAAATATTGAGTTACAGCGCCCTGCCCATCGGCGGCGAAGGCGAAATGCCCAAATTTACCCTAAGCTACGAGAAGGCCAAGCAGTCCCTTAAGGAAAACGAAACCATTCGGGACGCCGCCAAGGCGATAATAAGGAACGACGAGGGAACCCCCACCCCCGCCTACCGCTTCCTCGTGAAGGAAGGGCATAAGGAGAGTTATGTCTTTGTCAGCGCGAAAAGTGGGGAGAGGTTGGCGGAGGAGAGGTTGAGGTAGGTCATCGGATACGGCGGCAGCGGTTATAGGTCGCAATCAAAAGCGGGCGAAGAATGAACTTTGCGGATTATAGCTTTGTTAATTAAATTGTGAGGTTTAAAAAGAAAAATATAGGCAGGCGGGGGTTGACCTTCGCCTGCTTGGTTTTATTTGCGGTCGGTTTAGGGCGGAGGGCGCTGGTTTGAATTTGGAAAACGAAAGGGTCACTTGCAGAGTTTTTAAAAATGAGCGGTCACTTTCCGCTTAACTATAAGTTCGGGCTCGGAAAGCTGTATTTGCTTTTTCAAGCATTTCAAAAGTTTTTATCATAATGACCGGTGCACTATACAATAGCAAGTGCAACACCCCAAAAAGAAACCAAACGAGCCCAAAAGAAAAGGGAATCAAGGCAAACTTCGATATAATAAGATTGGAAAAATCAATCATAAG
>JAAYHF010000117.1 GCA_012727485.1 Eubacteriaceae bacterium
TCATTTTGCAAAATCACACTTTTCATATTTTGACTCGGTCACAAAATGACCCTTAGTCTTTATGATAGAACTACATAATAAAGTCGAATAAGAAGGGAGGCTTCGAGTGTTATAAAGACAGCATTTCTTTAGGGGTTGGGCGGGCGGGTTTGTGTGTGGGTGTTTCTCCTTTCTGACCCGGTCACAATGAAAAATTATTATAATGAAAAATCGGCGGGTGTATTATGGGGATATTTCTATGACTTTCTGACCCGGTCATAAAAAGACCCTTGGACATTTTGATAAAACTCGGCGGGGTGTGGCGAAGGTGTTTCCTATAACTTTCTTACCCGGTCATTTCATTGAATTGGATTTTTCATTTTCCGACCCGGTCACAATGATAAAACCTTATTTCCCGTTGTGACCCGGTCAAAAGAGAAAATCCGTATCGGTCGATACAACCCCACCACTTTCAATTTAAAAGCGCCCCGGTTACTATATGAAAAATCGGAACAAGCCATTTTATTTTATGCGGAGTGTGTTTCGGGGGGGGATTGGCTTTCCGTTCTGACCCGGTCACAAAGCGACTCGTCACTTTGCAAAAAACCAACAAGAAAAGCTATTCCCGTTGTGACCCGGTCAAAAGAAAAAATCCGTATCGGGGTATTTTGAGCGTCGGATGGGGCGGAGTTATGGGGGAGATTGGCTTTCCTTTCCGACCCGGTCACAATGTTAAACCGATTTATAAATCTGACCCGGTCAAAAACGAAAATCTCCTATTAAGTTAGGCAACTCCGCCCCTTCCATGATGTTAAATACAATTTCCTTTCCGTGTATCTGTATTTCTCTTTTGTGCAAACTGACCCGGTCAAAAACGAAAATCCGTATCGGTCGATGCAACCCCACCGCTTTCAATTTAAAAGCGCCCCGTTTACTATATGAAAAATCGGAACAAGCCATTTTATTTTATGCGGAGTGTGTTTCGGGGGGGGATTGGCTTTCCGTTCTGACCCGGTCACAAAATGACCCTTGGTCATTTTGCGAAATCGCCGTTTTCATATTTTGACCAGGTCACAATAACAAAATCAAACCAACCTGCCTTTCTCATATTCCCGCCCCATACCGCCTTTTGCGTGTGCGGGAGCGGAATTGATATGTTATTTCCCTTTTGCGTCTAATTCATGCCGTCTATAAAATAATTACACGGAACTTGCTTAAATAAAAAGCTTGGTTATAGTCAAGCGTGAGCCGCCCGTTACTTCGGCTTCGCCGTCAGTGTCCCCAAACATATTTACCCAAATCAAAAAAATCTCTTTACCTTGCCCCCCCCTGCGGATATAATATAGCCGTCTTTAAGTTTGGCACAGAGAGGTCAGCAAGATAAGCCTGAATAAAGTGCGGTCATGCGCTCTTTTCCTGTGCCGGGAAAGGGGCTTTTTTCTTAAAGAGGCTCCCTTGAAGAACAATATTATGCAAAGGGGCAAAAATGTCTAACAACTCCTCAGCCATCGGTTATCTGCCCGATGAGAAACCTACTTTCTGGAAACTGTTTCTTTATGCTATCCAACAGGTCATCGTAATGTTCCCCGCGACGGTAACAGTCGCCCTTATCACAGGTTTCCAGGTATCCACCACCATCTTCGCCAGCGGACTGGCCACCATTTGCTTCATACTCGTAACGGGCAAGAAGATCCCGCTTTACTACGGTTCTTCCTTCGCCTATCTTTCCGCAATAGCGGGTCTTGTCACCAGCGACGCCATCGCTTCCAAACTGGACGCCGCCTCCCTTGCACAGCTCACCGCCTGGGCCGCCAGAGGAGGAGAGATCGTCGCCCTGCCCGCCGCCGCCATTCAATATGCCCAATTCGGCATCGTGATGAGTGGTCTGGTCTCCATTTTTGCGGGTCTTTTGGTAAAATTCTTCGGCGCAAAAGCCGTTGAAAAGGTACTCCCCGCCAGCATCACCGGCCCGGTGGCCATGATAATCGGCCTCACTTTGGCCTCCAACGCCTTGGCGGACGCGGCTCCCTCGGCGGGGGCGGCGGGAATAGCGGGTTCAAGCTGGGTATGGGTCGTCTCCCTTGCAACCTTCTTTTCCACAGTGATCTTTTCCAAATATTTAAAGGGCTTTTTAAGCCAACTCCCCTTGCTGCTCGGCGCGGCGGTGGGCTGTCTTACGGCCGCCTTGCTCGTCTGGTGCGGTCAGGGCAATTTATTCAAAACCATAGCGGTCGAAACCGTCACCGCCGCAAGCACCTTCAAGCTCGGCAGCGGCGCTTTCTTCGCCCTTCCCTCCTTCTCACTGCCCAAGTTTTCCCTTGAAGCGCTCGTTGCGATAATGCCCATAGCCATAGCCACCATTCCCGAATCCACTGCCCATATTTATCAGCTCGATATTTATGTGAACGAAGTCGCCAAATCCAAGGGCAAGGGCAGATACGATCTGGCGGGTATGCTCGACAGGAACCTCATCGGAGACGGTATCGGAGACATGGTGACAGGCTTTATCGGCGGACCCGCCGGGACAAACTACGGCGAAAACATCAGCACAATGGCAATCACCAAGGTCTTTTCCGTGCCCGTACTCGTCGCCGCTTCGATCCTCGCCATGGTGGTTTCCTGCTTCACTCCCCTCATTCAAGCCATCTACGCCATACCCACAGCGGTCATCGGCGGACTTGAAATATATCTTTTCGGCGCAATAGCCGCCCAGGGTATCGCAATCATGATCGAAAAGAAGGTGGATATGTTCTCCTCCAAGAACATCGCAGTAATCGCCTCCATAATGGTAATCGGCCTCGGCATCAACTACGGCTTCGGCGGCACCATGGACTTCTTCGGAATCTCCGTCCCCGCAGTGGCCGGCGCCGCAGTGTTCGGAATTATTCTGAATTTACTGCTTTCCATCGGGGAAAAGAAGGAAACGGCTTGAGTTAAGGTATTAATATAAAAATAGGCTTTGACGAACTTAAAACTTCCCGCCGTGAGGGGGGAAGTTTTTTTATAAACTCGTTTAAGGTTCTGATTCGGTTTAAAAGAAAATTACCCTTTTATTTTGTGACCCGGTCAAAATGGGAAAACCGAATTTGTATTGTGGTTAAGTCACGATGAAGGAACCTTTATTTTTTAAGAAACTGCACCGGTTAAAAAACTACCTTCGGACATAAAACGACCTTTGGACTTTTTGTAAAAAGCAAGTGATAGCCTTATATTTTCTGACCCGGTCATAAAACGACCTTTGGTCGTTTTGTAAAAAACCTTGCTTAAGGCTCTGACCCGGTCAAAACGGGAAAACTGTATATAATAAGTGGCTAAGTCACGACGAAGGAACTTTATTTTTAAGATTCTGACCCGCTCATAAAACGACCTTCGCTCGTAAAACGACCTTCGGTCGCAAAACGACCTTTGGTCGTTTTGTAAAAAAGGAAGTGATAGCCTTATATTTTCTGACCCGGTCATAAAACGACCGAATGGTCGTTTTGCAAAAACCTTGCTTAAGGCTCCGACCCGGTCAAAACTAAAACTATTCTCCATGTTAGCCACATCGCAAAAAGCAAGTAACAGCCTTTAAAATTCTGACCCGGTCAAAAAGATAAAAGTGCCTTTTTCTCTGTTTCTGACCAAAACTGTATTTAATAAGTGGCTAAGTCACGACGAAGGAACCTCGCTTTTAAAATTCTGATCCGATCATAAAACGACCTTTGGTCGTAAAACGACCTTCGGACGTTTTGCAAAAAGAAAGTGATAGCTTTTTATTTTCTGACCCGGTCATAAAACGACCGAATGGTCGTTTTGCAAAAACCTTGCTTAAGGCTCCGACCCGGTCAAAACCAAAACTATTCTCCATGTTTACCACATCGCAAAAAGCAAGTGCAGCCTTATATTTTCCGACCCGGTCAAAATGGAAAAATCTTGCTTAAGGCTCCGACCCGGTCAAAACAGAAAAACCAAATTTGTATTGTGGCTAAGTCACAAAGAAGGAACTTTATATACGCAGTTGTTTATCTTGATAAATCCCTCTTTTTCGGGAGTTGCTCAACTTACCCGCCCTATTGATAAGCGGTGATATTGTGTACCCATACCCCTTTTCTCACCAATATAAAGCCCACCGTGCATTTCACCGCTTCGATGAACATCGCCGCCGCATACAGACCCACGGGGCCGACGGCGGTGAAGTGGGCGAGGACATAGACCAGACTTACCCTCACGGTCCATACATAGCAGGAGTCGAAAAGCATGGTGATGAAGGTCTTACCCCCGCTTCGCAAAACATAATAGGCGGCGTGGGCGAAATCCTGAAGGGGCAGGGAGGCGGCGTAGACGATGATAAGCTTGGTGGCAAGGGAGCGCACCTCGGAGGTGGTTTTGTAAAGCAGGGGGAAAACCCCGGAAACCGAGGCCAAAAGCGTACCGAAAACAAAGGAGGTCATCACGGCGAAGGTGATGAGCTTGCCGGAATAATCCTTTGCCTTTTCCAACTCGTTCGCCCCGAGGACATTGCCCAATATAATGGCTATGGAGCTGCCCAAAGCGTTGTTCGCCACATTGAAAAGATTCGCCAAGGTGGAAGTGATGTTCACCGCCGCCACCGTATCCAGCCCCCGCAGGGAATAGAGTTGGCTCAGGGTAGTCATTCCCAGCGACCAAAGAAATTCGTTCAGCAAAAGCGGACAGCCCTTGACGACGATATTTTTCATTAAGGCGGGCGGAATTATGAGCGTTTTCCAAGCGTCCACAATGAAGGGGTTTATGTCCTTATGGCGGTGCGTCCAGCTCATCATCAAGAAAGCCTCGAGAAATTTGGAAATGACCGTGGATAATCCCGCCCCGGCCACACCCATGGCCGGCAGACCGAAAAGCCCGTTTATCAGGATAAGATTAAGCACAAAGCTTAAGATAACCGCCACAACCCCCGCCCGCATGGGTACGGAGGCGTGACCCGTTTCCCTCAAGGTGGAAGAATATGCTTGTACCATCGCCGTGGGTAAAAGTCCGAAAAGCATTATATCAATATATTTTATCCCCGCCGCAAGGGTTAGGGCCAAATCTCCGCCACCCTCGGATTCGTGGAGAAAGTAGTTTATCAAATTTTCCTTGAAGAAGAAAACCACGAGGAAGGTCGCCCCCGCCAGTGAGAGGCAAAGCAGGAGTTTGAAGCGGAAGGCGTCCCGCACCCCCTTTGTGTTGCCCTGTCCGAAAAACTGCGCCCCGAAAATGGAAGCGCCGCTGACCGCCCCGAAAAGGCTCACATTGAATACGTAGAGTATCTGATTGGCGATGGATACGCCGCTCATCTGCTCGGTGCCTATGCGTCCCACCATAATATTGTCCAGCAGGCTCACGAAATTCGTTATACCCTGCTGTATCATGATCGGGATTGCTATCGCGATCACCATTGCGTAAAATTTTTTATCGCCGAATAATTTTTTGAATCCGCTGACTTTTGCTTGTTCCATAAATGGGATTATATCATCAAGGGGGGCGGTAATCAATTAAGGTTTGGGTGTGGGGAAATAAATATTTTAGGGGAATGGGAGGGGTTGGGGGGCGTTATTGTTATGCAGTTGCGGGGGAAACGAATTTCCTTTTTCCGTGTTCCTTTTGTGTAAGAATTTGAAGATGCCGTTTTTGACGGGGTGGGAGGGAAAAGGGCGGGGTTCTTTTGAGGTGGGGTGTTTTTGCGATGTGGTTCGGTTTTCGGCATGGGCATTTTGGGAAGTTTTTTAAAGGGAAAGGTGCGGTATGAAATGGTGGTTTTTCGTTATGGACGGGTCAGGAAACAAAAGCTTCTTTTTCTCATTGTGACCGGGTCAAAAACAAAATCGCCGCATCTCGCAAAATGACTCGGTTAGATTGTAAAAACCCCTCCAAAGAGTGATTTTTTTGCATTATAGCCGGGGCGGAAAGACAGGGGAGGGCGAAACTTGCTTTATTATTTTTTACCATTGTGACCGGGTCAAAAATAAAAAACCTTACATACCCCCGCCGATGATTGATTTTTTCCATGTGACACGGGCATAAGTGAAAAAGGGTTTCATCTTTCTGACCCGTTCGGAATGATATAATATTTCCTACTTTTGCCAAAGTGACCGGGTCAGAACGATAAAATTTCCGGTTAGTGTTTCCCTCCAAAGTGTGATTTTTTTGCATTATGGCCGGGGCTGAAAGACAGGGGAAGACGAAACTTGCTCTATTATTATTTACCATTGCGCCGGTCAAAAGTAAAAAACCTTACATACCCCCTCCGATGATTGATTTTTTCCATGTGATACGGGCAGAAGTTAAAAGGGTTTCATCTTTCCAGCCCGTTCGGAATGATAAAATATTTCCGACTTTTGCCATAGTGACCGGGTCAGGAAACAAAAGCTTCTTTTTCTCATTGTGACCGGGTCAGAACGATAAAAATTTCCCTTTCCCGAAATGACGAAGTCCATTTTTTGACCGGGTCACAAAAAGAAGAAAAAGCATTTTTTCACATTCTGACCAGGTCAGAAAATATAAGGCTATCGCTCGCTTTTTGGAGCAATTAAGCGAGAAGCTCACCGACGATTATGCGGGCAAGAACCCTTTGGTACTTTGCGTATTCAAGGGCGGCAGTTTGTTTGCCATTGTGACCGGGTCACTTTACAAAAAGATATTTCCTTCCGTTACCGGGTCATAATGAGTCTTTTAACTTTCTGACCCGGTCAAAATAAAAAACCTTACTTACTCCCGCCGATGATTGATTTTATCCATGTGACCCGGGCAGAAGTGAAAAGGGTTTCATCTTTCTGACCCGTTCAAAATGAAAAAATATTTCCGACTTTTGCCAAAGTGACCGGGTCAGGAAACAAAAGCTTTTTTCTCATTGTGACCGGGTCAAAAACAAAATCGCCGCTTTTCGCAAAGTGACTCGGTCAGACTGTAAAAACCCCTCCGAGGTGAAATTGATTAGACCTTTTTACAAAGTGACCGGGTCAGAAAGATAAATATTTCCGATTAGTGTTAAAGTGACTTGGTTCACCTTGTGACCGTGCCGGAAAATAAACACTTTAATAACCGAAAACTTCTTTTTATAATTACTTACCATTGTGACCCGATCAAAAGTAAAAACCTTACATACCCCCGCGCCCCGTCACAAAACAAAATATCCGCCTAAAATTCGGTAAATCCAACCGCATAAACTTGCCGAAAACAAAATTTGGTCTATAATAAAGTCAGGGAAACCCCAATAAACGAAAAGAGGATTTTTTATGAAAGACGTTAGAGAAATGCTGAAAGAACTGACCGAGGGCAATATGGCCTTGGCGAAGGTGCGTCCCGAGGTGATACCCGCTTTTTCCGGCTTCATGAAAACCAACGGCAGTAACAGCGCCCTCAGCGCCAAAAATAAGGAGCTTATCAGCGTAGCGATTTCCGCCTATATCAGATGCGAATACTGCATAGTCTATCATGTCTACTGTGCTTATAAGGCGGGTGCGACCAAAGACGAGATAATCGACGCCGCCATGACCGCCATGGGCTTCGGGGGAGGTCCCACCATGGCCTATACCTCCACCCTTCTTATGGCAAGCGTAAACGAATTCGAGAAGGATTTTGCGAAATAGGATTTCGGCATAGGAACAAACAAAACATCCCGCCGGCGGGATGTTTTGTTTTGCAGTGACAGAGTATTTTGCCTTTGTATTGGGCGGGCAGTGCTTTGCTTTGTTGTAAAGTGGGTTTGTTTTTACTGCCGCACCCTTTAAGGTTGCTCGACAGAGGCGTTTTTTACAAAATGACCAAGGGTCATTTTATGACCAAGGGTCATTTTGTGACCGGGTCACGGTGACGATGCGGAAGGGATTTCGGGAAAGAAGGTCAGCCTTAACGAGACGATAAAGCGGGCGGGAAATTCGGACACCGGGTATGTCATAGCGGAGTCGCAAGTTTAAAAGATGTATGGGTATTCAATTATTTGCTTAGGGTGATTTTGCTTTTTGCCCGGGTCACAAGTGAACTTGTTCGCAAAGTGAACTTGTTCACAAAGTGAACTTGTTCACTTTACGAAAAGGGCGGTTCTTATGACCCGACGGAATGAGAAAAGAAAGTTTTCCTTTTGACCCGGTCACAATGAAAAAGACTTATCTTTCTAAACCGGGTCACGATGGCAACTGCCTTTTTCGCTTCTGACCGGGTCAGAAAATATGAAGCTATCACTTGCTTTTTTAGTGAAATGAAGAAGGTCATTTTTAACAGGGTCAGAACAGAAAAACAAGCACAGCAGTATTTTTCAAAGAGGACACTTCACTTTCCGACCCGGTCACGATGATAAAAACCTCCCTTCGATATTTTCCGGTGGAAATAAAGGAAGTAAACATTGGTTAAAGTGACAACAATATGAAAAAGCTTTTTCCGAAAACCCGGGCAAAACATAAAAGGGTTGTCTTTTACGATGCGCCTTGCTTGTTGACATATTTATGTTTTTATCATTCTGACCGGGTCAGAAAATACAAAGCTATAACTCACTTTTTCCAAAATGACTATAGTCATTTTATAACGAAGGTCATTTTTTGACCGGGGCAAAACATAAAAAGGTTGTCTTTTTCGATGCGCCTTGCTTGTTGACATATTTATGTTTTTAACATTCTGACCAGGTCAGAAAATACAAAGCTATAACTTACTTTTTACAAAACGACCGAAGGTCGTTTACGGCCGAAGGTCGTTTACGGCCGAAGGTCATTTTATGACCGGGTCGAAATCTTAAAACAAAACTCCTTCGTTATGACCCGGGCAAAACATAAAAGGGTTGTCTCTTTACGATGCGCCTTGCTCGTTGACGCATTTCTGTTTTTATCATTCTGACCCGGTCACGATGATAAAAACCTCCCTTCGATATATTCCGGTGGAATAAAGGAAGTAAACATTGGTTAAAGTGACACGGTAAGAATAGATAAAACAAGTGCGACAATTTTTTCAAAGTTTACGATGCGCCTTGCTCGTTGTTATTTATGTATTTGTCATTCTGACCAGTGCACTATACAATAGCAGTTTTTTTCATTCTGACCGGGTCAGAAAAAACAAAACCATAACTCACTTTTTCCAAAATGACGAAAGTCATTTTATGACCGGGTCAGAATGTGAAATAGCAGTTCATCATTCTGACAAAGTCACTTCACCTAAATTCTCACAAATCACTTATATGAACTCTTTCACCTTTATGAGTAAGCTGACTTTTTTGCTTTTTGCCCGAGTCAGAAAATATAAAGCCTTACCTTTCAGCAGAAATAACCCAGCCGGAAAAAGCACCTCTGTGACCTGTCCATAATGATAAAAAACCTCCCTTCGATGTCCTTCGCCAAAAGTGTACGCTCAATCTATCGAATAGGAAAACAGGCGGGAAAACCCCACCCCTACGCAATGGTTGATAATGCAAACGGGTCATAATAGAAAAAAGTCGCTTCGCATTCCGACCCGGTCGGAATGTAAAATGCGGTAACTTCCCCCCTCCCCACCAACTTTCCCCCCTTTCCCTTCTTGCACCACCCGCCAAAAGCAGTATAATATACCCACACCCCAAAAAAATTCCCGAAAGAGAGGCCGCCGCCCGCCGACAAGCAATCAACAACAATTCACCGCAAAACGAAATCCGTAAATAACTTATACACAGCTCGCCGACACCCCCATATCCGAGATCAAAGGGCGCAGAGGGAAAAAAGAAGGTTATGAACATATTCACATCTTCTATTACGACTGTTACTGTATTATTATATATATATAACCAAAGGGGTAACCCTTTTGGGGTTTCCCTTTGGTATCCCTTTAAAGGAAATCCTTAAAGGAAGAAACTCGGCAAGGAATACCTAACGGATTAACCGTAAAGTTATTACCCGATATGGTTCGTACATCAAGGTATTACCACCGGGGTTCCCAAAAGAGACTTTCTTTGCAGAACAACCCATGGGCAGAAGGAACAGCCCACGGGCTAAAGAACAGCCCACGGCAAAGGACAGACTTCACAAAGACCCAAAAGGCAATAACGCCGAAACCGTCATTAACTTGATAAAGGAGGACATAAATGAAATTTTCCGCAGAAAACAGGGATCTTAATAAAGCGCTTTCCATAGCCTTTCGCGCCATGACCCAGAAGGTGGCCATACCCGTCTTGGAGTGCATACATATCACCGCCTCAAGGGACACCCTAACCTTCAAAGCCAGCGACACGGAGCTGAGCGTGATAACCTCAATACCCGCCGAGGTGGAAAGGGAGGGCTGCGTCATCGTACCCATACGCACCATTTACGACATGACCCGCACCTACCCGGACGAAAAGGTTTTCTTCAATGTGGACGAGAATTATCAAATCAATATCAAATGCTCGAAATCCGATGTGACAATTTTGGGACAGGATCCCGAGGATTACCCCCTTTTCGAAGAACCGGAGGATGTGAAATATCTGAGCATAGCAAGCGAAACCTTCAAGGATCTCATAAGGGAGACGGTCTTTGCCTGCGCCGCGCCCCAGAGCCTCAACCCGGTGCTGACGGGGGTCTTGATAAACTTGGAGAACGATACCATTAGTTTCGCGGCTTTGGACGGGTTTAAGCTTGCGCTCAGAACTGAAACGATAAATTTATCGGAAATATATCGCTCCGGAGGAAATTCCGGAAATTCCTCCCCAAGCGCCGACAATGAAAATACCGAAGGGAATGACCCGGCAGACAGCGGTAATAATCAAAACTCCGCCGACTTTGGGGCGGGGGGATTGAAGGCCATTGTGCCGGGCAGGGCGATGAACGAGATATTGAAGATCGTTTCCATGTTCGACGAGGAAGTGCTGTTCGCAGTGACGGGAAACAAGTTTGCCGTGAAGCTCAAGGACACCTTGGTGCTTTGCTCCCTCATAGAAGGCACCTATATCAACTTCAAAAACCTGATACCCACCCAAATATCCACCATGGTGAAGGCGGACTGCAACGAGCTTTTGATCTCCATAGACCGGGCGGGCCTGCTCACCGACGAAGTGCGCAATTCCCTGATAAGAATGAATTTCACCGACGAGAATTTGGTGATAAACTCCAGCTCCTCCAGGGGACAGGTGACGGAGGTGGTTCCCATAGACAAAACCGGAGATGATTTGAAGATAGCCTTTAACTCCCGCTATTTCATAGACATCTTAAAGAACATCAAGGACGAGCGCATCATAATCGAGTTCAAAGACCCTCTCAACCCCTGCCTCATCAAACCCGTCGATTCGGATAGGTTCCTTTATTTGATTATGCCGGTGAGGTATGTGGAGTAACCCCCCGGGCGGAAAATTCGATTTGTTTCGAATACCTGCGTTTGATGAAGATAGAATGATTGCATTGATGAAGACGGAATACAAGTATTCGAGTAATTGAGTGCTTGTGTTCTTTTTATGTGGGGGGATATTTAAGTTGAGCTTTACGGTAAGGCGAGCTTTAAGGGGTCAAGTGCTTCATGAGCCATTCCCCATGAGGTCACTATGGGACCGGGTCACTTTAACAAACGCTTCAACCCGCTTTGGTTACTTTGATGAAGTTTTCCCAAAGTAAAGCAATTTCACTAAAAATATAACAAAGCATATTTTTACAAAGTGACAAGTCGCTTTGTGACCGGGTCACTTCCGCAAGCCTCCTTTTCAGCCCTCGCCGTACTTATGGTATTTATAAAATGACCGGTCTCTTAGTTCATTTTATGACCGGGTCAGAAACGAAAAAGGCACAAGGAAACGGTAACAGAGAAATCATCGATCACATAACTTTATCAAAGCGATCACTTCCGGAAACGCTTCTTGTTCCGCCATTGTCACTTGATAAAGCTTATTACAAACTGACCGGGTCAGTTACGACTCGGTCAGTTTATGACCGGGTCAGTTACGACTCGGTCAGTTTACGACCGGGTCACTTCCGAAAGTGAATCGCCTTAGTCGCTTGATAATGTTTTACAAAGTGACCGGGTCTGAAAATAAAGCAGACTTCCGGGAGCAAGCTTTTTAATGAAATAACCAAAGGTCATTTTATGACCGGATCACAAAGCAATCTTATCAAAACATATACCGGAGAATATTTTTAAAATGAATGGGGTATTTTGTAAAAAAGTGAGTGATAGCCTTATATTTTCTGACCCGGTCAAAATGATAAAAGTGCCTTTTTCTCTGTTTTGTGACCCGGTCAAAAAATGAACTTCGTCATTTCGGTAAAACTGCTTTTTATGGTTTTATGTTTTGACCGGGTCACTTCCACAACCCACTTCTCCGCCACGGTAAAACAATCTCAGCCGTTTTATCGCCCCTATCTAATCATAATCCGTGCCAACAGTGTTTAGCTTTTCCGCCCCCTTCACATTTATTACAAAGCGACTTATACCGGAGCATATTTTTAACAAGACCAAAGGTCATAGAAAGGAAAAACTGCTTTTTATGGTTTGACGGGGGTATAACGAAGAAATTTGGCTCTTAAGATGATGACTCGGTTTTAAAATGAATGGGGTATTATGTAAAAAAGTGAGTAATACCCTTATATTTTCTGACCTAGTCAGAATGATAAAAGTGTTTCTTTCATGTTGTGATCCGGTCAAAAAATGACCTTCGTCATTTCGAGAAAGCTGTATTTGTGGCTAAGTCACGATGAAGGGACATTATTTTTATGATGCTGACCCGGTCATAAAACGACCTTTGGTCGTTTTGTAAAAAGCAAGTAATAGCCTTATATTTTTTGACCCGGTCAAAATGATAAAAGTGTCTCTTTCATATTGTGACCCGGACAAAAAATGACCTTCTTCATTTCGGGAAAACTGTATTTGTGGCTAAATCTCGATGAAGGAACTTTACTATTAAGATGCTGACCCGGTCAGAATGATAAAAATACCTTTTCTTCATTTTGTAAAAAAGCAAGTGTTAGCCTTATACTTTCTGACCCGGACAAAAAATTACCTTCGTCATTTCGGAATAACTGCTTTTATGGTTTGAGCGGGGTATAGCGAAGTAAATTTGCTCTTAAGATGCTGATTCGGTTTCAATCGGTTTTAAAATGAACGGGGATTTTTGTAAAAAGAGGGTGATAGCTTTTAATATTGTGACCCGGTCATAAAATGACCTTCGGTCGTAAAACGACCTTTGGCCATAAAACGACCGAAGGTCGTTTTGCAAAAAGCAAGTAATAGCCCTATATTTTCTGACCCGGTCAGAATGATAAAAGTGCCTTTTCTTCATTTTATACCCGGGTCACCTCCACAACCCACTTCTCCGCCACGGTAAAACAATCTCAGCCGTTTTATCGCCCCTATCTAATCATAA
>JAAYHF010000118.1 GCA_012727485.1 Eubacteriaceae bacterium
CCCCAACCCCCTATCCACCGCCATAAAAAGAGTTTATAATATACCCATGAACGCATTTGATTTTGACAAGACTATCTATCGCAACGACTCCTCGGTGGATTTTTTGCTTTACTGTATAAAGCGAAAGCCTATCATCCTTCTTTTGGGCCCGAAATTCCTTTTGGCTTACCTTGGATATAAGCTGAAAGTTTGGGATAAAACCAAAATGAAGGAGATGATTTATTCCTACTACCGCCTTGTCCCCGATATGGAAGGCTACCTCGGGGATTTTTGGGATAAAAACGCCTGCAAAATAAAAGATTGGTATTTGAAAATGCAGAGGTCGGACGATGTTATTATAAGCGCCTCGCCCCATTTCCAGCTGAAGGTTATATGCGAAAGGCTGGGCATAAAGCATCTGATAGCCTCCGAGGTGGATAGCGCCACCGGCAAATACTTCTCCCCGAACAATTTGGCGGAGCAAAAACCCCTGCGTTTCAGAGAGGTTTTCGGGGAGTGTACGATAGAAGAATTTTATTCCGACTCCCTTTCGGACGAACCCATGGCCCTGATCTCCCAAAGGGCTTATGTGGTGAAGGGGGATAAAATAATCAAATGGGAAGATTACAGAAAGGAAAAAAGAGTGAACACTAATAAAAGCACTCATTAGCGTTACTCCGGAGATATTTTCGTGAGGGAGGCGCAGGCCTTTCATGGGAAGGACGCCCTCGAGGAAAATCCTTGAGAGAATACCCAAGAGATAACTCTTAAGAGTTTACTTTTGAATATCTATTATTTGAAAGGCTCTTGCAGGCGATATTTCCCGGGAAATAATATCGGGTCAAACTCGAGGGGAAAGCTCCCGGAGAAAGCCAAGCAGAGAGAAACTCACTTAAAATAACTCCACACAAAAAAATGACAACAATTTACCACAACACAAAAGCATACTTGGAGAAGGGCCGCTTTGCCGAGGCATTTGCAGTCAGCAAAGAAAGGTTCGTCGCGGTGGGCAGTTTCGGACAGCTCGCCACCCTCTATCCCGATGCCGAAAGGGTGGACCTCGGGGGCAAGACCGTTATCCCCGGCTTCAACGATTCCCATATGCATCTGATGATGGTGGGGCAAAATCTGCTTCGCCCTAATATCGCTTCCTGCCGCAGTATAGATGAGATGATCGCCCTTTGCAGGGATTTCATCGAGAAAAATCCGGAAATGACCGCAGGCGGACTTCACGCCATGGGTTGGAATCAGGATTTGTTCAAGGGGGATAACCGTATGCCCACAAGGGAGGATATGGACAAAATTTCCACCGAAATCCCCATTGTTTTGGAGAGGATCTGCGGACATATTCTCGTGACGAACACACTGGTGATACAAAAGTTGGGATTGAGCGCCGAGACTCCCCAATTCGAGGGCGGTGAGTTCAAGCTCGGAGAGGACAACTACCCCAACGGCATATTCTGCGAAAACGCCTGCGGCTATGCGCTCTCCCTGATACCCCCCTTCACCCGTGAGCAAAAGGCCTCCTGCCTTGCCGCCGCAATTGAATACGCCGTATCTCGGGGGCTGACCTCCGTGCAGAGCAACGACATTCATATTTCCTCCGAGGGCGATGAAAATTTAGACATACTGCGGGAGATGGACGGGGCGGGCAAGCTTGCTTTGAGATACCATTGTCAGATATGTTTCGATAGTCCCGAACTTTTCGAGCAATACATAAAAGAGGGGTTCTTCGCCGGGGAAAGAAAGCCCTCCGATAAACTCACCATAGGCCCCCTTAAGATGTTCCGTGACGGCAGTTTAGGGGCGAGAACGGCCCTTATGCGTAATGATTACGCGGACGAGGCGGGCAACCGGGGCATAGAGGCCGCAAGCCCGGAGGTGATGGGAGCCTTCTGTAAAGCCGCCGCCGAAGGTGGGGTGCAGGTGGTGACCCATGTCATAGGCGACGAGGCGATCGAACGCACCGTATCCGATTACGAAGCCGTCTGTCCCCCGGGAGAAAATCCCCTGCGCCACAGTCTTGTGCATTGTCAGATAACGGATCTGCCCATGTTGGAGAGGATAGTGAGGGATAAACTGCTTATCCAATATCAGCCCATCTTCCTTGAATACGATTTGCATATCGTCGCTCAAAGGGCGGGCGAGGCCTTGGCTAAGACTTCCTATGCCTTTGAAACCGCGAGAAAGTTGGGTGCGGACATATCCTTCGGCACGGACAGTCCCGTGGAGGATTGCAATCCCTTCCTCAACTGCTACTGCGCCGTCACCCGCAGCGATTATGAGGGCTACCCCGAGGGCGGCTACTGCCCCGACGAGAGAATGGATATTTCCGATGTCATTGATGCCTATACCCTGGGCTCCGCCCGCTGTCAGTTTGCGGAAGAATACAAGGGCCGTCTGAAGGAGGGGTATCTGGCGGATTTTGTGGTGTTAAAGGAGGATATATTCACGGTCTGCCCACAGGATATAAAGGGGATCTTGCCCGAGGCCACCTTCGTCGGGGGGGTAAAGGTTTACTCGGAGAAATAGGTGCTTACCGCTTTATCGGGATTCTTGCGAGTTGGCAGGCTTCGCCGTTTTGGGTAGTTTGGGTTAATGCGTTACATAATACATTAAAGGCCGGAAGGATTCTTTCGGCTTTTTTGTGTCGGGGGATTTGATTTTTATGCGGTGGGTTTATGGTAAAATCTAATTTCGAATTGACGCAATTTTTGCTTTCTCGGTTCGAGGATTGGGTTCGGTCGCAATGGGGGATTGCGGGATTTGATGTTTATGGTGAATATGGTCTTTTGTGATTTTGACCGGGGCAGTTTGGATAAGTTTAATACGATGGGTTGAGTATGCGCCGTTGGTATATTGCGCGTGTCGTTTCGGGATTTTGTTTTCCTTGGTTAAAAGCGAAAAAATGGGGTTGTAAGAATTGTTTTGTGAAGTGAAAGAGTTGTAAAAAGTAATGAAAGGTGGCTATAAAGCGTTTTATTCCGACATGGCAGAAAAAGAAAATGTTCTAAAGTTACCGGGTTGCAATAAAGAGGTTCGGGGAAAAGTATCGGAAAGTTAATTTTCATAGTGACCGGGTCATCTTTATAAGTTTTATATCTTGTTTTTTTGTTCAGTCTGGGGCAGAATAGATATTTCTCAAAGTGACCGGGTCACTTTCGTCAACGCAAAAACTCTTTCCAAAGTTACCCGGTCAATAGAAAACTCAAAAAGGCAAACCAAACCCCGACAAGGTCAAGAATCTTAACAGAGTGTCTCGGTCGCCTTGAAATGTATAATATTCTCTTTTTATGTTCAGACCGGGTCATCATGGAAACAAGCGGAAAATCCGTACCTTGTCAAACGATTTTTGTAAAGTGACAAAGTCACAAAAGTGACTTGTCACTTTTGTGACTTGTCACTTTGATAAAAAGGCTTTAGCCTCCCTGACTCGGTCATTTTGTAAATAAATTTTATAAGATCCGTGGCGCTTCGGAAAGTTACTTTCGCCGTTTTTCCAGAGCGACCGGGTCAGAAAATGAAAAAACAACTCCGTTATTTGGCATCATATTTAATGTGAGTAAAAATGCTTTGATTACGGTTAAACCCTTATGAAAGTGACCCGGTCACTATAATAAAAACCTTTGCTGCTCCGACCCGGTCATTATGTTAAAAACAATAATTCATTCGCCGCTTTGGAAAGTTGCTTTAATCGTTTTTCCAAAGTGACCGGATAATAAAGAGGTTCATCGGTTTTTACCTTTTACGGTAATATTTATTAAAGTGACTGGGTCACTTTGATTAAAAAGCGAAATATAAAAACCTCGGTTTTACTCCCGACCAATTCACTTTACAAACCCCCTCCTATGAATAAGAGTAAAAAGCCATCTTCTTTCGTTAAATTTCTTAAAGAAAGTTGACGCAAATTTCTTTTTCATTTTCTGACCCGGTCACCCTGCAAAAATCAATCAAAGCGACAAACAACCCCCGCCCTTTCCCATACTTCAACCCACTCCTTCCCCCACTTCTCCACTCCTCCGAAAAATCTCCTAAAAAACCCTTGACGCCACAGTCTAATTGATGTAAACTGTTTTTGTGTCTATAATATATAGCCACAAAATGCCCCAGGAGGAAAACCAATGAACACTATGAAAATAATTCGCTAAAGCAAAGCTTCTTTGGCTTATAGCCAAAAAGCTTTGCTTATAAAACAAAAAGCAAACTATCGAAAAAAGGAGAAAGATATGAAAATAAAACATTTAACCCTTTTCGCCGCAGTAGCTTTTATCATGCTTTGCGTATTTACCCCGAATAACCCCGGGATTGTCAAAGCGCAGGATATTGAAGATATAAGCGAAATGGAAACCGTCGAAGATGCGAAATACCGGGGAGTAGATTGGGTGATGGGTGAATTTGAGGACGGGCGCAAATATCTGCAAAGGGTGAACGGCGGGGAGATTATTGCCGGGGCAATCGGTTTCAATGAACAGGGGGAGGCGGTGAATATTGATTTGAACAACCTTCTCACTTACAAGAACATGCTGGCAAAAATCGAAAGAGAGCAGACGCAAAAAGAGCTTGCGGAAAAAGACCCTTGGGTTCTTAAAACCACCCGGGAAGTCATGAAATATCTGCAAAGAGTTTCCGGAGGGGAGATGATTTACAAAGCTTACGGCTACGATAAAAATGAAAAGCTTGTGGAAATCCCTCTCGAAGGATATATACACATCAAAAACGAGTACGAAAACCTTCCCCCTGTTATGCCCGCAATGCACATTATCAGGGGTGGGGATCTCCCGGAAGACGGCGAATATGCACAGGAGACAGTATATCGAAAAATCTCGTCCCGAATCCTGTTCGGAGAAGCTCAAGAAAATATAACCCTTGCCGCAAACATTCCCGAAGGTTGTAGTGTGCGGTTCATGTCCCTTATGGTCGAGGAATTGAGCTATGAGTTTGCCTTATGCCCCGATGCGGAAAACTGCGGCGAGATACTCAAGGGCTTGGTGAGCAAAACTGCCCCCTGTCTGCTCGGAAACGGCGAGGCTGAAGGTTACTTCGAAGCGGTGGCATTGCCGGGGGAAAATTAATGAAGTATCGCGAAAACGACGGCATCAACAAGATTTGCGGGGCGATTTTCTTTACGAATTATATAATTCTGTTTTCAATCCGCTATATTATCGGCTTTTTATGCGGTTACGATTATTTGAGCGAAATGACCGGGTCACTCGTCACCCTTGATCTGTGGGGAAAAGTTCTTTCTTTGGCGGCGTTTACCGCTGCCGCATATTTCTTTATAAAAGCAGTCACCACGGCCGTAAAAAGAAAGAAGCAGGCGGCTGAAAACGAGGATAATATCAAAGCCATGGAAAAGAGGGTGAAAAAACCGATACAGCTCGATAAATGAGCATATGTTTCGGTGTGTAATAAAACAAGTCCGCCCTGTTGGGGCAGACTTGTTTTATATGGTATTAGGGCATTGCCGCACAAGGCGGTATGCAATATAACTACATCGTTGCATCAGCACCCGATCGGCACTCGCGCACAACAGGCGGCAGATATACCTTCTTCCGGTTTTTGTAAAATGACCGGGTCTAAAGAGTGCGTATCGGCGGGGGCTTTTTACATTATGACCGGGTCAGAAAAACAAATGCCTGAACGGTAGACTCTGCCTTTTCGGTGATTTTACAAAGCGACCGGGTCAGAATGAATATATACGGATTCAGCCTTTCCTGTGTTTTCCATTTTGACCGGGTCTGAAAAGTAAAAATCCTTAATGCTTCTTATTGCCTTTTTCCCGAAATTTCACAAGGGGATTTGTCTTAAGCATAAATATCGGAGAGAATTTTAGCAAAGTGACCGGGTCAGAAAAATAAACACCATAATTGGTAAATTATTCTTTTTAGGCGTTTTACAATGTGACACGGGTCAGAATAATAAAAAGATTTTGCGGCAGATATACCTTCTTCCTGTTTTGTAAAATGACCGGGTCTAAAGAGTGCGTATCGACGAGGGCTTTTTACATTATGACCGGGTCAGAGAATATAAACCTAAACGGGTAGACTCTGCCTTTTAGATGATTGTTGCAAAGCGACCGTGGCAGAAAGAATAAATGCGGATTCTGCATTTCCTGTGCTTTACATTTTGACCGGGTCTGAAAAGTAAAAAATCCCTTATTCTACTTATTGCCTTTTCCCAAGATTTCACAAGGGGATTTGCCTTAGGCATAAATATAGGAGGGAATTTTAATAAAGTGACCGGGTCAGAAAACACCATAATTGGAAAATATTTCAGGTGTTTTTACAATATGACCGGGTCAGAATGAATAAAAGCGGATACAGCATTTCCTTTGTTTTCCATTTTGACCGAGTCTGAAAAGTAAAAAATCCTTAATTCTACTTATTGCCTTTTCCCGAGATTTCACATTTTGCGGCAGATATACCTTCTTCCTATTTTTATAAAATGACCGGGTCTAAAAAGTGAGCATCGGCGAGGGCTTTTTACAATATGACCGGGTCAGAAAAACAAATGCCTAAACGGGTAGACTCTGCCTTTTAGGTGATTGTTGCAAAGCGACCGGGTCAGAAAAGCAAATCTTAATCGGTTGATTTTATCCTTCAGGGGCTTTCACAAAGTGACCGTGTCTTAAAAGTGAGCAATAGCGAGGGTTTTTCCATTATGACCGGGTCAAAAACAACACTATTGCTAAACCTAAAAAACGCTAACAGAATCCCCTTTCGGAGTAAGTTTTTAACAAAGTGACCGAGTCATAACTTTAAAAAGAACATAGAAGTCTTATCGTTATGACCCAGTCAGAATTTCAAATAAGAACATGGGAGCATATCCTTGTGACCCGGTCAAAAACGAAAATGATCTATCGGTAGTATTACTTTCCCGCTGATTTTGAACAAAGCGCCATGCCTGAAAACGAAGTATAAAAAACTTCACTCCGTGCAATCCTCCACTGTGATAAAATCTTCTGTTTATTATGTTATACAAGAGAAAAAACCGTTTTATAAAACCGTAAAGCTACCTATATGTAAAAGTTCCCGCCGAAAGCGGGAACTTTTTCCTGCTTAAAAGGCGGGAACTTTTTTTCCTACTTAAAAGGCGGAAACTTTTTTGCCTTAAAGGTAAACCATTCCCCTTTAAGTGTTTATCTCCAAATCTCATCCTTCTTAACAAAATAACCCTTCTCATGCTTGCAGACGGGGCAGAGTTCGGGGGCCGTTTTGCCGTAGTGAATGTGTCCGCAGTTGGTGCAGAACCAAGCCACTTCCTTCTCGTCTCCGAAAAGAGTACCCTTGGCGAGGGCTTCGGAAAGGGCGTTGTATCTGGCTTCGTGGTGTGCTTCGATGGCTCCCACGGATTCGAAAAGACAGGCTATTCTCTCAAAGCCTTCCTGACGGGCGACTTCCGCAAATTCCTTATACATGGTGGTCCATTCGTAATTCTCTCCTGCTGCGGCGGCGACTAAATTTTCCGCTGTGGCGGGAACGGCTCCTCCGTGGAGTTCCTTGAACCACATCTTGGCGTGTTCCTCCTCGTTGCCCGCTGTTTCGGCGAAAATGCCGCTGATGAGATTCAAGCCTTCCTTCTTCGCCTGGGATGCGAAATAGGTGTATTTATTCCTCGCCTGGGATTCTCCCGCAAATGCCGCTTCCAGGTTCGCCTTTGTTTTGCTTCCTTCAAAATCCATTAAATGTATCCTCCTTTATTTTCTGTAAATGTATTGCATATTCATTGTATCACAAAAAGAATTGTATGGAAACAAGCTTATGTGATAGAATAAAAATTAAGCAGGGTTTAATCTTATTCAATGAAATATGAGGATTACAGCCCCGGTTCTTGAAATTAAAACTCCTTTCCTTTGCGCTAAACGGGATAAGGGGAAATACATACACAGAGGAATGGCAGATATGAAGATAACGGCGGAAGTGACGGCGGGGGTATGCAAATTTAAGACTGTAATTCAGGCGGAAAGCGACGGCGAGGGGAAGGTAGAGTTGAAGATAACCTCCCTGTGTCCCCAATGCAAAAGAATGGAAAAGACAATAACGGCGGCCGACCCCTATGCGGAGCTTTTCGGCGCGGGGGACAACGAGGGGGAGAGCGTATACGAGAAGGCCCAAAGATTGGCTGTCCACAAGACTTGCCCGGTGCCCTTGGGCATACTCAAGGCGATAGAAGCCGCCGCAGGGTTGGCTTTGCCCGTTTCGGCGTCGATAGAGATGAGCAAGGGTGAATAACAGACAGCGCTCATGAGTGTTTGCTTGTGAGGTGATTATTCTCGTGGATCTATCGCACAGTAGTAAACCCTGATAACGACCGCCCCATTTGCTCCAAATTTTGTGCTTGAGAATGGAGAGGGTTATTTTTGTATGGTAAACCTTTACGAAGGAAGAAATCAACTCGTCCCGCTATAACGACCGGGCGCATGAATTCACCTAATTGTGCGGCGTTGCCCTGACCCCATTAAGGAAGTGACCCGGTCACATTAATAAATCTTTACAAAGTGACCGGGTCACAAGACATACGAGCGAAAACCGCTGAAGCTCATGGCCTTGAATAAGGTCGCTTTCATGCGGGAATGCCTTTTGCAATCGGAAAGTGCATTTTACCTTTTGGGCTTAATCATACTGTCTGCTGAAAACTTCCAAATTGTGCGGTGTTGCCCTGACCTCATTAAGGAAGTGACCCGGTCACTTTGACAAATTTTAACAAAGCGACCGGGTCACAAGGCAAACGAGCGAAAACCGTCAAATGATTGCGATTTATTGACATAAACGGAAATTATTTTGAATAATGCCCATGGCTTTGAATAAGATCGCTTTCATTTATGGAACACCTTAAACAATCGGAAAGTATGTTTTACCTTTTAGGATAAAATATATTGTCTGTTGATTAAACCCTAATTGTACGGCGTTGCCCTGACCTCATTAAGGAAGTGACCCGGTCACTTTGACAAATTTTCACAAAGTGATCGGGTCACAAGACATACGAGCGAAAACCGTCAAATGATGTTTCTTGCGATTTATTAACATAAACGAAAATTATTTTGAATATTGCCCATGGCTTTGAATAAGGTCGCTTTCTTTCGGGAATGCCTCAAACAATCGGAAAGTGTATTTTGCCTTTTAGGCTAAATCATACTGTCTGCTGAAAATTTCCTAAATTGTGCGGCGTTGCTCTGACCTTATTAAGGAAGTGACCCGGTCACTTTGACATTTTTCACGAAGTGACCGAGTCACAAGACAAACAGATCTCATTTTCGTTAAACATTTTTCTTTCTTAGTCCGTTAAAACCTCCGGGCGCACTGCTTTTCGTCCCTCGATAAAAAAGTTGGCTGATCCCACCGTTACGCAAACAGCAAAAACCCTATCGTATTTGTGGCGAAATTAGCCAAAATATGCACCACCCAGGAGGGCAACACGGAGCCGCTTTTCTCGTCGAATTTATTGAATATCAGCCCTCCGACGAAGATACCGAAGATGACAAGCGCGGTGACGGGCAGGCTGTACCAGCCGATCATTATGGCGATATGGTAAAGGGCGAAGGTCAGACTGCTGAAAACATAGGCGACCGCGGGGGAGCAGAGCCGCTTGATGTTCAAAAATGCGAAACCCCTAAAGAAGATTTCCTCCAAGAGCGAGTTACAGAAGCTCACATAGAGAGCCACGGGAAGAAAGTTTTCCTTCGTTACCCCCTCCCCGCCCGCCAAATTTGAGGTTATTTGGGAGAAATCGAAGAAGTTTTTCGCTATAAAGTACCCGCCGACGATCAGCCCGTATATCCCAATGCCCGCTGCCATCGCAGGAAGAAAACTTCCCTTTTCAAATCGGAACAGCCCTTTTATATTTGTTCCCCTGTCAAAACGGGAATAAATCAGAGGCAGTAAAAGGAAAAGGGCGGTTTTTATTGCGGATTTGCGGATATAACCGGGTTTGAGCAATGTGTCCACCAGAGCCATTGCCGTGACGGCTATGACAACAAGGGTAATCAGCAGAACGATTTTTCGGGTATTCTTTTTCATTGTTTTTCTTCCTTAAGCGGGGCGTTTTTGGTTATAGGTAATATTACCATAGTCTTTGGCGGGGAGGGGGGAGTTAATGAAGTATTAAGGTGGGTTGGGGGGATTCTTAATGATTGGGGGCGGGTGGATTTGTGAATTTTTCGGGTTTGTGTTTGGGGCGGGTTGTTTTTGCTTTTGACCGGGTCAAAACGATTAATACCTTCCTGCTTTATCAAAGTGACCCGGTCGGAAAATCAAAAGTCTAACCGATAACCATGATGTGATTATAGCCGCCCGACTTTGTCCCTTCGTAAAGAAATATTTTTTCACATTCTGACGGGTCACAAAAGAAAAACCTTATAACCTAACCATGACACAAAGCAGTTCCCCCGGCACAATGCGCTTTTGTGGTTTCTTCAAAATATGGGTGTTGGGGTTTTATTCTTTGCTTTTTGACCGGGTCAGGATAGGAAGCTTTCGGGAGGTCTTTCGAAAACGGGTTTTACATTTTGATCGGGTTTGAAAAGGAATGGTTTCAAGCTATCTTACTTTGAGGTTTCAATTTTTTGACCCGGTCACAAGGGCAAAGAACCAAAAATACGATTGTTGCATAACTATGTTCGGAAGTTTAATAGTTAGCAATGCTGAACTCTGTTTTGGTAAATTGCTTTTTCCGTCCCGGTCACTTCGATAAAAAAGGCTACCGAAGCCCACATTTTTGCCTTAAACTCTGCCTATAAAAAGAACACCTTGTGACCCGGTGTTTTAAAGCTTGTGTTGTTTAAAGTTTATGAAATCCGTCATTTGTTCGGGTATTAATCCACTTGATCGACGCTGTCGTGTTCCGTAAACTTATCCTTTACTGTTTTAACTCCGAAGAAATCAGTGATTTTCTTATGATAAGCCCCGCGCTTGCCCGTAATCCATATTAAACATACGGGAAAAGAACTTGAAAGAGAGTTACAACCGTTTTAATGCCGAACAATGCCCCCGCAGGATGGAAAGCACAAGCCGAACTTGCAAAGGGTCTTGCCGGGTGTTCCGTTCATTGAAGCCGAACACAGCGAACACGACCCCAAGACACATTTTCGAATAGACGATGATTCGCTCCGAAGACTCCCCAAAGGAGCAACGCAGTCCACCCCTGCGCCGTTGACGGCATCATACCGAATTCACGCCAAACAAGGGCAAAAAACCCTACTTCACCTCAAACCTATACCCCACCCCCCTAATCGTGACGATAAACTTGCTGTATTCCCCGAGATTGCGCCGCAAAAGCTTAATATGGGTGTCGAGGGTGCGGTCTTCGCCGTAAAAGTCGTAGCCCCAAATATCTTTGATGAATTGTTCCCTGTAAAGGGCGATGTTGCGGTTTCTGACCATATAGAAAAGCAGTTCGTATTCCTTGGGGGAAAGGTTTATCCTCTCGCCGTTCACATAGACCATTCTGCCGGGAAAATCTATCTTAAGCCCCTCGGCTTCAAAAATCTCCTCCTCGGACTTTGCGGGGGTCTTCTCACTGCGGGAAATCACCGCGGCGACCCGAAGCATCAGCTCTTTGGGGGAGAAGGGCTTCACCACATAGTCGTCGGCACCCACCTTAAAACCCTTTATACGGTCGTATTCTTCGCCCCGGGCGGTAAGCATGATTATCGGCACATCGGAAAATTCCCTGATTTGCTCGGAGGCGGTGAAGCCGTCCGTTTTATCCATCATAATGTCCATTATAACAAGATCGTATTTGTTGTTTTTGCATTTTTCCACCGCCATGGCGCCGCCGTCGGCCTCGTCGGTTTCGTAACCCTCAAAAAGGGCATATTTCGCGATAAGCTCCCTTATCTTCACCTCGTCGTCCACTATAAGCAGTTTTTTCATGGGAACAAGCTCCTTTTCACAACAATCCTTTTCTTGAACTTCCTTTTGTTCATGAAAATCTTTTCGTTTATGTATCCCTTTGTTTATAATCGTTTTTGCTCTTGAGCATTTTTGCTCTTGAGCATTTATGCTCTTGAGCATTTTA
>JAAYHF010000018.1 GCA_012727485.1 Eubacteriaceae bacterium
ATTCCTTGAAATAAGTGTTCTCCCATTCCTTTATCTTTTGCTCGAATTCGCTCATTGAAACCTCCTTTTGAATTAATAACCGAATATTAACTTTAGTATACGATATTTTTCCGATTTGTCAAACCATATCAAAGAGTTCGGCAAACTTTCTTCCCCGCTTCCGAAACTTTACCCCCTGCCTATAAGCTTTACACCCGACTTATGGGGAAAGCGCAGGAACAATTATATCCTCCGCCTCAATTACCCTTTGCTCCGCCCTCATTGCGGTGAGCGTCAAACTACGCAAAAAACAGCGGATAGGGAAGGGCTGAAGCTAAACCCGATACATAAGAATTGAATTCGCCACAACCTTGAACCCTCGCCAAAGGAACCCATACCCCCCAAGGCAAGGGTTCTTTTATATATATTGCTTAAAGCACTCCGCAACAATAAGAAAGCCCCGATCCCTTTACCCACAAATCCCTTCCCTTATTAATTCTTCATTATTCAATATTAATCATTCATTACTTCTCTCCCTTCCCCAAAAGTCACCCCAAGACAAATTGAAAACCGTTTGCATTTGTTCGCTTGAGCGCCTGTTAATGGATATAATTTCGGTTCAGACCGCCGCGCAAAGGTGGAACTTATCACAGCGCCGAATACAAAACTCTGCGCCCAGGGCCGCATTAACGGGGCTTTCCGCTTGGGGCGTATGTGGCTGATCCCGGAAAACGCGCAAAAGCCCGAGGATAAGAGGAAAAAGCGCGGGGGTGAGAAATGAACGCCATAACCTCCGATTTGAAAGCTGTGAAAAAAAAGGGCGGCTTAATTACCGCAAAGGAACGGCAACGCTTGCTTTTGCCCGCGCTCCTTTTCACCCTATATTTATTTGCCTTTTTACTTACCGAATTTACCGTAAATGAAAAATGCGCGGCTGTTCTGGGGAAGGAAAGCGTGACCGCCGTTTACGCCCTCGGCATAATCTGCACTTCCGCCGGCTATGGTGGGTTTTACTTGAGCCGTACTCTGATAAAGAGCGAAGGAAAACGGAGGCTTATAATCGCCGCCTTTGCCTTCGCTTATCTCATCGCCGCCCCCTGTTTTATGTTTGCTTCCGGTGCGCTTTTATTTGTGATTTCCGCATTTTCCGCACTATTTCTGTTTGGATATATAGGCGGCTTCACCCATTACGCCGCTTCGCTCTTTCTTTTTGGGGAAAAACATTCGGGGAAGGTCATCGGCGGCGCCGTGGCATTGGCTGTGCTTCTGCAATTTATCGTTCAAAATCTGCTCGTCACCGATATTGCCCTTATTGTCAGCCTGTTTTTGAGCGTCGGCGGCATTTGCTATCTTGCGGCAAAGCCCGTCGGGGATTGGCTGTTTGAAAATCCCTTGAATCATGCCGAAAAGCCTTTAGTAACCGCCAAAATCCTTATTCTTCCCATCTGCATCGTGGCGGTCATGTCCATGTGCCACGGCTTGGGGGATGGAGTTATCACGCAGTTGCACGCCGCGGGCGCGATCAATTTGGCTTCATATTCACGGCTTTGGTATGCGGCAAGCGCTTTTGGGGCGGGGGTTATTTCGGATATGTTTGAGAGGCGGTTGTTACCTCTTTGCACTTTGTGTATGCTTGTGCTTTTCTCGACGATGGCGCTTTTTATCGGGCAGGAAAATGCGGCGGCGAATAATTTATATGTGGTGGCGGTTTATATCTTTTCGGGTTTTTATGTGATGTATCTGACCGTAACCTTCTCGGACAGCGCACCGCTGAGCGCAAAGCCCGATTTATGGGCGGGCATGGGGAGGATCGTGAGAGGAATTTTCATCGGGCTGACGGCGGCGATATCCAACCCCCTTTTCGAGAGCATCGGACAGCAGGGGCTTGTTATTGCGGGAATATGCCTTTCCCTTTTGGTGCTTGTTCTTTTCGTGGCGGGGGGCGCTTTGAATATTATTCCCGAGAAGAAAACCGAGAATTCCCGAGACAGACTGCCCGGATTCATAGCCTCGTATAGTCTTACCCCGAGGGAGGGGGAAGTGTTGGCGCAGTTGCTTGTCGGCAAGCACACCAATGCGGATATTGCGAAGGAGCTTGCCATTTCCGTGCGGGTATTACAGCGGTATATCGCATCTATCTATGAAAAGGCAAGAGTTCAGTCCCGCGCCGGGCTTATCAAGCTATATTACGAGAATTAAAGAACCGCAAAAAAGCGAACCGTTAGCAATAACCGACCCATCGGTCTTAAAGAACATAAATAAAACTTTGCATAAACGCTTGGCTTTAGATTTTTCATGTAAAGAACATACCTCAAAATGCTTTGCCGCTTGTTATAAGCTTAATGGAATAAACGCACCGACGATGTTTGTATATTGATGCGAATTCGCCTTAAACGGATATGTAAGGATATTGTCCGCCCCATCGAAAGAGGGGCGGATTTTTAGCTGTTTTAAGGATTGTTTCGGGGAAAACAAAATGGCAGAAATGTGACCCCCCTCTTTTTGCCTTTGGCATAAGTACGACCTATAAAAAATAAGGGAAACGGGTTAAACTGATAGCATCAATTTTTATAGCCCCGGGGGAAGTGTGAAGGAATAATCGGTGTTTAACTGTCTTTTCTGTTTCGATAATGCGGCAATAATGTCCGATGTGAGAGAAGGAGCCGGCGGGCGGATAGTTGCTCTGTAATCTTCGACAGACGGGCAGAACCAAAGCCTACGGCTTGCCGAAAGACAAAAGCGAATATTTATTCTGCGGAATCGCATGAGAAATCACTTGAGGATACATTTACATAACCGAACACAAAGGAGAATGTGATATGAAAAGGATTTTCGGAAAAAAGTCAGCCGCCCTGTTGTTGTGCGCCTGTATGATCATGCTGACGCTGCCGACTGCGGCGTTTGCGGCGGCGGAATATGACCTTTGGGTTAATAACGAGCGATTTACCGATGGGAAGCTGAGCGTTGTCTGCGGCAGCGGTACGGCTGTTTACGACCCCGCCGAGAACAAGCTGACCTTAAACGATGCCACGATCACCCAAGGGTATGAGTATAGCGAGTACGGCGATGCCGCCGGTATCTACATAAAAATCGACGGGCTGACAATCGAGCTGAAGGGGGATAACTTTATCAACGATACAGCCCCGGGCAGTACCATCACCGCCGATGCGATCAGCACTTATGAAATAGATCCTTCTTATGCCTGTATCCGTCATGACCTGACCGTCGTCGGCCTGGGCAAGCTTACTATAGATGTGAACGCGCAATGGTATGGCTACGGCATTTACTGCACCGGGGATCTGACTTTGGATAAAGTGACATTGGACATCGCTTCTTCCGCCACAGCCATTTGGACGCAGTGGGATATGAATATCCTAAACTCCGATATTGACATTGAGGTACTCACGGGATATTTCGGAATACTCACCAATGCGGGCGGAAGCGCCGCGGCGGGGGACACCGGAGGCGGCATTATCACGGTGACAAACAGCGATATAAACATCAACGCCACACACACCCCCGATGAAGCCGGTCAATCTGTCGGAAGCGCGATCAGTTTGGTCGGTTTTGCGACAGTCGGCTCATTGGTAATAAACTCCGGTAAGCTTACTCTCAGAAGCGGCGGTAATACAATCGAGGGAATAAACGGCGAAAATAACTCCGCAAACATAAATATGAACGGCGGCGTGTTGGATATGGAAAGCTCCAATAAGGCGGGAGGTGCCAAAGCCATTAACATTAATGCGGAGAATATCACATATACGAATAACACGGGAGTTGTTTCGGGTACACCGAGCGCAGTTAAATGCGTGATCTCTCACCCTTCGCCGAGCTATATAATCACACTTTCCCAAAGCGAAGAATATACATTCACGGCAAAAACGGAGGGTTATGAGGCATCTGGCCTCACAGCGCTTTCCGTTATGGTCACCAACACCGGCAATCAGTCAACCGGCGCTTTGAATGTCGCTCTTTCGGGCGCCGACGCCGATGACTTCATTCTTTTCGAAACTCCGCTTTCCTCCATTGACACAGGCGCAGCGGCAGGCTTCACTGTCACCCCGAACATCGGATTGGGAGCGGGAACATATACGGCTACGGTCACAGTCGGCAAGGCGACGGGCAACACCAACGCCCTTACCGCCCAAAGCTTCACCTTAAGCTTCACCGTGAATGAGGCGCTGACAAAACTTGCCACGCCCACCAATCTCGCATGGGGAAGCGGCGAGGCGGCGGGAACGATGTCCTGGAATGCGGTGCCCGGCACCGCATTCTATGGAATCTATCTTTACAAGAACGGAACGACCGACGATGATCTGGTATCATATACTTCTTCGAATACGACAAGCAAAAGCCTCGCCTCAAGTATTGCGGCAAAGGGCGCAGGAACATATTATTTCAAGGTGTGTGCCAATCCGCCCTATTACTCGACAATTTACAGCGCCGGCGATTTGTCTGCGCCAAGCGGCGGCTATGTCTATTCGCCGCCGATAACCTCCCCTGTGACTGTCAACGGCGGCATCGGCACAGGGAATTACACCGAAGGCGAAACCGTCACCATTACGGCAAACGCTCCGACAAGCGGAAAGCAGTTTAAGGAATGGACGGGAACAAGCGGACTGACCTTCACCGAGGGGAGCGCCGCCACCGCCGCGGCGAAGTTTACCATGCCCGCAAGCGCGGTCACTGTCACAGCGACCTATGAGGATATTCCGCTGACCCCTCCCGCAATCGGTACGCCGCCCGCAAACCAAAGCGTGACCGAGGGAGTGACGGCGACCTTCAGCGTCGTCGCCACAGGCAACCCGCTTCCGAATTATATGTGGCAGATAAACAGGAATGACGGAAACGGCTGGGTGGATATAGTCGGGGCGACGAGCGCAAGCTATACGACCGAAGAGATGCCGTTTACCGCCGACGGATATAAATACCGCTGTTATATATCAAACAGCGAGGGATTTGTAACAAGCGCGGAGGCGACGCTTACGGTCACCGAACGCCCCTTGACGGATCCCCCCGCCTCGGAAAACACAATTTCAGGCATAACCGCAGGGCAGGTATTCACAAAGGGCGTTGATGTGAGCTTCACCGCAAACGGCGGCGGAATCCCCAACGAAGCCCCCAAAACGGGCGACAGATTATGGCGACCTTTAGCATGGGAAACGAACCCCTCGGGCAACTTCGACGGCGGATATACCCAAAGCTTCTCCACGGCGGATATGACCATCGGAGAACACACCCTGACGGTCACCTTCGCCCAACAGCAATACGACGGCGAACAATGGGCAGACACGGGCTTGACGGACACCAAGAGCGTGAACTTCACCATTACGGACAACCCCCAAACCGGGGAAGGCGCGGGAATGATTATATTCTCAGCCCTAATTCTCCTTAGCTCCGCCCTGATTGCTTTTAGCATCAAACTGCGTAAAAAACAGCGGGTAGGGTAGGGGGTTCAACACAATATAAGATAATTCCGAGAACCCTTGCCGAGCGGGTAACTCCCCGGGGCAAGGGTTCTTTTATTTAAACTATTGAGCTATGTATCAACAAGAAAGCCCCAATCCCTCATTAAACAATCATTCAAC
>JAAYHF010000119.1 GCA_012727485.1 Eubacteriaceae bacterium
ATATGGTGGAAGTAACTGCGTTCCCGACGGGGTTTGCGGCTTGGGTTGATGAAGTTCAAGCGGCGTTACAGAAGCTTGCGGGTGTATTGCATTGGCAATGTTTAGGCTTAAAGAGTTAATCGGCAATTCTGTTAATCAAAAGAGAACGGCGCGGCGTTGGCTTTGGCGGTCTATCCGCATCGGGGGATTTTTTCTCCCTCGTTTCGCTTATTCGCCATAGTTTAAATACTAATGGGAAGTTGCCTTCCTTATTATATGAGAGAGTGGTTGATTCGGTTCATCGGGCGGAGGGGGCTTTAAGTTTCTTTCTATTAATATATCATTACGAGCTGAAATATACCGCATTGGGCAGTATCGTAACAGACCATACAAAGCCCCTCGGGAGAACTCCGCAATTAAGCAAGCGAAGCTAATCGGGCAGAAAGGAGGAAAGCCGCAAGGTGAGGAAACGAGTAAAAAGCTCTTGCGAATACCCGATCAACCGCATTTATAATGATAAGCTTTTGCTCGTTTATGTATTTCTCCTTTTCGATTCCTTCACCGATTAAGGCGGTTTTATATGCTTCATACCCTTGTCGAGCGGGACTTTTGTTTTCCCTTGCGGCAAAGGATAGGTATACTATTCAAAAGGGCGCTGTATGCCATCTCTTGCGGTCGTAAGCCGCCTTTACTCGGTTGCCGCAATCAATGAAGGGCTAAACCTTCATATTTAAAAAGAGCAGTTTTTATACTGCTCCCGATAATTCTTTTAAGTTTCGCCGTTCCGATTCCGCCCCGTTGCTATTGATTAAGGCTGTTCCATTTTCCGTTCGAATATATCACGACTGCCTTTCCGCTGTCGTACATAAGATAATAAATAAGCCCTTTATCGGTGTATTTTATGGATTTTATATGGTTCGCTTCCGTTTCGGTCGCTTGAGCCAAGGAGGAAAGGTCTATTATTCCTCCCTCTTTCGGGGTTATCTCCCCTTCCCTGAAGCTTTGGGGATCGTTTTCGTAAATATCGGTTATCATGCTTTGGGCGGCGGCGTAGATACTGCGGGCCTTATCGTCAGCCTTCTTTTCTGCCTTGCCGACGGAGCCGGAAGAAAGCGGGGTAACGACGATAACCGCAACGACCGCAAGGATGACAAGTATGATGAGAGCTTCGAAAAAGCCGATCTTAAATGCTTTTTTTGCCTTTGCTTTAGCCATTGAACAATACCTCTTTCGAACTTTGGAGTCGGGATCAACTCCGATTTATTTTATCAATATCGGTGGGGTTTGTCAACGAAATAAAAATATAGTAAGTGTCGCTTGCGTTGTCAATTCATGCAAAATTCCGACAATCTTTCCTTTAATACATTGCAGGGGCGCTTAAGTGTGGTATCATGGGCTAAAGTCTTTAAGACGGCACAGAGATGCCGACAAGATATCATATTATTAAGCCCGGCCGTGCGCCGCGGTTTGCTGTGGTATCTTGCCTTTGGGCAGGATTTTTTTATAAGGAGAATGTCATGAAATATCTTCTTAAGGGAGCTTACCATTACGACAAAGCGGGATTCACAAAGAGGAATATTTTAATTGAAGGCAAAAAGGTCTTTTATATCAACAATGTTTCCGACGATATAAACGAAGATGCCCTCGGGGAATATCTCCCCATTGACTTAACGAATAAATATATTTTACCGGGCCTATGCGATGTTCATGTGCATTTCAGACAGCCCGGTTTTTCTTATAAAGAAACAATTTATTCCGGTAGCAGGGCGGCGGCGGCGGGCGGCTTCACCACGGTATGCGCCATGCCCAACCTCAACCCCGTTCCCGACTGCTTGGATAATTTAAAAGAAGAGATCGAAATCATCGAAAGGGATTCGATCATAAAAACCATTCCCTACGGCTCGATAACAAAGGGTCAAATGGGAAGGGAGCTTTCCGATATGGAGCATCTCGCCCCCTATGTGATCGGTTTTTCCGACGATGGGCGGGATGTGGCGGACGGAGAATTAATGGAAAAAGCCATGGAGAAAGCTAAGAAGCTCGGCAAGATAATCGCCGCCCATTGCGAAGACGAGGTCATGAGCGCAGGCGGGGTAGCCCATGAGGGCGCCTTCGCCCGGGCAAACGGTCTTAAGGGCATATCGAGCCTTTCCGAATATTCGAGGGTATTAAGGGACATCGAGCTTGCCGAAAAGACGGGCTGTTCCTATCATGTCTGCCATGTTTCAACAAAAGAAAGCGTCAAGGCCATAAAAAAGGCGAAGGCTCGGGGGGTGGATATAACCTGCGAAACAGCTCCCCATTACCTTATTTTAAGCGACGAAGCGCTCACAAACGAGGCTAAATATAAAATGAAGCCCCCGATTCGAAGCGAAAGCGACAGACTTGCCCTTTTGGAGGGCTTGGCGGAGGGCGTCATCGATATGATAGCCACCGACCACGCTCCCCACAGCGCAAGCGAAAAGGCGGGGGGCTTCGCTGAAAGCGCCTTCGGGGTGGTTGGGTTGGAGGTGGCTTTTTCCGCCTGCTACACCCATCTGGTAAAAACGGGGATTATCCCGCTGAAAAAGCTCGTCCGCCTGATGAGCGTCAATCCGGTGAAGCGCTTTTCCCTGCCCTCCGGGTATGCGGATTTCAGCGTTTTCGATTTGGACGATACATTTATCGTTAATCCCGATAATTTTATTTCCCTCGGCGCGAGTACGCCCTTTGAGGGGGAAAAGCTTTTCGGGAAATGCCTGCTCACAATCAGGGAAGGCAAGATAGTTTACAGAAATATATAGGAGAATAAAATGCCAAAAAGAGAAGATATACAAAGAATACTTATCATCGGCTCCGGCCCGATAGTCATCGGTCAGGCCGCGGAATTCGATTATGCGGGAACCCAGGCCTGCATGGCCCTCAAGGAAGAAGGTTATGAGGTTATTTTGGTGAATTCCAACCCCGCCACAATCATGACCGACACATCAATGGCGGATAAAACCTATATGGAACCCTTGACCCTCGAATACATAGCGAAAATAATCCGCTTCGAAAGGCCGAACGCCATACTGCCGGGAATAGGCGGGCAGACGGGGCTTAACCTTGCCATGCAACTTCACCGCAAGGGAGTGCTGAACGAATGTCAGGTGGAGCTTCTCGGCACGGGCTTCGACAGCATAGAAACGGCGGAGGATAGGGAGCTTTTCAAGGAGCTTTGCCTTAAAATAGGAGAGCCCGTTATCCCCTCCCAAATAACCTACACCACCGAGCAGGCCCTCGCCGCCGCCCGGGAAATAGGCTATCCCGTGGTTTTGCGCCCCGCCTTCACCCTCGGAGGAACGGGAGGAGGGTTTGCGGATAACGATGAACAGCTCATAGAACTCATAAACAACGCCCTCAAGCTTTCCCCGGTGCATCAGGTGTTGGTGGAAAAGAGCGTAAAGGGATATAAAGAAATCGAATTCGAAGTTATGAGAGATGCCACCGATGAGGCCATTTCGATATGCGGAATGGAGAATGTGGACCCGGTGGGAGTGCATACCGGGGATTCGGTGGTGGTAGCCCCCATTCTTTCCCTTTCGCCGCAGGATATGAATATGTTAAAGGAAAGCGCGCTTAAAATAATAAGGGCGCTTAAAATAGAGGGAGGGTGCAATGTGCAGTACGCTTTATCTCCCGATAGCTCCGATTATTATGTTATAGAGGTGAACCCCCGGGTTTCCCGTTCCTCTGCCCTCGCCTCCAAAGCCAGCGGCTACCCGATAGCGAAGGTGACGGCCAAAATAGCTGTGGGATTGACCCTAAAGGAAATCAAAATCGGGGAGAGAGATGCGGATTTCGAACCGCAGTTGGATTACATCGTCACAAAAATGCCCCGTTTCCCCTTCGATAAATTCGTATCCGCCCCCAACAAACTCGGCACCCAAATGAAGGCCACCGGGGAAGTTATGGGAATAGGCAGGAATCTTTCGGATAGCCTGCTCAAGGCGGTGCGCTCCCTTGAAACCGGAGTGAACCACCTTTATATCCCCGCCCTTGCCGAAAAATCCGCCGAGGAACTGCTCGAATATCTCAACGATTTCCGCAGTGACGGCATCTTCGCCGTAGCCCAGCTTTTCCGTTACGGTGCTAATATTCAGACCATCTTCAAAAAAACCATGATAACTCCCCTTTTCCTCGAGCAGATAAAGGCCATTGTGGATATGGAGGGGGAAATAAAGGAAAATAAAGGCTCCAAGGATATGCTTTTCAAAGCGAAGAAAGCGGGTTTTTCCGATGGGTATATCGGGTGGCTCTGGGAAATGACCCCTCAGGAGGTTTTCGCCCTCAGGCAGGCCATGGGAATAAAACCCGCCTATAAGATGATTACCACCAACGAAAAACTGGGTTATATCCCCTACTTCTATTCGGTTTACGGAGAAGAAAACGACAGCGCCGTTTCCCAAAGAGAGAAAATCGCCGTGGTCGGAAGCGGGCCGATAAGGATAGGTCAGGGGGTGGAATTCGACTATTCCACAGTCCATGCGGTGAAAATGCTCAAGAAAAACCACTACGAAGCGATAATCATAAATAACAACCCGGAAACCGTTTCCACTGATTACACCACAGCGGACAAGCTCTATTTCGAGCCGATAACCTACGAAGATGTTATGAATTTAAACGAATTCGAAGCCCCCCTCGGCTTTGTGGTAACCTTCGGCGGGCAGACAGCCATAAATTTGGCCGCTCCCCTGGCGGAAAACGGAGTTAACCTCATCGGCACAAAATATGAGGCAATAGACAGGGCGGAGAACAGGAACACCTTTGAGAATATGATGGAAGCCCTCGATATTCCCCGTCCGAGGGGCAAGGCTGTCACTCATATAGAAGAAGGGATAGATGCGGCGGGTAAGATAGGTTATCCGGTTTTGGTTCGCCCCAGCTTTGTTTTGGGAGGGCGCGCCATGCAGATCGTGGGAGATGAGGCTTCCCTGAGGTATTATCTGGAAACGGCGGTGGCCATTGATAAGGACAAGCCCGTATTGGTGGATAAATATATAAGCGGCAGGGAGTTGGAGGTTGATGCGGTCTGCGACGGGGTCGATGTGTTTGTTCCCGGCATAATGGAACATGTGGAGCGCACCGGGGTACACTCGGGGGATTCGATAAGCGTTTATCCGACCTTCAGCGTATCCGACGCCGTGAAGGGCACGATTTTGCGGTATACCAAGAGATTGGGCCTTGAAATCGGCATTATCGGGCTTTATAACATACAGTTTATCGTGGATAAAAACGACAATGTCTTTGTGATAGAGGTAAACCCCCGTTCTTCCCGCACCGTGCCCTTTATTTCCAAGGCAACGGGCTATCCGATAGCGGACATCGCCACAAACATCATTCTCGGTCAGTCCCTCAAAGAACAGGGCTATTTCACCATTTACCCCATGGAAAAGAAGCGTTGGTATGTGAAAGCCCCCGCCTTCTCCTTCTCGAAAATAAGGGGGGCGGACACCTACCTTTCCCCGGAAATGAAATCCACCGGTGAGGCGATAGGTTATGACGATAAGCTCAACCGCGCCATGTATAAAGCCATGCAGGCCACGGGAATGAATGTGGCGAATTACGGCACCCTTTTCGTTTCTCTGGCGGACGAGGATAAGGAAGAAGCCCTGCCCCTGGTGAGGCGTTTCTATAACTTAGGCTTTAACATCGAAGCCACCCGAGGCACCGCCGAATATCTGAAGAAAAACGGAATACGCACCAGAGCCAAGGCTAAGCTCTCCGAGGGGAGCGACGAGATTTTAAAGGCGATAAGGGAGGGTTATGTCACCTATATAATCAACACAAGGGATATACATTCCGTCAACGCCGAATCCGACGGCAATCAAATCAGAAGATGCGCCGCCGAAAACGACACCACCATGTTCACAGCGCTGGATACCGTGAAGGTGCTTCTCGATGTGCTTGAGGAGATCACCCTTTTGATATCCACGATAGATGCGAAATAAGGAGGCATAATGGAACAGAGGTTCTTTTCCGTAACCGAAAACAGGCAAATAGCCCCTTTGCGATTCATAATGAAGCTTTTTGCCGAAGAAGCGGGAATTACCACTCCCGGACAATTCATCAATATTAAACTGGAAGGCTTCACTTTGCGCCGTCCCTTTTCGGTCTGCGAATTTGACGAAAACAGCCTGACTGTCGCCTATAAGGTGGTGGGTGAAGGCACCGAGATAATGAGCCGAATGGGGATAGGCAAAAAATTAGATGTATTAACCGGATTGGGCAACGGTTTTGATACCGAAAACTGCCCCGACAACCCCCTTATTATCGGGGGAGGAATGGGAGTTGCCCCGCTTTTGCCCCTTTGCAAGGAGCTTTCCCTTTCGGGAAAAGCTCCGAAAGTGATACTCGGTTTCCACAGCGCCGAGGAGATAATACTCCTTGAGGAATATTCGAGCTATTGCAACGATGTGACCGTTACCACCTCCGACGGCACAGCCGGAATGAAGGGCAGGGTGACGGACGCCATGGACGAATTGCATAATTGCAGCTATATATTCTGCTGTGGGTCTGAGGGCATGATGAAATCCGTTTTCGAAAAGGCAAAATGCCCGGGGCAATACAGCTTTGAAGAAAGAATGGGCTGTGGTTTCGGCTCATGTATGGGTTGCTCCAGAAAAACGAAAAACGGCTACAAAAGGGTCTGCAAGGAAGGGCCTGTATTCGATTCGGAGGAAATAATATGGTAAAAACAGCTGTTGAACTTTGCGGAATAACCCTCGACAATCCGGTGATGGCCGCCAGCGGCACCTTCGGTTACGGCGCGGAATTTGCCGAATTATACGATATTAATATCCTCGGCAGTTTTTCCTTCAAGGGAACCACCGCGCAAGAACGCTTCGGCAACCCCACCCCCCGCATCGCCGAAACCTCCTCGGGAATGCTCAATGCCGTCGGTTTGCAAAATCCGGGAGTTAAAAAAGTGTTGTCCCACGAGCTTCCCGAAATGAAGAAATTCTTCAAAAAGAAGGTTATGGCGAATATAAGCGGGTTTTCGGTGGAGGAATACATTGAAATCTGCGAAGCGCTCAATGATGAAGAAGCGATAGGCTGGTATGAGATAAATATAAGCTGTCCCAATGTCCATGGGGGCGGAATGGCCTTCGGGACAGATGAAACCTTAGCCGCCCTCGTGACGAGGGAAGTTAAAAAGGTGGCGAAAAAACCCATTATTATAAAGCTCAGCCCGAATGTGACCGATATAAAAAAGATTGCCGCCGCCTGCGAGCAAGCCGGGGCTGACGGGTTATCCCTCATAAACACCCTTATGGGAATGAGGATAGATTTGAAAACAAGAAAACCCCTTTTGGCAAATCGCACCGGGGGACTTTCCGGAAAAGCCATATTCCCCGTTGCCCTAAGAATGGTTTACGATGTATATGAGGCGGTCAGCATACCGATAGTCGGCCTGGGAGGGATAAGCAGTGCCGAGGACGTGATTGAAATGATGCTGGCGGGAGCCTGCGCCGTTCAGATAGGCACAGCCAACCTCACAGACCCCTATATATGCAGGGACATTATAAACTCTCTCCCCGAGATAATGGAAAAATACGGCATAAGCGACATAAAAGAAATCATCGGCGGGGCGCATTGACGGCGGGATTTCCGAAAAGGAATATAGACCAAAAGGAGAAAAGCTAATGGGAAAAGATGTTATTATTGCCTGCGATTTTCCGGGGCAAAGTGAATTATTCGACTTTTTAAGCAAGCTCAACAAACAAAAGCCTTACCTTAAGATAGGTTTGGAGATGTTTTGCAAATACGGCCCGGAACTCGTGAAAAGGCTCAAGGGAGAGGGTTACGGCATTTTTCTGGATTTGAAACTCCATGATATCCCCAATACGGTCAGGGGCGCGGCGAAATCCGTCGCAGCTTTGGGGGTGGATATGCTCAATGTTCACGCCGCAGGGGGAAAGGAAATGATGCGTAGCGCATTGGAGGGTTTGAGGGAGGGCGGATCAAGCAAGACATTGTTAATCGCCGTTACCCAGCTTACCTCCACTAATCGGGCGGTCATGAACGAGGAAATTCTCATACCCGGCACGGTGGAGAACGCTGTGGCTTCTTATGCGAAAAACGCCGAGGCGAGCGGGCTTAACGGAGTGGTCTGCTCCCCTCTTGAAATAGGGAAGATAAAAAGCATTTGCGGGAGCGACTTTATTACCGTCACCCCGGGAATTCGTTATCCGAACACCGACAGTCAGGATCAAAAAAGGGTGTCCTCCCCTGGGGACGCGAAGGAAATGGGAGGGGATTACATCGTGGTGGGCAGACCCATAACCCAAAGCGACGACCCCAATAGCTCATACGAAAGATTTAAAAACGATTTTGTTTAATTTTGGAGGTATATATGAAAAATTTGATCGCCAGAGATTTGCTGAAAATCAAAGCTGTTTTCTTCAGACCCAACGAACCGTTTATATGGGCAAGCGGAATAAAAAGCCCGGTGTATTGCGACAACAGGCTCACTTTGAGCTATCCCCAGGTCAGGGAGGACGTTGAGGAATGTCTTTGCACTGTTATAAAGGAAAACTTCCCCGAGGCGGAAATACTCATGGGGACAGCCACCGCAGGCATTCCCCACGCCGCAATATGCGCCCATAAGTTGGGTTTGCCCATGGGTTATGTGAGGGGTTCGGTGAAAGACCACGGCAGGCAGAACCGCATCGAAGGGGAGCTAAAGGCGGGAAACAAGGTTGTCGTCATAGAGGATCTTATCTCCACGGGCTCCAGCGTGATAGACGCCGCTTCTGCGCTCAGGGAAGCCGGGGCAGAGGTTTTGGGTGTGGCGAGCATCTTCACCTATGGAATGAAAAAGGGCTTGGATAAACTCAAGGAAGCAAACCTTGTCAATATCAGCCTGACGGATTTTGACACAGTGGCTTCACAGGCGGTTAAATTAAATTACATTAAAGAAGCCGATTACTCAAGACTGATCTCATTCAGGGATAACCCCTCCGATGAAAGCTGGATCAATTAAGGCATGGGTCATTTGATTGATATACTCGACATTGACACAGCCCAAATAGAGGAGCTGATTTTAACAGCGGAAAAAATTCGCCTTGCCCCGGAGGATTATTCCGAAAAATGCCGTCACAAGACTTTGGCTACCCTATTTTACGAGCCTTCCACCCGTACCCGTTTAAGTTTTGAAGCGGCGATGTATCTTTTGGGAGGCAATGTGATCGGTTTTTCGGATTCGTCGGTTTCCTCCGCCTCGAAGGGCGAAAGCGTTTGGGATACCGCAAGGATAGTGAGCGGTTATGCCGATATTATCGCCATGCGCCACCCTCTGGAGGGCGCTCCCTTCGCCGCGGGATTGATAAGCTTCGTTCCCGTTATAAATGCGGGGGACGGGGGGCATTTTCACCCCACGCAAACCCTGACGGATTTATATACCATAAAAAAAGAAACGGGCAGGCTGACCGATCTTACCGTGGGAATATGCGGGGATTTGAAATACGGCAGAACCGTTCATTCGCTCATAGCCGCCCTTTCAAGATATGAAGGTAACAATTTTATATTGATTTCTCCCGAAGAACTGCGCATTCCCGCCTATGTCATCGACGATTATATGAAACAAGGCTCCTATATCGAAACAAGCCAGCTGACCGAAAACATACCCAAAATGGACATTCTTTACATGACCCGCATACAAAGGGAGCGCTTTTCGGACAGTTTGCAGTATGAAAGACTGAAGGATTCATATATATTAACCCCCGAAAAGCTGAGGGAAGCCAAGGAGGAATTGAGGATAATGCATCCCCTGCCCCGGGTGAACGAAATTGACGTTTCCGTGGACGACGACAGGAGGGCGGTTTATTTCGAGCAGACCCTGAACGGCAAATACATCAGAGCCGCATTGCTTTATAAGCTGTTATGCGAAGGTGGGTTTGGGAAAGCCCCTGCCGATGGGAACGAGATGACCTCTATTCGCTGTGATAATATGAAGTGTATCACCTTTGCGGAAAAAAGCTTAAAACCCCTCAGCCGAAAAAATGCAAGAGGAATAAAGGTTTGCGCTTACTGCGGGGGCGAATTGAAATAACGGCTATTCAAATCAGGCTATTATAAGTTTATTAAACACGGCAGGCTAAACGCCGTGTTTTTAACTCGCCACTTTTCCATTTTAACCCCGTTTTCAATAAATTCCCCTTCAATCTTTTCAAACCCGAAAGCCCTGAAAACCTCCCTTTGCCTTTCGATGAGTAACGCACGGCTTTTCATGATATTAACCGTTACTTCCCTCGAAGTATCGAGTCGGGAGAGAACACTGCTTATTAATAGGCGGGCGGTTTGCTCAAAGGGGGCGTTACCCTCCACCGCAAAGAAGGAAAAGGAGTTATTGGAAAAGGAAAAAGCCGCTATTCCGAGGCAGGCTCCCTCTTTTACGGCCATTAACGCCTGTTTGTTTGAAATCTTTCTTTCCATGTAATCCCCAAAGGCATCTTCTTTGCCGTTTCCGTTGTACCATTGCCGCAAATCCGCTCCCATTTCGATAATAAATTTGTCGTATTGTCGGGAAAGTTTCAGCCATTCCTCCCTGTCAGACAGCTCCATTGTTTTAACTTCCATCATATCTCCCTTGGCGAAAAAGCGCTTCGCTTCACCGACATTTTACCACAATTAAGGCGCAAAGCTTTTTATTCACGAATTTTGCAATATGAGATAATATATACCGAACCATTGGTTCACAAAACACAAGGAAGTGCAAATATGGAAAAATATGTACCAATGATACCTTATATGCCGAAAAACCCTCGCTTATACCACGCCTATGTGCCTTATCAGAACGACACGAAGGAATATAACCTTGCCGAAGCCCTTGACAAAGGCTCTTTGTATGTAAGCTTATATTCGCCTTACGACAGGACGGTGAGCGGAGGAGAGTGCTTATGTTAGGAAACGACCAATATCAGGCCTTAACCCGCATTTGCCAATACAGATTCGCTGTTTTGGAAACGGCGCTTTATCTGGATACCCATCCGAATGACCCCAATGTGCTGATGAGGCACAACGAGCTTTCCGATGAGCTGGCAGAGGCTATTGCCGATTACAACGAAAGATACAACGATCCGCTTACCCTTTACGACAAAGCCGAGGGAAGCTGGACTTATATAGAAAGATGGCCCTTCGGGAACAATAACTGCAACTGCGGAGGTGACGACTGATGTTTATTTACAGCAAGACTTTACAACGGCCGATGAATGTTTCCAGGAGGGACCCCAATATGGCGATGAACATTCTCACCGCCTACGGCGGCCCGGACGGAGAGGCCGGGGCGGGTACCAGATACCTCACCCAAAGATATGCCATGCCCCTTAAGGAGGGCAAGGCTATTTTGACCGATGTGGGAACAGAGGAACTGGGACACCTCGAAATGGTGGGAGAACTTTTCACCAAGTTGATAGACGGGGCGACAAAGGACGAAATGATTGCGGCGGGTTTTGACAGATTCTATGTGGAACACGGCTGTAATCCTTTTTATGTCAACCCTTCCGGTCAGACCTTTAACGAATATGCCATCGGCTCGAAGGGAAACCCTGTGGTGGATTTGTACGAAGATATGGCGGCGGAGCAAAAAGCCCGCTTAGGCTACGAAAACCTCATCAAACTGACAAACGACAAGGAATTGCAGGATTCCTTAAAGTTCCTCAGGGAAAGGGAGGTCGTCCATTTCCAAAGATTCGGGGAAACCTTGAGATTGGTGGAGGAGTTTTACGGGAATAAGACTTATTATTTTAAGTAGGAGGTTTGGCGCTTTATAAGGGCGATGCAATAGCAAGCAGATGGACTGCTTGCTATTAAGCAAGCAGGTGAACTGCTTGCTATTAAGCAAGCGGGAGTACTGTTTGCTATTAAGCAAGCGGGTGGACTGCTTGCTATTTTTTATATGGCAGAGTTATGGGTTATTGTGATTATTTTGCCTCGGTGTTTTCACTTTGTATTATCCGTTAACGCATTTTGAAATTATTTTGTTATATCTTGTATAAAAATGAAATTTTATTGGTACAACGCAAGGAAAACGCTATAATAAAGCTATGCTATGGAAATGGAGATGCAATATGGCTATTTCAGATGAAATCAGAGTGATAAGGCAAAAAGCGCTGATGACGCAGGAGGCCTTTGCCAAGGCTCTGCAAGTCGCTTTTACGACCGTTAATCGCTGGGAAGCCGGAAAGGCGCACCCCGGTATATCGACGATGAAGCGAATCAAAAGCTTTTGCGAGGGGAACGGCATCTCATTTTATGAATTGCAGAACACATGGATTGAAGAAACCAAGGAGAGCCGGAAATGAACAAACAACAGCTTGCTTCTAAAATATGGGAATCCGCCAATAAAATGCGCTCGAAGATCGAAGCTAACGAGTATAAGGATTATATTCTCGGCTTCATCTTTTATAAGTTTCTCTGTGATAAGCAGTATAAATATCTAAAGGCGAACGACTGGTCCGAAGATGATATCAAAACCGATCTTCACGAGGACGAACACGAAATTGTACAGAGTATTCGAAAGAATGTGGGTTACTTTATCGCCTACGAAAATCTGTTTTCCACATGGCTCAATATGGGAAAAGAATTCAATGTATCGAATGTTCGCGATGCGCTTTCGGCCTTCAACCGCCTGATAAGCAGTTCCCATAAAAAGGTTTTCGAAAAGATATTCGATACGCTTCAAACCGGCCTTTCGAAGTTGGGAGATACCTCCGGCTCTCAAACAAAAGCCATAAGCGATTTGTTACACTTAATTAAGGACATTCCCATGGACGGCAGACAGGATTATGATGTTCTCGGCTTTATTTATGAATACCTCATATCCAACTTTGCCGCCAACGCAGGCAAGAAAGCGGGAGAATTTTATACCCCGCAGGAAGTGTCGCTTCTCATGTCGGAAATAGTCGCAGGACACCTTAAAGATCGCACGAAAATCAAAATATACGACCCCACCAGCGGTTCGGGTTCCCTTCTCATCATCATAGGCAAAAGCGTTGCGAAGCACATGGGCGACGGGGACAGAATCAAATATTACGCCCAGGAGCTGAAAGAAAACACCTTTAACCTCACCCGCATGAACCTTATCATGCGAGGCATATTGCCGGACAATATAATTGTGCGTTGCGGCGACACGCTGGAGGACGACTGGCCTTATTTCGACGACAACGACCCGAATTCATATGATCCCCTTTATGTCGATGCTGTCGTATCAAATCCGCCCTATTCGCAGAGTTGGAATCCGGCAAATAAGGAAACCGACCCGAGATATAAAGATTACGGGTTAGCTCCCAAGGGAAAAGCCGATTATGCATTTTTGCTTCACGACCTTTATCATGTAAAGTACGGGGGCATTATGACCATCGTTTTGCCGCATGGCGTTTTATTCCGCGGCGGCGAGGAGGGCGTGATACGCAAAAACTTAATTGAGAATGATCATATTGACGCCATAATCGGCTTGCCCGCCAACATATTTTTCGGCACAGGTATTCCCACCATCATAATGGTGCTTAAGCGCAATCGCAAAGACGACAATATTTTGTTTATCGACGCCTCCAAGGGCTTTGAAAAAGTTGGTAAGAATAATAAGCTTCGCGCCTGCGATATTAAAAAAATCGCCGATGTTATCTCCCAAAGACCTGCTTTTATCGAAAAATTCGCGCGGTGCGTAACCCGAGAAGAAATAAGGGAAAATGACTATAACCTGAATATCCCCCGCTATATTGATTCCTCCGAAAAGCCGGAGAGTTGGGATATTTACGCCTCCATGTTCGGCGGAATTCCCGCATCGGAGCTTGCGGAGCTTTCTCGGTATTGGGAGGCGTTTCCCGGCTTGAAAGAAGTCCTCTTTGACGGGGTGGGCGGCGAATATCTTTTTGTCAAGAGTGAGAATATAAGAGAAGCCATAACCACCCACCCGAGCGTGGGCGGGTTTGTTTCCGATTTCACAAAAGCATTCGAGGGTTTTGAGGATTATTTATATGGCGAACTGATAGACAAAATGGAGAATGTCAGCATATCCATGGAGGAAAATATCCTTAGCGAAAACATTTTCACAAGGCTTGCCCCCATTGACCTAATCGACCCCTACGAAGCCTATCAGCTTCTCGACAATGAATGGAATAAAATCGCCATAGATCTTGAAATAATTCAAACCGAAGGCCTTGAGGCGATAACCAAAGTAGACCCGAATATGGTGATTAAAAAGAAGGACGGAAAGGAGCAGGAGGTTCAAGAGGGTTGGGTCGGGCATATTCTGCCCTTTGCCCTTGTTCAGGAGAAGCTTCTCGCAGATGAGCTTGCGAAGTTGCGTGACGACGAGAACCGCCTGGCGGAAATAATCTCGCAATATGAACAGCTTCTTGACGAGCTTCCCGAGGAAGAAAAGGAAAAAGAGTTTATAAATGAAGATAAAACCGCCTTTGTGGCGGCGGAGGTGAAAAAGGCGATCAAAGCCAATGAGGCCGAGGCCGAAATTCTTGCCACCCTGAAGCGTTATGATGCGCTTTCGACAGAAGAAAAGGCGCTGAAAAAGCAAATAAAGAAAGAAAGCACTGAGCTTCATCTCAAAACGAAATCCGTGATCGAAAACCTAAAGAGAGGGAATGTGACGGCATTGCTTCATGATAAATGGGTTTTGCCGATCATCACAGGTATGAAAAGTCTGCCGGAAAGCGTGATCGGCGCTTTCACCGCCAAACTCACCGCGCTTGCCGCAAAATACGAAACGACCTTTTCCGATGTGGAAAGGCAAATCAGAGAAACACAGAGCAGTCTTTGCGAAATGATAGACGAGCTTGAAGGCAGCGACTTTGATTTGAAGGGGCTTGCCGAGTTCAAAAAGTTGCTCGGAGGTGAATAAAATGGCGGAAAAAGCGAATACTCCGGCGATTCGGTTCAGGGGATTTACTGACGCTTGGGAACAGCGTAAGCTGGGTGAGATAACAGATTCATACTCAGGCGGGACACCTTCGGTGGGTGTAAAAGAGTATTATGGCGGAGAGATTCCTTTCATCCGTTCAGCCGAGATTAACAGTGATAGCACGGAACTTTTTATCACTCAAAAGGGGCTTGATAACTCATCCGCAAGGATAGCCAACATTGGAGATATTCTATACGCATTATATGGAGCTACCAGTGGTGAAGTTGGTCGTGCAAGGCTAAAAGGTGCTGTAAATCAAGCTATTATGGTCATTCAACCGCACACAGAATACTACTCTGAATTTCTTGTGCAATGGCTCCGAAAAAGCAAACAAACCATTATTGATACCTATCTTCAAGGCGGGCAAGGTAATCTGTCAGGAGCAATAGTGAAAGACCTTGTCATTGATTGTCCGTCACAAGAAGAACAACAACAAATTGGCACCTTTTTCCGCAGCCTCGACAACCTTATCACCCTTCATCAGCGTAAGTATGAGAAACTCCGAAACATCAAAAAAGCCTGCCTCGAAAAAATGTTCCCGAAAGCCGGGAGCAATGTGCCGGAAATTCGGTTTAGGGGATTTACGGGTGATTGGGTACGGCGTGAGTTTGGTGACATGGCAGAATATAAAAAGGGACCATTTGGAAGTGCACTTAAAAAGGAATTATTTGTACCCGATGGAGAAGATTCGGTAAAGGTTTATGAACAGCAAAATGCTATAAATAAAGATTGGAAACTGGAACGATATTATATTACAAAAAGCTACGCTAATGAGTTAAACGCATTTGAAACTCATGCTGGTGATATTATTATTTCTTGTGCAGGAACAATTGGTGAAATGTATGAATTACCACCTGAATCAAGGGCTGGAGTGATAAATCAGGCGCTTATGCGAGTTCGAGTAAACGAGAGAACCATTTGTAAGAGTATATATAAACTTCTCTTTTTAAATATGATAGAGAGTTTTTCAAAAGAGCATAGTAATGGTTCTGCAATGAAGAATATACCTCCTTTTGCAGACTTAAAGCCTATGACAGCAATGGTGCCAAGCTTGAATGAGCAACAACAACTCAGTACCTTTTTCGGCAACCTCGACAACCTCATCACCCTTCATCAGCGCAAACTTGAAAAGCTCCGAAATCTCAAAAAAGCCTGTCTCGAAAAAATGTTTGTATGAGGCGCAAAGGAGCATTTACGGCACTTGAAAAGCTTTTGGGAATTGCGAACTTTGCAGAGCTTGCCGGAGCCGAGGAGAGAATAAGCAAGAAATGAGCCGGGGCAGGTTATCGAAGCCGACTGTCACTACGATATCTACAAAGTTTAAAAAACCGAATACCGAAAATATTAAGAACGAACAAAAGGAATAAATATAAAAATGGCTTATATGAAGGAATCCGAATTTGAAGAAGCGCTGATAAAGATGCTGACAGAATCCTGCGGTTGGGAGCCGAAGATTCTCAAATACAAGACCGAAAAGGACTTACTGAAAAATTGGGCGGAAATATTATTCGAGAATAACAAGGGCGTTGACCGCCTCAATAATAATCCTCTGACCGAAGGCGAGATGCAACAGATTATCGAACAGATAGAAACTCTGAAAACGCCCTTGAAGCTCAACGGCTTTATCAATGGGCGCAGTGTTTCCATAACCCGCGATAATCCGCTGGATACCATACATTTCGGGAAGGAAGTCAGCCTTAAGATATATGACCGTCAGGAAATTGCCGCCGGGCGTAGCCGTTACCAGATCGCACAACAGCCGAAGTTTGCCGCAAAGACAAATATGTTGCCGGAGCGCAGGGGCGATTTTATGCTTCTTATTAACGGTATGCCGGTTATCCATGTGGAGCTGAAAAAGTCCTGTATCCCCATCTCCCAAGCCTACAATCAAATAGAAAAATATGCCCACGAGGGTATTTTCAGCGGATTGTTCTCTCTGATTCAGGTCTTTGTCGCCATGAACCCACAGCAAGCCGTTTACTTTGCAAATCCCGGCCCCGAGGGGAAGTTTAACCCGGATTTCTATTTCCATTGGGCGGATTTCAATAACGAGCCGATAAACGATTGGAAGACTGTCGCTTCTTCGCTTTTGTCAATACCAATGGCTCATCAGCTCATCGGTTTTTATACCGTGGCCGATGATACCGACGGCATATTAAAGGTCATGCGCTCCTATCAGTATTATGCGGCCAACAAGATTTCCGATACTGTGGCAAAGCATAAATGGGAAAATGGCAATCAGCTCGGGGGTTACATTTGGCACACCACAGGCAGTGGGAAAACCCTGACCTCGTTTAAATCGGCACAGCTTATCGCAAATTCAAAGGACGCCGACAAGGTTGTTTTCCTGATTGACCGCATTGAGCTTGGCACGCAGAGCGCCGGAGAATACAGGGGTTTTGCGGAAGAAACGGATTCCATACAGGAAACCGAGGACACCGCAGTGCTGATTGCGAAATTAAGAAGCACCGACCCTGCGGATACGCTGATCGTCACCTCCATTCAGAAGATGAGCAATATAAGGGACGATGCCGAGGGTAAGCTGAAAAAGGCTGATCTCGATTTGATAAGCTCCAAACGCGTCGTTTTCATCGTCGATGAGTGCCACCGTTCCACCTTCGGAGATATGATGCACATTGTCAAGCAAACCTTCACAAAGGCGCTTTTCTTTGGCTTCACGGGTACGCCGATACAAATAGAGAACGAGAAAAAGGGCAGTACGACGGCTGATGTATTCGGAAACGAGCTTCACCGTTACAGCATCGCAGACGGCATAAGGGATAAGAATGTCCTCGGATTTGACCCCGATATGAACCTGACCTTCAAGGAGAAGGATATTCGGGAAAAAGTGGCGCTGGATAAAGCGAAAGCCGGCACAGTGGCGGAAATTTATGAAGATAGGAAAAAACAGGAAACCTATTATAAATATATGAACGATGTTCCCATGGCGGGATATTACGGCGAGGACGGAAAGTATGTCAGCGGGATTGAGGACATTCTTCTTGCCATAGGACAATACCGAACGCCGCAGCATCAACGCATAGTGGTTGAGGACATCAAGGCCAACTTTCTCAATATAAGCCGCAACTTCAAATTCCACGGTCTTTTTGCCACTTCAGGTATTCCGGAGGCTGTGCAATATTATAAGCTCTTTAAAGAGTTAGCTCCCGAATTAAAGGTAACGGCGCTCTTTGACCCGAGCATAGATAACAACTCCACAAACATAAAAAAGGAAGAAGCGCTCGCGGAGATTATTGCGGATTATAACGCTCGATACAAACAAACCTTCACGATCCCTTCCTACGGGAAAATGAAAAAGGACATTCAATACCGTTTGGCGCATAAAAAGCATTATGCCCGTATTGAATTTGACCCGGCGGAGCAGATAGATCTTTTGATCGTCGTCGATCAGATGCTTACCGGATACGATTCAAAATGGCTCAATGTGCTTTATCTCGATAAGGTTATGCAGTATGAAACGATTATTCAGGCTTTCTCCCGCACCAATCGCCTGTTCGGGCCGGATAAGCCCTTCGGCACGATTAAATATTATCGTGCGCCTTATACCATGAAAAGAAATATCGCCGAGGCGGTAAAGCTTTATTCGGGCGATAAGCCGCTGGGTATGTTTGCACTTAAACTTGATAAGAATATCGAAAATATGAATGCGGTATATACGCAAATCAAAAATCTGTTTACGCTTTCGGGTATTCCCGATTATGAGAAACTGCCCGATAACATTGCCGATAAGAAACATTTTGCGGATCTTTTCAAGGATTTTAACGAATATCTCGAGGCCGCGAAGGTTCAGGGCTTTGTATGGAGCAAGCTTTCCTATACCTTAACCGATGAGGATACCGGGGAGAAAAGCATTATTGATCTGATTTTAGATGAGAATACATATAATACTCTGCTAAAGCGTTACAAAGAGATCGAGAAGACACCGACGGACGAAGAAGGCGAAGATGTTCCCTATGACCTTGTCGGTTATCTTACTACGATAAATACAGACGAGATAGATGCGGATTACATGAATTCCCGCTTTGAAAAATACAAAAAAGCCCTTTTCGGCGGAAACCCCGAAGAAACCAAGAGCGCCAAAGAGCAGTTACATAAAACCTTTGCCACCTTAACCCAGGAAGAACAGAAATATGCCAATATCTTTCTTCATGATATAGAAAGCGGGGACGCTGTCATCGAGGAAAGCAAAACACTGCGGGATTATATCAACGAGTATGTCGAAAAGGCCAAAAACGACCAAATTCATCGGGTTTCTTCTATGTTGGGGCTTGATGAGGAGATCCTCAGAAATATGATGGCATTCAGAGTTAATGAATTTAATATCAACGAATACGGCAGGTTGGATAACTTGAAAGCAACTGTTGACAAATCAAAGGCCAAAGCTTATTTTGAAGCGGTTGAAAATGTGGCGATCTCGCCGCCGAAAGTAAATATCAAGGTGGATAAACTCTTGAGGGATTTCATCATTTCGGGGGGTTATGAGATACCACTGCCCTGAAATTATTTAAAACAAAGCAAAAGAGGCGGGAAAAACGGCTCTTTTGCTTTGTAATAAGGTGTTTATCAAAAAGGATAAGGGCGGAAAATCGCTCCTTCAAACCATCGCGAAAAAGAAAAACAGCCACCCCGCGCATCATAAAGCCGAGGTTATTCACGAATCTTTGGAGGCATGATCGCTTTTAAGGCCGAGCTTTTCTTCTATTTTAACTCCCCTATCCTCCCCATCTTAATCGCTTCAATATTCCGCTTAATCCTCTCCTCGGGCCAATCCCACCATTTGATTTCAAGCAATTCGGATATGACTTCCTCGGAAAATCTTTTTCTTATCGGCTTTGCGGGAACGCCTCCGACTATGGTATAGGGAGCGACATTCTTGGTGACAACCGCGCGGGCGCCGATGATAGCCCCGTCGCCTATGGTGATTCCGGACATAATAACCGCCTCCAGACCAATCCAAACATCGTTACCCACTGTAATATCCCCTTTATTGTCCCATGCGTCTGTAATCTTCTTATTGTCAAGACCCCATTCCTCGAAGAAGATCGGGAATGTATAGGTCGAAAGGGATTTCATGGAATGGTTGCCGCTGGTCATCATAAACTTTGCCGAGCAGGCGATGGAGCAAAACTTGCCGATTTTAATTTTGTCGGAGTTGATCGGGTAATGATAAAGCACATTGTTTTTCTCGAAATCCCTCGGGTCGTTCACAAAATCATTATAGATTGTGTAATCTCCCACTTCTATGCTATCTTTTGTTATCACATTCTTTAAATAAACTGTCTGCGTGTCCCCTGTTCGGGGGTATATTTTGTCGGGTGAGGGCATTTTTCTTTTCTCCGTTTCTTTTATCAATCAAGGTAAGGCGTTGTCATTTGCAGTAAGCATTATGGCATTTTCCGCCTTAATGCTTCGTTGTGTTTTTATTTACGCCCGTAGCATCAATAAGCTAAAGTATAAGCCATTTTTGCGCTACATCGGATTACTGCTAAATGAGTAATTTTTGTTTCGTAAATTAGAAGTCACTTTATATTCATCTTACATAAAGCAATCATTTACCCTTCCCATCTCATCACATATCTCGAAGTGCCTATGGTTTCGCTGACCTTAAAGCCGAGGCGAAGATAAAGGGAAAAGGCCCGGGTGTTTCTTTGGAACACATAAAGCATGATGGGAGGGCCGAATTCCTCCTTGCAATTTTCTATTACCCGGGTTCCTATTGACCGGTTGCGGTATTCGGGAAATATGTATAGGTCGTCTATCTCCGTTTCGCCGCCGTTTGGGTGGACATAGACATAACCCGCCTTTATCCCGTCGCTGTAAATACAGCGGTATTCGCCGATATGCCCTTCGATCTTTCTTTTCACCCAATCTAAAACATTGTCGTAATTAATCTCGGAGATATTTTCATAGGAATCGATCAAATCCTTGTTGAATTGGTAAATGGCGGATATATCCTCCTGTGTGGCATTTTCGTATGTTATGACCATTGCAAAATCTCCATCATGTTATTTAATCGGCTTATCTTTAATAAACTCATTCCAGCGCAAATATATTTCCAACAAGGGCTCATCAAGGTAACTTAAAGCCTTTTTTGCAATCCCTTCGGGTATACCGTATGCGGCTTCGGCAATGGAGCCGGTTATCGCCGCAAGGGTGTCGCTGTCGCCCCCGAGGGATATGGCATTTCTTATGGCGTCCTCGAAATCGGTACTTTCCAAGAAGGCTGTTACAGCCTGGGGAACAGTATCCCGACAGCTCTCGTTGAAGCGGTAGGAAGGGCGAATTTCATCAAGCGTTGCCGAAAGGTCGTAACCCATTTTATCCTCTATGGTTTTCTTTATTATCTTCTTCAATTCGGCCAAATCCCAAGGCTCATCTTGCTTCAAACAATTACCACTCTTGAAGCATTTGGCGAGGAATATGGCCGCCGCCGTCGCTTGAGCGCCCTTTATGCCTTCGGGGTGATTGTGGGTAACTTCGGCAGTTATCTTCGCATACGCCAAGACCTTATCCATAGATTCAAACAGCTGTCCCACAGGCGAAACCCTCATGGCGGAGCCGTTGCCCCAACTGTTATAGGGCAGGCTGTCCTCATCATTAAGCCAATTCCTGAACCTAAGCCCGTAACCGGCATGGGGATATTTCCTTCCCCAATTTTTATATGCTTCCTTGAAATCTTCCCTGCTACCCCCCGCCATAATCGCATCGGCGGTCGCAATCGTCATCACCGTGTCGTCGGTGAAAAAGCAATCCTCCCGAAAATGTTCAAAATCCTTTGTTTTGATATTGTCAAATTCGTAAACCGAACCGACTATATCGCCTATTATCGCCCCCAGCATTTTAACCTCCCATATAAAGAAGCATGATTTGGCCTTCTGCGACAGCCTATACACGCTTTAATTTAACTCGTTGAACCCTTTTTCGCATTTCGGTTAAAGGCTCACTATTTTAATATAACATTCTTCCCCGTTAATATCAATCACCGCATAGGAAGCGGCGCAATTTCTCGGATAGGCAACGGCGCCGGGGTTAAGCAAGGTAATGCCCTCCCTTATCTCAAGCAGGGACTTATGGGTGTGGCCGAAAAGAATAATATCCGCCCGTTCGGCTTTTCCTTCGTATACAAGCTGAAGCAAATCCAACTTCACATCGCATTTATCCCCGTGGGTCATAAAGATTCTGCGAGAGCCGAAGGTTAAAACCACACTTGCGTAATGGGAGGATTGATAAGCGGGGCCATCGTGATTGCCGACGACATAGTTATACTTAATATTGGAATAATGCTCCATTACCCTTAGATTAACCCCATCACCGAGATGGATAAAGCTCTCCGCCTTTTCGCTGTTTCGGGTAACAATATCGTAAACGGCTTCGTAATTATCATGGCTGTCCGACAAAACGATCAATTTCAATATAAGCCCGCTTTCCTTCTTCTAAACCTATCTTTCCATTCTCTTGCACACGACATTGTCCCACCTTTGGTTCTCGCACCAATAAACGGTATTCTCGGTTACATCGAAAACCATGGAAACTACCGTGGGGCAAACGCTTTGAGAAGTGCTTTTCAATATTTCGAAACAATCCCGCACATCGAAATCGTCATCGGCTTGTTCGAGCATTTCAACGGCTTTATTATATCTGTCAAGCCCCATCCAAGGGTGCTTTTCTCTTTCGCCTTTGAAGGGGGAAAAGTTGATCAGCACGCTGTAAAGAGGTTTTTCTTTATATATGTAACCTTGCCCGGGTACTATTTGCAACACATTTCCCTTCCCGTCGGAAAGCTGTGCCTGATAGGTTATTCCCTTTTCGCTGTGTACCCTGCCCGCCTTCGCTTCAATGAGGACTTGCTCAAAGGTTTTTCTGCCTAAAAGCAATTCTATATCAAGCATGATAATACTTGTGCTTTCTTCACCCGAAGGATCGCTTCTCCCGTCATGGGGCCAACAGGTGGGCATGGCTATGAATTCCCCCCGGTTATTCGCGCCGAAAAGGGGCAACCAGCCCTCCTCCTGCGTTTTCACCGAGATATATACCCTCTCGCTTTGCGCCGTTACTTTACATTCCATATTGAGTAGGTCGAGATTCCAGCCCACTATTGTTTTGTTTCTGTTGGATATGAGGCTTGTACACATGGGTTTGGTTGCTCCTTTTTTGTGGTTGGGTTTATTTTATCATGAGGGTGGGGGGATTTCGGAAGTGTTGATATGAATTTTCCGTATAAGACATAAACAAAAGACGCCCAAGCTTATCTTCACTCACGACCGGGAAAGGGCGAATGGGGAGGGTTTTAGGTTGAGTGTATTGTTTTAGAATAGTACACTGGGTTAATGTTTGTCCCCACGCCCGTGGGGCTAATTGACCATAGCCAGAGTTTTAGCTATAGGGTACTCGGTTCATCCCCACGCCCGTGGGGCTAATCCCTGATTTATAATCGCCGTAGCTGTTCATCTCCGGTTCATCCCCACACCCGTGGGGCTAATGTACTCGTAGCTTTATCAGCTGTTGTGATCGCCGCGGTTCATCCCCACGCCCGTGGGGCTAATATACTGCGACAGCTCTTTTTTACGCCCAAGGGGCGGTTCATCCCCACGCCCGTGGGGCTAATGTCAAAAGTAAGTGAATTTTGTTCTCTTTCTAACGGTTCATCCCCACGCCCGTGGGGCTAATTCGAATTTGGGCGCAGTTGCAGGTGCGATAACTCGGTTCATCCCCACGCCCGTGGGGCTAATGCAAATGTGGCCATTTCCCTGTATGTGTTGTCATCGGTTCATCCCCACGCCCGTGGGGCTAATGGCCTCCACTATCACATGGTAATAATGGGTATCGTCCGGTTCATCCCCACGCCCGTGGGGCTAATGGGTGAATAAATGCGACTTTTTCAATGCCGTCTTCGGTTCATCCCCACGCCCGTGGGGCTAATTTTTGTATATCAGACGGCATGGCTCCAACAATCGGTTCATCCCCACGCCCGTGGGGCTAATGATATTCGGGTCAACTTTTTTAATGTCGATATACGGTTCATCCCCACGCCCGTGGGGCTAATTTTCCTCTTTGCCGTTCCACACCACCCACCAAGACGGTTCATCCCCACGCCCGTGGGGCTAATGTTCAACTGTG
>JAAYHF010000120.1 GCA_012727485.1 Eubacteriaceae bacterium
ATAAGGGAAATTCGCAAGGCGAATTTCCGATAGTAAATTTGCGATAGCAAATTTACTATTTTTCACAAAACCTTCACAAGCATATGTTCTAATATGAGTATTATTATATTTTCTTCGTTTTCACTCGGATTCGATAATTTTTGGGAGGAACCCTTTGGATATTAAAAACTACTTTGGAATGACAATCAATGAACTGAAGGACGAAGCCCGGCTGATAGGTTTGGAGGGATTCAGCAAGTTCAACAAACAGCAACTTGCCGAGGAGCTTACAAAAAAAGCCGGGGAAATCGCCGCCGACCCCACCGCGGGGGCGCTCAACACACAGGAGAAAAAGAGGAAAAGGGGCAGGCCCCCAAAACTGCCTTCGATATTAAAAGATAACAACGAATCCGATAAAAATTCATCATATCAATTTCAACCCACCGCAGGCGATACTACCCCCGCCGATACCGGTCAGCTCGCATTTAAATCAGAAACAACCCAAACAGAAAAGAAAAGAAGGGGAAGAAAACCCGGGAGCAAAAACAAGAAAACCCTGGAGGCTCTTTTGGTTGCACAAAAAGAACAAAGTGAAAAAGAAGCCGAGATCGAAGGGGAAGAAAATATATCCGGTGAGCCGGATCACAGCGAAGAAAAGCTCCCCATTGATTTAATTACCGAAGAAAATTCCGATAAAAAAGAAGATGACGATAACGCTGATGAGCCGACGGAAGAACAAAATAATAATGATTTATCGGAAATAAGCGAAGAAAAAGACGAACAAGGGGAAGAAGAACAAACAGAGGACGACTCCGACGAAGACGCCCGGGAGAAGGAAGAAGGCACAAGGTTCAGGGACAGAAGATACGCCAAGCTGAGGGATAACATAGACGAGGCAGTGGAAATGAGCGGGAAACTCACCGTGCGCCCGGAGGGCTTCGGCTTTATGGCCGTTTCGGAGGCCTCCTTCGGGGTGGAGCAGGTTTATGTTTCCGCCTCCCAAATACAGAAATTCCGCCTTGTCACAGGAGACGAAATATCCGGAAAGGTCAGATCCCCCAAGGAGGGAGAGGCCTATCCCGCAATGCTCTTTGTGGAAATGGTGAACGGCAGGCTCACCAAGGACATAATCGAGGAGGAGCGCAAAAGGCTCTCCAAGCCGGAAGAAAAGGATTTATCCATTTACGACACCCCCCAATCAGGCATTTTGGAAATTATCCCCGAGGGCTTCGGCTTTCTGCGAATGGAAAATTTCCTTCCCTCGGAACACGATGTATATGTTTCCCCCGCATTTATACGCAAATATAAATTAAGAACCGGCGATATGCTCACTGGCAAGCTTCGCATGGGTTCCGAAAACGACAAATACGACGCCCTGCATTATGTGGAGCTTGTGAACGGCGCTCCCCCCGAGGACAGGGTCTATCGTCGGGATTTCGAAAGGCTCGTACCCATTTTCCCCAATGAGAAAATAAAAATGGAAACCCATGCCTCGGCTATAGCCGCCCGTATGCTGGATATGTTCGCCCCTGTGGGCAAGGGGCAAAGGGGACTTATAGTTTCCCCCCCGAAGGCGGGCAAGACGATTTTACTTAAGACCATAGCCAAGGCCATTGAAGAAAACTATCCCGAAATCACCCTCATCATATTACTGGTGGACGAGCGTCCGGAGGAAGTCACAGATATGAAGCGCTCGGTGAATGCGGATGTGGTTTATTCCACCTTCGACCAAAAACCCGCCAACCATGTGAAGGCGGCGGAAATGGTGTTGGAGAGGGCAAAAAGGCTGGTGGAGTGCGGGCAGGATGTGGTGGTGCTGGTGGACAGCATAACCCGCCTTGCCAGAGCGAACAACATGGTGGTGGCCCCCTCGGGAAGAACCCTTTCCGGCGGTCTTGACCCGGAAAGCCTTTATTTCCCCAAAAAATTCTTCGGCGCCGCAAGAAACATCGAAGGAGGAGGCTCTTTGACCATTCTCGCCACCACCTTAATAGATACGGGAAGCCGCATGGACGATATGATTTATGAGGAATTCAAGGGCACAGGCAATATGGAAGTGCATCTGGAACGCCAACTTGCGGAAAACCGCATATTCCCCGCCATCAATATCTCCCGTTCGGGCACCCGCAGGGAAGATTTGCTCTTGAGCGATGCGGAAGAAAGCGCTTCCTTCGCCGTGAGAAAAACCTTCGCCAATGTGGGGGTGGAGCAATTCACCGATTCGGTCATTCAATCCATTAAGAAAACCAAGAAAAACGAGGATTTCGTAAGGCTTGTGCTGAAAAACTATCTGGCGGAAACCAAGAGGAACACTATTTAAATTTCGGCTTTATAAAGAGATTCTGCGGGAAAAGCTTGATTTACGCGCACAAACTGATATAATATATAAGCTTTAAGAATAAACAATAAGGAAGGCATTGAAATGAAGGAAGGCATACATCCGAAATACTATAACGCAAAAGTAAGATGTGCATGCGGAAATACCTGGGAAACAGGCTCGACCAAACCCGAGATTGTCGTGGAAGTCTGTTCCAAATGCCACCCCTTCTTCACGGGCAAACAAAAGCTCGTCGATACCGGGGGCATGGTAGGCAGATTCAAGAAACGCTATGGTATAAAAGAGGACTAATTAAGAAAAAATCAACCCAAACGGGTTGATTTTTTTCAGCCCGATAGGGTTGATTTTTTTCAGCCAAAAAACGGTTTTACCCATGTCCGGGTAGTTTTCAGTCAAAAATAGATTTATTTCAACCCAAAACAAGGCTCTATTATTTCAATATCCTCAAGAGCTATTTATCTCAAAACAGACATAGCCCCATAGCCCTTCGAAAGCCGATTTATCCAAGAAAACCTTAAGCCCGCCTTTCCCTCGCCATTAACCCTCGCCAACCCCGAAGGACAGCCCTTAAATCCATGACTATTTCACATTGATTTTTATTTCAACGGGCATATAAGCCTTCAAATCCCCGTCCATATTGAGCAATATCAAATCCCCCTGCTCCGTGTAGGGCAGTTCGTTCGCTTCGCAGAATTCCCATAAATCGCTTATGTGGTAAATTATCTTTATTTGATAATCCCCCTTTGTCAAAAGATACTGCCATTGGGCCGTCAGATCCCTGAATGTTTCCTTTTCCACCACCTCCCCCTTGTCGTCAAGGAGAAGCATTTCGATAATCCCTCTTTCGTTTGCTATCTCATAGCTGAAGGTGTAGATATTATCCTCGGGCAGGCTGAATTCTATTATCGTCGGGGGAGTGTCGCAGTTTACGCTTTCCTTAGAGGAAATATCCAAAACAGGCTGTCTTTTCATTATATCCCCGGAAAGCACGACAACCCCGGGTATGAAAAGGGCGAAGGCTAAAACGGTGGCGATGAGCTTGCGCTTTTTTTCCGAGGGGAGCTGCTTATTGCCGGGAATGTAGTATTTCAGATTGTAGTATTTCTTAAGCTGTTTCGGTTCGAGCTTGTTTATTCCCGCTAATATAATGAAGGGGGCGGCGGCGCTTATTATCAAATAGGAAGCTACGGCTGAAAGGGGAATGTTAAAGCTGACCGCTTGAGTCGCTTGAGAAACTTCGCCGACGGAATAAAGGCTTATCACCGATAGGGAATTGTTTAGGAAATGCAGTAAAATCGGATAGAGGATATTGCCCGTTTTATAGGCTATATAGGTGAATATAACCCCCAATATGGCTGTGGGAATGAAGCGGATCATATCCATGTGAAAAGCTCCGAATATGATCCCGATTATAAAGCACATCAGCACTTTTCGCTTCATCCAACCCGCCGAATAAAGCAACGCGCCCCTGAAAAGGGCTTCCTCGCATATTGCGGGCATGACGGCGGAAATAAAAAGGGTAATGAGAAAGCTATCCATCTTCAAAGCATCGGAAAGGGAGTCTCCCACCTCGTTGAACTGCTCAGGGAAATAATGAACCATGGCGACGGAGGCGGCGGTGATGAGGATATAGCCCCCCAAATAAATCAAACCACAGCCGAATAACTCCCTGAAGGTCATCTTTTTCATCGGAAAGGCCGCTTTAAAGCTCCCCTTCATCAGATAAACCGATAATAAACTCACCGCAAGCAACATTACCTCGCTGGCGATAAGCCCAAATACCCCGAATTTATATTGCATATATATCCCGGGAAATAAAAGCATCAAAAAGGCGCCTATTATTATCAGGGGGAAGGCGATTTTACTTATCTTTGCGTTTTTGCCGCCGCTAACTTCCTCTGTTTCGTTTATATCGTTCATGTCGTTTATATCGTTATCCATTTTTTACCTCTGCTTTACTTACATATTATAACCCCAAAACCCCTTTGATTCAACAGGGAGGGGAAACTTGAAATTTGCCGATAATTGTGGTAAATTCTTTTTATGAAAAGACCTTCGCTGACGCTTCTTGTTTTGGCGGTTTGCTGTTGCTGTTCCGTTTTGGCCGAATATTATGCCCTCGTTCCCCTGTTTTTGATCGCGGGAGGAATTTTTGTCAAAATAAAGACCAAAAGCCTTGCCGCCGCCCTTCTTTGCGCCGCGCTCTGCCTTGGAGCGACGGCGAATTGTTATTTGCGTTTTGCGAAACTGTCTCCCTTGGCGCAGTGGGTCAATGTGAAAAATAGCTTCACCGCCCAGCTTGTCGGTTATCCCCGCCGCTATGAAAACAGGGTAAGCGGGGAATTCATTCTTCTTGATTGCCCCTTTGAAGGGGGCGGGGAGAAGGTGCTTATCACGGTAAAGGACGATGAGGGCTTGATGTGCGAGATGCTCCCCGGGGGAATATACACCATAAACGGTGAGTTCACCTTGCCGAGGGGAAAGCGCAATCCCGGGGGCTTCGATTATTCCCTCTATTTGAAAACCCGGGGTATATATGCCTGCTGTGTCTGCGATATATCCGATATAACCCTTCAAAGCGAGGGGAAACTTATTTTCGGTATGCAGGCGGTTTATGCCCTGCGAATGAAAGCCTCCGATTATTTTGCCGAATATCTTTCGAGGGATAACGCCTATCTGGCGGAAAGCCTGCTTTTCGGAGAAAACGGCTTGGGAGAAAGCACCCTGGAGAGCTACCGCCGAAGCGGAGTCGCCCACATTCTCTCCGTTTCGGGCATACACACCATGATAATAAACAACATCATTCAAGGCCTGCTCAGGGGCTTTAAATTATCGAAGAAAACCAAATTCATCGCCTGTGCATCGGCCCTTGGCTTTTATTGCGTTATGACGGGATTCCTCCCCCCTGTGGTGAGGGCCTGCATTATGATGATATTCGCAAACATGGGGGATATTACGGGAAGAAAGACGGATATGCTGAACAGTATGTGTCTATGCGCCCTTGCGATGCTGCTCGTCAATCCCCTGCTCATCGTCTCCTCCTCCTTTGTCATGTCCTTCGCCTGTGTGGGGGCGATGGCTGTGGCTTCCCCCGTACTCATCGAAAGGGTGAACACCCTCCTGCCCTCCCTTCGCCGCGGTAGGTTTTTAGGCTCCCTTGCGGATAGTTTCTGCGTCGCCCTTTGCGTCAATGCGGTCATGCTTCCGATATGCGCCTATTATTTCAACTCCTTCTCCTATGTGGCCATTTTTTCAAATCTCATAATAGGGCTATTGGTGGATTGGGCGATGCGCCTTTTACTCATTTGCCTTGCGGTCGGTTTTCTGCCGGGTATTTCCGCCGTCCTCTTTTCCGCTGTGGGTTTTATCTTCTCTTTGATGAACCGCATCTCCGCGCTTTTCGCCTCCCTGCCATTCGCCGGGGGCTATCTGCGTACTCCCCGTCTTTTTGTTTTCATAATATATTATGCTCTTTTGCTCGCCATTCTCGGCTATATAAACATTTCTTCCGCAAAGGGCAAGTCGATCTTGGCGGTTTGCATGGCGGCGGCTCTGATTTCTTATACGGCCTTCACTCTTTCCGTGAGGGGCGACAGGGTCAGCTTCCTGGATGTGGGGCAGGCGGACTGCTCGGTGATACATACCGGGGGAGGCAAAACAATCTTGATAGACAGCGGCAGAAATTCGGACAGCGCCGAGGATATATTGAAATTTCTTTGGTACAGCGGCATAAACAGGATTGACTGCGCCCTTGTTACCCACTCCGATTCGGACCATGCGGGAGGGCTTGTTACCTTAATGGAGCATATCGAGATCGGTAAGATAGTCATGAATTCCGACGAAAGCCCCCTTTATGCGAAGATAAGCGCCATGGCCCATGAAAAGGGTATTGATATTTTCGAAGCCCATAGGGGTGATATAATCGGCTCAAAGGATCTCAGCCTAAGGGTACTCAGCCCCGATAAGGCCGATTATGCCTCACTCAGCGACAACGACCGTTCGATTATCCTCCTCTGTGAGATAAACGATATAGGCATACTTTATCTGGCGGACGCGGGGGAGGGAATGATAAGGGAGCTTACCTCTGCTTGGGAGGGCGAAGAAGCCCAAATAATAAAGGCGGCGCACCACGGAGGTTACAACGGCGCAACCATGCCGCTTTACAGCGCCTGCATGGCTCGATGCGCGGTTATATCGGTGGGAGCGGGAAACAGTTATTCCCTGCCGAATTTCGAGTTATTGCTTGCCTGCGAGGAAATGGGAATAGAGCTTTATCGCACGGACAGGCAGGGCTGTATAACGGTGAGGATAAACAAGGGCGATTACGATATAGAAGGAATGGTGAGAGATGGATTATAAAAAACTCAGGGCGGAATTAAAGGCGAATGTCATTTCAAGCGCATATTTATTTTTGGCGGAGGACAGATACATTGCCATGAGCTTTGTGAAACTACTTCGGGAAAGGATTGCTTCGGGGGAATTTGCCTCCTTTAATCAGAGCATCTTCGAGGAAAAGAAAACGGACGCCCCCCTTTTGGAAAGCGCCCTATATGCCCTGCCGGTGATGAGCGAAAGAAGGTTTGTTCTGATAAAATGCGATACCTTAGGCGCCCTTTCCCAAAACGAAGGCGCGGTGAAGGTGATAAATAACTTTATCAAAAGCGGCTGCGCCACCACCACCCTTATAATTCTCACCTCCAAGGCGGACAAAAGGCTTTCCCTTTATAAAACCTTCGCTTCCTCGGCCAAGATTGTGGAATTTGCCAAACTGACCGAAAGGGAGCTTTACGCATGGGTGAACAACACCTTCGGCGCAAAGGGCTTTAAGGCTTCGGATAAAGCGGTGAGCAAGCTTATAGCCTATGCGGATTACAACGGTCGGGATTCGCAGATAGATTTGGGTTATGTCAAAAACGAAATAGATAAGCTTTGCAGTTATGCGAACGGCGGCGAGATAAGCGAGGAGATGGTGGAAAAAATCTGCGCCATGAATTTGAATGGGGATATATTCAAATATACGGACAGCATTTTGGCGGGAGATGAAAAGCAGGCGCTTGAAGCCCTATATAACCTGACTTGCAATAAAATGCCCGCCGCGGTGATAATGTATAACCTATCGAAGGTGCTGGCGAATAACGCCCTTTGGACTGCCGGGATCGAAAAGGGTATGACCCGGGAGGACTTGGCGAAAAAATACGGAGCAAATCCCTATATCGTGAAAATGACTCTTAAAAAGAGCAAAATGAAGCCGCTGAACACCCTGAAGGCGATCTCGCTGATGAACCGCTCGGATATGGCGGTAAAGGGCGGTAAATTGAAAGAAGATTCGGCTTTGATAATTTTATCGAAAAAGCTATGTTCATTGGCAAAGCTGTAATAAAATAATATCAGAGAATTTCTGCGGAGTGACTATGAAAAAGAAAATTTTATGCCTTATTATCATTGCTCTTGTTGCATTGAGCGCATTTTCCTGCAAGGGAGTGACCGGTTCGGAAGACCCGGCAAAAACCGTTACCGAATGGGTGGATCTGGCGATGAAGTATGCGCTGGAAAGCGATTATGAAAATTTCAAATCCCTTTTCTTCCCCACCATCGACACAGATATAATTTTGGAGCGTTTCCAATTCTTCCGCGCTCTTGAGGGTTTCGACAAAAAAGAAATAACGGTGGAATTTACCACCGATTACACCATCGGCGCAGAGGTTTTCCTCTATGTTCAGCCGAAGGAGGACAATACTGCGGCTTTCCAATATAAAACCATGTATGTTCCCTTGGAAATATACGGCTCGAAATGGTATTATTCCGTTTCCGCCGATATGGCCTCCGCCTATGAGAAGTATCTTATTCCCACCTTCAAGGAGCGCTACGGCGAGGAATATGTCGCCAAAAACAACTGCTTTTATTCCAAGAATTATGAGCTTATTTACAACAAGGTCATTCGCAACGACTTGGCTGTGCATTGCATGAAGTGCATGGTGAATTCCGACGGTACCGTCACCGTAACCTTCGCCTTTGTGAACGGCGGTAAATACAGCGTTTTCGATTTGGCCTTCACCGACGATTCCTATCTTTACGACAACGGGGGCAGGGTTTACGATTTGCGTAAATTGGGAACGATAAACAAGGTGGTTTCCATGGGCGCCATCACCACCTATACGGTGACAATTAACAAAGCCGACTGCATAATCCCCCCGGACGAGTGGGATTTGAGCCAAATGTCCGTGAAATGCAACTTTAAGTATAATTATTGAGCTTACTTACATATAAAAGAAAAGCAGAAGCCGCATTTGCGGCTTTTGCTTTTCTTTGGGTAAAACATTTTGGGTTTAAACATTGAGCTTATAATCCGCTCGCATTTACACATTAAAAAAGCCGCTTTCCCGCGGCTTAATTTTAATCGGTATCTTCGATTTAAGGCTCTTTAACTCTTTCCATATATTCCCCTGTGCGGGTATCTATGCGGATATATTCTCCCTCATTGACGAAAAGGGGGACATTCACCTTGTAGCCCGTTTCCATGGTGGCTTGCTTGTTCGCTCCTGTGGCGGTATCTCCCTTTACCCCCGGCTCACATTCGGTGATAAGCAGGACGACAAAGTTGGGAGGGGTGACATTGAAGGCGGAACCCTCGAAGAATTTGATGGTGGCGCTCATGTTTTCCTTGAGATAGGGAAGGGCGTCCTGCACAAGGTCAACGCCGAGGGGGATCTGGTCGTAGGTTTCGGGGTCCATGAAATAATAGAGATTGCCGTCGTTATATAAGTATTCCATTTCCTTTGTTTCGATGATGGCGTTCTCGAATTTTTCTTCGGGGTTGAAGGTGCGTTCGTTGGAGGAGCCGGTCATGATATTCTTTATCTTGGCGCGCACGAAGGCGCTTCCTTTACCGGGCTTAACGTGCTGGAAATCCACCACAGTGTAAACAGCTCCGTCCATTACGAATGTGGCGCCCTTTTTGAAATCGCTCGCTGATAACATAAATATACTCCTTGAGTGCTTTTGTTTTTTACTTTTCGATTATAGCATAAAATGGCGCTTTTGACAAAGCTTTTACAGGTAAGCCTTGAGTTTATGTATTTTTTCTATATAATACCCCCCCTCAAGGGGTACGTTTTCCTCAATCGCCTTTATGAAGGTAAAAGGGTTGAGCAGCATTTCATTGGCCATGCTCAAAAAAGAACGGATAACGAGCAGTCCCTGCTCCTCGGCGGCTTCGAATTCGCAGAGAAGGGGTCTTATATCCACCCGAGCTTCCTTTTGGGATTTTGTTTTTTTGGTGGTTATTATCTCCTGCGCCCCAAGCACAAATTCGTTTATCCTCTCGGCGGCTTCGGCGGGATTTGCTACCCTTGCGGTAATCTCATAATCCGCCCAAACAAAGGTTTTAGATAGGGGTTTTTCGGTGATGAGCAGTTTTCTCACCCCGTTTAGGATAAGCCCTCGGGGGAGCTGACCCGTCAGTTTTCCGTAAACCTCCTGGGCGGTTTCCGCCCCGCTTAATTCCAAATCAATGTATTCGTCGTCACTGCTGACGAAAAGGGGCAGGGGAGGGGAATAGCTCAATTTTTCATGGGGATTGTAACCCTCGGTGTATTCCAATTCGAGGGCGGCCCTGCGAAAAGCCCGCTGGAAGGCTCTTTGAATATCCAAATGGGAAATATAAACAGCCCCTCCCACCTTGCGATAGTTAATCCTGTATTTCAAAGCGACAGCCTCCTTTTTTTATTCCGCAATTCGAGCATTTATCGAAACAGCCGGGGGTGGTGGCTTCCTTTTCGGCCTTTTGGGCTTCGGCGGCCATATACTCTTTTGTCACTCCCATGTCGATAATATCCCAAGGGAGGCTATCCTCATAACCGTAACTCGCTTGGGCGAACTGACCCGGGGTGAGTCCGTTTTCCTCATAGGCCGCCTTCCATTTTGCATTGTCGAAATTCTCTCCCCAGGAATCGAATACGCAACCCTTTTTATAAGCGGAAATGATCACATTCCCCAGCCTCTCGTCCCCTCTGGCGAAATCCCCCTCTATCACCGCCATATCGGCTCCGTGATAGCTGAGCTTAATCTTTTTGGGTATTCCCTCCACCAACAGGCGCTGTTTTTCGGCAAACTGCTCCGGGGTGTTCTGGGGGAAGAATTCGAAGGGGGTGTGGGGCTTGGGCACAAAGCAGGCGACGCTGGCGCTCAGGGAAAGGGATTTTTTCGGCTTTGATGCGCCGTAGGAATAGAAAATCTTCTTTAAAAGGGCGCATATAGCCAAAATATCTTCCTCGGTTTCAAAGGGCAGGCCTATCATGAAATAAAGCTTAATCCTGTTGTAACCGCTGGCGAAGGCCTCCTGCAGGGTGGATAAAATATCTTCCTCGCTTATGTTTTTGTTGATGATGTTCCTCATTCGCTGACTGCCCGCCTCAGGGGCGAAGGTCAGGGCCATGGTGCGGGTGGTCTGCATCTTCTTCGCCAATTTCAGGGAAAAGGAATCTATCCGCAGAGAAGGAAGGGAAACAGTGGTTTTCCTTTGGGCGTATTTGTCGTATAGTTTTTCAAGCAACTCATCACAACCCATGTAATCGGTGGTGGAAAGGGAGGTGAGGGATATTTCCTCGTAACCGGTGGAATCTATCAGGGAATCGGCCTGCTTTAAAAGGGTGGATACATTCTTCTGGCGCACCGGGCGGTAAATCATTCCCGCCTGACAAAAGCGGCAACCTCTGGGGCAACCCCTCATCACCTCCAACGCCGCCCTGTCGAAAACCGTTTCCGTAAAGGGTACGATGAATTTTTCGGGGAAGAAGGACGAATCCATATCCTCTATATAAAGGCGCTTTATTCTTTCAGCCCCATCGTGAAGCAGGGGTATATATACCCCCTCCAACTTCTGCGCTTCCTTTAAAAAGGCTGATTTACTGCGGTTTTTTTCGTAAAGCTCCATGAGGGCGGGCAGAACCTCCTCCGCCTCCCCTATAACTATAATATCGAATAAATCCTTAAAGGGCAGTGGGTTCACACAGCAAGGCCCCCCCGCCATGATTATCGGGAGATCCTCACCCCTATCGGCGGCTTTAAAGGGTATGCCGGAAAGTTCGAGCATATAAAGCACCGTTGTCAGGCACATTTCATATTGCAAAGAAAAGCCGACGAAGTCGAATTCGTCAAGGGGCTTGAAGGTTTCCAGGGAAAAGAGCTTCATGTTGTTTTCCTTAAGTTGCCCCGCCATGTCCGCCGCCGGGGCAAAGGCCCTCTCGCAATTCACATTCGGCATTTTGTTGAGTAGATGATAAAGTATTTTTATCCCCAAATGGGACATTCCCACCTCATAGGTATCAGGGAAAGCCATGCAGTAATTAACCGCCCCTTCGCCCTTCATTCTCTCCTCGTTAAATTCGCCCCCCGTATAGCGGGAGGGTTTTAAAACATTCTTAAGCAGCTTTTTGATTTGCGTTGTGTCGCCCATGTTTCTCCGTTTCAGACATTTTATAAAAAATAAAACTAAGTGTTCTTTGATTATTGTAACATAAACGGGGAAGAATCGGTCAGGTTCTGCTTATAAATTCGTTATCGACCACTTTTACGTTTTTCGAAAAAACTATTGACTTTAATAATATTTCGGTTATAATATCAATGAACGATAAAAAAGAACGATTCGGAGAAGAATAAGATGCCCAAAAAAGCGATGGAAGTATTGACGGAAACGATGTTTTATGTGCTTATGGCTTTTATGCGCGGCGAGATGTGCGGAATAGAGATTGCGGATTTCATCGATGAAAAGACCAATGGGCGCCTGCTCATCGGCCCCGCCACCCTATATACCATTCTCGGTAAATACGAAAAGGAAAAATTAATCGAGCTTACCGCAGTGGAGGGAAGGAAAAGGACATATCGAATTCTCCCCAAGGGCATAGAAGCCTATGAGGAGGAATATTCCCGTCTGCGCCTTTGCCTTGCGGATGCGCTCGAAGAAGAGGAAATGAGAAAGGAGAAACCGTATGAATGAGGATACCAAGCACTATTATAAAATGGCTCCCTGCCCTTCCTATGATATAGAGCTTATGGAGGGCTGGCTTGAACACATGGCGGCGAAGGGGTTTTTCCTGACGGGCTACGGTTTCCGCTTCGGCTTCGGTATATTCCTGAAAAAAGAGCCGAAAGCGGTGAAATATCGTCTGGAGGCTTCCCCAAAGAGGCTCAGCTTCATCAACGACAACGGCGCGGCTCCCCCCGAGGATTCTCTTTTGCTTTATGAGGAATACGGCTGGAAATATATCGCCCATAGAGATGATTTTTTCATCTATCGAAACGAACAGACAGAGGCGAGGGAAATCAATACCGACCCGGCGGTTCAGGCGCTTACCCTGAATGTGATGCGTAGAAATCAAGGGGAAACGCTTTTCATCGCGCTGATGTGCCTCATTACGGTAATTATCTCAATGCGGGGCATGGCTTTCATCGTCCTCGTAGGCTACGGAACGGGGAAAAGCTTTGTCTTTCTTATCTGCGCTGTTTGGTTGGCGGCGGCGAGCGTCATCAAAATATATCGGCTGGAAAAACTGCGAAAAAAACTTATCCTCGGCGAGAATTTGGAGCATAGGGGGGAATACGGAGAAAACAATGTCCCTTATTGCATCGGCAAGGTAATTACCATGGCGGCGAAGGCCTGCATGATTTCCCTTGCGGCGGTGATGTTTTTCGGCTCCTTTGTTTTCAAGCCGACCATGGATATAAGCGAATATCCCGGGGAAATTCCCTTTGCCTTGGCAAAGGACTTTACCGAAACCATAGAAGGGGTTAGCTTTGAAACGAATTCTGACAGTGTCTATTTCGAAGATGATTTCCTTCTTCCGATCAGAATGAACCTTTCGCAAAAGGGCAACTTTACAAGGGCGGGTGAGGAAATTCCCTTCAGCTATACCGTGGATTATTACGAAACCTCCGAGGGTTGGTTTGCCCGGGGAATTGCGAAGGATTTGCTCCGATGGAAGAAAGACACAATCAAAACCGAGGTGGATTTCCCCCTCATCGAAGCGGATTTCATCAGAGCCTATACATATAAGAATTACAAGTCGAATAATGAGGTACAGATTTTGGTTATTTGCAAAGGCGAAAAGGCGGGGTTATTCGTAATGTATCAGCCCGCCGACGATGTGGTTATCCCCTTCGAGAGTTGGGCGCAAAGTGTGGCTAAAAGCCTTGATTGATTATGCTTTTGGGTTTTTCGCCCTCAAAGACTGACCCGATAAAGTAAAAAGCCGCAGAGTTTACTGCGGCTTTTGTTATGTGGCGGCAACCTATTAATCAAGGGAAAAGCCTGTCCACACCCCTGTGAACAAAGGTGACTTCCCTTATGTTTCCGATATTCAAAAGGTTCATCATGAATCTTGCCGCACCGAAGCCGAAGCCTCCGTGGGGAGGGCAGCCGTATCTGAAATAATCGAGGTAGCTCTGTATGCTCTCGGGAGAGATGCCCTTGCCGATGGCTTGCTCGCGGAGTTTATCGTATCTGTGTTCCCTCTGGGAGCCTGTGGTGACTTCTATTCCGTCCCAAATGAGGTCGAAGCTCTTTGTCTTGGTCGGGTCGTCCTCCCGGCGCATCTGATAAAAGGCTCTCACATCGGCGGGATATTCGGTTACGAATATGAATTCATGCCCGTATTTCTCCTTCGCATATCTGCCCATTATCCTTTCCGCCTCCGGGTCAAGATCTCCCTTGGTTTCGGGGGGTACGGTATAATTGTAATCCGCAATCACCTTTTTCGCTTCTTCGATGGTGATTCTGGGGAAGGGCAGGGCGGGTACAACGATTTCCTTGCCGGAAACCTCCGCAATTTCCTCGCCGTATTTCTCCTTCACTTTGCCGATGGTATAATTGAGCCATTTTTCTTCAAAGGCCATTATATCCTCGTGGCTTTCTATCCAAGCCATCTCCATATCCAAACTGATGAATTCGGCGGCGTGGCGGGTGGTGTTGGAATTTTCGGCTCTGAAGGCGGGGCCTATCTCGAAAACCCTCTCAAAGCCTGCGGCAATCGCCATTTGCTTGTAAAATTGAGGGGATTGGGCGAGGTAGGCATCCTTATCGTAATATTCGACCTTGAAAACCTCTGCCCCGCCCTCGCTGGCGGCGCCCACAATTTTCGGCGAATGTATTTCTATGAAATCATTGGCGATCCAAAACTCCCTCATCGCCATTTCCACCGCGGTCTGCACCTTGAAGATGAGGCGGTGATCCCTTCTTCTCAAATCCAGATAACGCCAATCAAGGCGCATATCCCTGTTTGTTTCGATATGCTCTCCCATATCTATGGGAAGCGGAGAGGCACTCTTGTTTTCGACGACGATCTTCTGCGGCCATATTTCCACGCCCCCCAGCTTTACGAAATCGTCCGCATGAACCTTTCCCGTGACCCGAACGGAGCTTTCGGGGGTGAGGGAGGCAATGAGGGCGTTAAGCTCGGCGGATTCCTCGTTTTTTTGCACCGATAGCTGAATTGAGCCGGTGATGTCCTCGACGATGACGAACTGCATTTTCTTTAAATCCCTTATCTGCTTTACAAATCCGCCGATTTCCGCTATTTCGCCGTCGTATTTCTTCGCTTCGGATATTTTAATCATCTTTTTCTCCTTTATAACAGCGAGCCCGTTGTTCTCGGATAGGGAATGGTGTCTCTGATGTTGCCGATGCCTGTTATATACATGAGCATTCTGTCAAAGCCAAGCCCGTAGCCGCTGTGGGGTGCGCTCCCGTATTTCCTCAAATCAAGGTAATATTTATAATCGTCCAAATTCATGCCCCTGCTTTGCATCACCTCGATGAGCTTGCCGTAATCGTCCTCCCTTTGGCTTCCTCCGATTATCTCCCCTATGCCGGGCACCAAAAGGTCGCTGGCGGCGACGGTTTTTCCGTCGGGGTTTTGCTTCATATAGAAGGATTTGATCTCCTTGGGATAGTTCACCACAAAGGTGGGACGCTTGAAAATTTCCTCCGTCAGGTATCTTTCGTGTTCCGTTTGCAAATCAAGCCCCCAGCTCACGGGATAATCGAATTTCCTATCCGCCTTTTCGAGCAGGGTAATGGCTTCGGTGTAATCGCAAACCGCATATTCGCTGTTGGCCACCGTGTCAAGCTTATCCAACAGACCTTTTTCGAAGAAATCCCTGAAAAAGACCAGCTCGTCGGAGCAGGTTGCAAGGCAGTGGTTGGTGATATATTTAATCATTCTCTGGGCAAGGTCGATGATGTCGTTTAAATCCGCAAAGGCCACCTCCGGCTCTATCATCCAGAATTCGGCGGCGTGCTTGGGAGTAAAGGAGTTTTCGGCTCTGAAGGTGGGCCCGAAGGTGTATATCTTACCCAGCCCCATTGCCATGGTTTCCCCTTCAAGCTGTCCCGATACCGTCAGCCCTGATTTGCGGCGGAAGAAATCGGTTGCATCGTATTCTTCTTGGGAGGCAAAAACATCGCCGTAGTTGTGGACGGTAACATTGAAAACTTCCCCCGCCCCTTCGCAGTCGCTGCCCGTGATAATGGGGGTGTGAACATAAACGAAGTTATTGGCTCTGAAAAAGTCGTGTACAGCATAGGCAAGTTGGGAACGCAGGCGGAACATCGCATTGAAGGTGTTGGTGCGAACCCTCAAATGGGGAATGGTACGCAGATACTCCAAAGAATGGGCCTTTTTTTGCAGAGGATAGTCGGCGGGTGCGCTTCCCAAAACCTCGATTTGTTTGGCGGCCACTTCAAAGGGCTGTTTACTGCCGGGGCTTGCCACGATAAGCCCGCTGACCTTCAGTGAGGCGCCCACAATCTGCTTTAATACGCCGTAGGTATCCTCAAAGTTTTCCTTATCAATGACAATCTGCACATTGCTCAGGCTTGTGCCGTCGTTGATCTCAATAAAGCAGATCTGCTTTGAATTACGCATGGTTTTTATCCAGCCGCATAGGGTGACTTCGCTTCCGATCAGCTTATCGTAGTCCCTTTTTAAATCGCAAATATCCGTGTGTTTCATGATTAAAACTCCTTTTGTGTCTGATTATTATACCATTAATAAAATAATAATCAAACAAAATATTCTTTCGATATGATTTTATGAGGATATTTTAAGATATAATGTGCTTGGAGGTATGAAAATGAAAAATTACAAAGTATCAATAGAAGGTATGCACTGCGAGAATTGCACCAAAAGGGTGGCGGGGGCATTGGATAAGCTCGGAGCAAAAAATGTTGTTGTAAATTTGGATGAAAAATGCGCCCTTTTAAGCGGCGATTATTCGCAGGAGGATTTACGCAATGCACTGGAGGATCTGGGATTTGATGTGACCGCCGTTGAGGTGGTATGAGCTGAATTTCGGCGGAAACCAACGGGGTACAAAACGGAAAAATTTCAGCGGAAAATTTTTCGTGGAAAGTTTTCCGTTGAAAACTTTCCGCCGAGAAATCTCTGCAAAGAAATTTCCGCTGAGAAATATCTCAGCAGAGATTCCTCTTGTTTGCGTTGATTCGGTATTCATTTTACGGATTTATTTTCCCATGCACAAACATATTTTAAAGAAAACCATACGACAAGATTATTCGGAATGAACAAAACATACTTTTCAGACTTCGGGGGAGGGATAACGAATGAACAATAAACGGGGCTTCACACTGGTCGAAGTGATAGTGGTACTCGTGATTATCGCCATTCTGATCTCAATTTCGATCCCCGTCTTTGCCGGCATCTTCACCCGGGCAAGGGAAACCGCCTGTGCGGCCAACCGCCGTACCCTGCAAACGGTACTCACCATGGAATTCGCAATCGGCGGCGGAGGTGCCGTGGAAGAATATTACCAAAGCTCGGAAGGGAAAAATGTCTGCCCCTCGGGGGGCGTCGTCACCTATGAACTGAAAAACGGAGAGGTGAAGATAAAATGCTCGATTCATGCGCTGGAGGAGGGGATCGAGTTTAACCCCAAGGATAACTTCAATGCGGCTTTGGAAAAAAACATAGTTGTGCTTAATTCCGGGCAGCGTATTGATTCCAATTCCGTCACCGGAGATAAAGCAAAGGCAATTCGTAAAGAATTGATTGCGGCGGGTGCGGATTTGGATAAGATAGGGATTAAGACCTGGGCTTTGGTAAACAGCAAGGATAAGGGCGTGGAATATGTCTGGACCGACTATGAAATAACCAAAAAAATTACGGTTCCCGTTATTTGTTACAACAAAACAGAACAAAAATATTATGTCGGTTATTCGAATGCACAAGAAAGAAACGATTATTTTATTATTGCGCCGAATGCGGAAAACAAGGGATACGGCAGTGACAAAAGCAATCAGATAAGCAAATCTTTCGATACTTATGAGGAGGCGGTCAAAGCCTACGAAAAGCTTCGCCCGAAGAAATAACAAAATGACTGACTTAACCCAAGCTTGAGCATAAAACCGATTAATCTGCTAATTTCATTTGAATAAGTAATATGCCGTTTTTCACTTTGATGGAAACGGCTTTTTTCGCTGTATTTTCTAAGACTGTATCTTCATCGGCTGTATTCAACGACAAAACAAGCTTTGAAGTTAAAGAGGCGATAAGGAATCGGCAAATCTATCCATGAGGCAAACAGTTTCGGGATTTAATAGCCCATAGAATATAACAAAAGAAAAAACGGCGAAGCGGAAAATCCGCTTCGCCGTTTTGATATTGGAAAACTGACTTATTTGAGTTCGCACTTTCCGCCGACTTCCGCAATCTTTGCGGCAATGGCTTCGCCTTCTTCTTTGCTGACCGCTTCCTTGAGCTTGCTGGGGGCGTTGTCAACCAATTCCTTGGCTTCCTTGAGGGCCAAACCGGTGGCTTCTCTGACGGCCTTGACGACCTTGAGCTTTTCGGCTCCCACATCCACGAGCATAACATCCCACTCGGTCTTTTCTTCAACGGGGGCGGCGGCCGCATCGGCTGCAACTGCGACCACGGGAGCGCTGGCGGATACGCCGAATTCTTCTTCCATGACCTTGACGAGTTCGCTTAATTCGAGAACCGTCATTCCCTTTATTTCTTCAATGATCTTTGCAAATTTTTCGTCCATTTTAATTCCTTTCTATTTTAGGTTTGACGGTTAAACCGCCTGTTCTTCTTTTTGCTGTCTGATGGCGTCCAAGGTGTAAACCAACTTGGAAATCGGCGAATTGATGCTGCCGAGCATTCTGGCAATGAGGGTATCCTTGCCGGGGAGCTGGGCTATGGAAGCAACTTCTTCGGCGCTTCTGATGACATTTTCAACCACTCCGCCCTTGAAGGCGAGGGTGGCGAGCTTATTTTCCTTGACATAATCGTAAATAAGCTTGGCGGGAGCAACCGCGTCCTTCTCGCAGAATGCCACTGCGGTTATGCCTTCGAGCATTTCCACCAGCGCGTCATATCCGCAATTCTTTGCCGCAAAGCGCATGAGGGTGTTCTTGTAAACCTTGTAATCAACTCCCAGCTCTCTGGCTTTTTCCCGCAGGTTCGTCGCATGATCGACGCTCAGGCCTTTGTAATCCACAAGCACGAAGGATTCGGCCTTTTTCATCTTCTCTGTGATTTCTTCCACTATGACCTTTTTCTGGTCAAGAACCTGTTTGTTTGACAATGCTGTACCTCCTTTGTTATTTATGAATGTCCAGCCGTCCAATAAAAACGCTTCACCGACGGTGAAGCGCAGTATTAAAACTGTTATTTCACCTCGACAGGATATTTAAACTTTTTTCGGGTTGCTTTACCGAAATTTTGGTACCTGTTGTCTGCGGCTGAAACTCATATTGCAATTATAGAGCAATTTGATCCGATTTGCAATCAGATCTTTGTGACATTGAGCTTTACTGCCGGGCTCATGGTGCTGGCAATGGTGACGCTTCTGAAATACTGTCCCTTTGCGGCGGCGGGCTTAGCCCTTCTGATGGTGTCTATTAAGGTGTTGACATTTTCCAATATGGCCTCGTTGGTGAAGCTTGCTTTTCCCACAGAGCAGTGGATAATGTTTGTTTTGTCGAGTCTGTATTCAACCTTACCGGCTTTGGCGTCCTTGATGGCCTGTCCTATATCCTGGGTGACCGTTCCGGTCTTGGGGTTGGGCATGAGTCCTCTGGGACCTAAAATCTTACCCAATCTTCCCACAACGCCCATCATATCGGGGGTCGCCACGACGGCGTCAAAATCCATCCAGTTTTCTTTTTGAATCTTTTCCATATATTCTTCCGCGCCCACATAATCTGCCCCTGCGGCGGCGGCTTCTTCCGCCTTTGCTCCCTTTGCGAATGCGAGAACTCTGGTGGTTTTGCCTGTTCCGTTGGGGAGAACGATGGCGCCTCTGACCTGCTGGTCGGCATGGCGGGAGTCAACGCCCAACTTCACATGAAGCTCGATGGTCTCATCGAACTTGGCGGTGGCGATGCTCTTAAGAAGGGTCACTCCCTCCTCGAACTCGTAATACTTGCCCTGTTCGATCTGGTTTTTCTTTGCGAGGTAATTCTTTGCTTTTTTCATTTTTACCTTTCCGTGGTCTTTCAGCCTTCCACTGTAACGGCTTTATAATTAACCCTCAAGTGAATCGTTAAATTCACCCGGGAGCTTTTCGAAATCAGTCCTCCACCAAAACGCCCATACTGCGGGCGGTGCCCTTTACCATATTAATGGCGGTTTCGATGGTGGCGGCGTTCAAGTCGGGCATTTTCTGCTCGGCTATTTCCCTTGCCTGCGCGGCGGTCAAAGTTCCGACCTTTACCTTATTGGGCTTGCCGGAAGCGGCGGAAAGGTTGAGAGCCTTTTTGATGAGATCCGCCATGGGGGGCGCCTTTGTGATGAATGTGAAGGTTGCGTCCTGATATATGGTTATTACCACAGGGATAACATAACCCGCCTGCTTTTCTGTTTTGGCGTTGTATTCCTTGCAGAATTGGGCGATGTTAACGCTGTATTTACCCAAGGAAGAACCAACCGGGGGAGCCGGGGTCGCCTTGCCTGCGGCCAACTGTAATTTTACTATTCCTACGACTTTCTTTGCCATTGTAATCTATCCTCCGAATTTAAAGTGCTGCTTTTTTAATTTGGGTAAAATCCAGTTCCACCGGAGTTTCCCTTCCGAACATGGAGATGGTGACTTTTATTTTGCGGCTTGCGGCGTTTATGTCGTCCACAGTCCCGTCAAAGCCCTCGAAGGGCCCGCTGATTATTTCTATCATCTCCCCGACCTTCACATCTATGGTCGGCAACTGCTGTTTTCTTCTAATGCCCAGATTGGTCAGTTCCTCTTCCGTCAGGGGAACGGGCTTGCTCGCCGGGCCGACGAAACCGGTGACGCCCCTTGTGTTTCTGACCACATACCAGGATTCGTCCGTCATAAACATCTTAACCAAGACATATCCCGGAAATATCTTCTTCGACACCGTTTTGCGGACTCCCGCTTTGGTTTCCTCAACATCGTGCAGGGGAACGACCACCTCTAAGATAACGTCCTCCATGCCTCTGCTTTGTACCGTCGCCTCGATGGTGGCTTTGACCTTGTTTTCATATCCGGAGTAAGTATGAGCCACATACCATTTTGCGCCGTTTGTTTCGCTCATATTAAATCCTTTCTATATAAGGTCATAAGCCAAACCGGTGATAAAATCGAATATTTTATCGAAGCCGAAGGTTACTATCGCCATTAAAGCGACTATCACCAGCACCACCCATGTGCTTTTAAAAAGCTCCTTGCGGGTGGGCCAAGTGACCTTCTTAAGCTCGCGGACGCTTCCGACGATATATTCCTTGATGGCAAGAAACCATCGAACGAGGAATATCGGTCTTTTGTTCTTGACCTTGCTTTTCGTTTTGTTCGCCATTTATTCCTCCGGGTGTTATTTGGTTTCCTTATGAACTGTGTGTTTACGGCAGAATCTGCAGTATTTTTTTATCTCCATTCTTTCCTTGGGTCTGTCCTTGTCCTTCTTGGTGTCATAGTTCTTTTGTTTGCATTCAGTGCATTCGAGCGTAATCTTTACTCTCATTGCCGATAAACTCCTTGTCCTAATAAATTCACACTAAAAAAAGGCTTTTCGCCTTTGCAAGAATGATTATACCACCCCTGCGAAAAGTTGCAAGCCTTTTTTGCTATTTTCTATACTGTTGTGAGCAGTATTTTCGCTATTTCGAAATATATCACCAAAGCGAAGGCGTCCACTATGGTGGTGATAAAGGGGGCGGACATCACCGCCGGATCCTGCTTGAGCTTGGTGGCTATCATCGGAAGGAAGGTGGCGACGCTGTTTGCGATTACCACCGTGGCCCAAAGGCTCAGGGAAACCACCAGCCCCACCTCGTTTTCCGAGGGGTGTAATATCATTATCCTGAGATAATTTGCCACCGCCAACACAAAGCCCGCCAAAGTGCCGATGCCCAACTCCTTGAACCATACCTTGACGAAATCCGTCAGGCGAATGTCCCCGGTGGCCATACTGCGTATTATTACCGTGGAAGTTTGGCTTCCCGCATTACCCCCCGTGTCCATCATCATCGGAATGAAAGTCACCAAAAGGGGTATGGCCGCAAAGGCGGCTTCATAGCTTTCGAGTATCTTTCCCGAAATGGTGGCGGAAATCATCAGCATCAAAAGCCAGACTATCCTATTTTTCGACAGGGTGAAAATGCCGGTTTTCAAATAGGGTTTTTCGCTGTGGGAAACCCCGCTCATCGCCTCGATATCCTCCGTTGTCTCCTTCACCAAAACATCAATCGCATCGTCCACGCTGACAATCCCCACAAGCTTTCCCTCCGAATCCGTCACCGGCACGGATATGACCGAATACCTGTCGAAAAGCTTTGCCACCGCTTCCCTGTCGTCCGTCGTTTTCGCTTTAATGGATACCTTTTCCATTATGTTTCCCACCAAAGCGTCGTCATCGCTCACCAATAAATCCTTAAGATATGTCACCCCGGTGAGTATCCTTTTCGCATCGGTGACATAGCAGGTGTATACCGTTTCTTTATCTATCCTGCTCTTTCTTACCTTGTCCAGCGCCTCAAGGACTGTGTAATCCTCGTTGAGCCGAATAAGCTCGCTGGTCATTATGCTCCCTGCGCTCCCCTCGGGATATTGCAGATAGGAATTGATGATCTTGCGCTTTTGGGGGTCTGTCACGGAAAGCACCCTTTCCACAAGATTTGCCGGAGCTTCGCTGATGAAATCCACCGCATCGTCCACGAAAAGCTCATCGACGATTTGAGTGAGCTGTTCGTCGGTCACGGAATCCATCAAGTAACTGCCCGTATCTTTGTCGAGATAGGCAAAAACGTCACTCGCCTGTTCGCCTTCGAGCAACCGAAATGCCTTCAGCGCATCTGCCTTCGGCAGTTTGCTTATGTATTCGGCCGCATCCACCTCGTTTAACCCGCAGAGGTGTTCCTTCAAGGTTTTGTAATCCTTTTGTTTCAGAAAACTATTCAGGGCTTTGATCTGTTTGTTTTTCACGGTGTCTAACCGTATAACGGAAACCCTTAATTCCTTTGGCCGCTTTGTTCCCGTTATTCGACTTTTGTCCTCCTTGTCGGTTTTGAAATGGGTAAAGTATAATAAACTTTATGGGGCAAGTCAATGAATTATTTGATTATTTAACATTAGTGTTTTAAATTTAATAATTGCTTCCCCGTGTACCGTAAAATAAACATAAAAGGCTTTTACTTCTGTATTATTACAGGTAAAAGCCTTTATATATCTATACTGCTGTGAGAAGCATCTTTGCGATTTCGAAATAAAGAACCAAAGCGAAGGCGTCCACTATGGTGGTGATCAGAGGGGCGGACATCACCGCCGGGTCCTGCTTGAGCTTTGCGGCCACCATCGGGAGGAAAGTGGCGACGCTGTTTGCGATTACCACCGTGGCCCAAAGGCTCAGGGAAACCACCAGCCCCACCTCGTTTTCCGAGGGATGTAATATCATTATCCTGAGATAATTTGCCACCGCCAACACAAAGCCCGCCAATATACCTATTCCGATCTCCTTGAACCATACCCGGAGGAAATCCCCGGTGTGAATATCCCCGGTGGCCATACTGCGTATCAAAACCGTGGAAGTTTGGCTTCCCGCATTGCCCCCCGTGCCCATCATCATCGGAATGAATGTCACCAAAAGGGGTATGGCCGCAAAGGCAGTCTCATAGCCTTCAAGTATCTTTCCCGAAACCGTGGCGGATATCATCAGCATCAAAAGCCATACTATCCTGTTTTTTGAGAGGGTGAATATTTTTGTTTTCATATAGGGCTTTTCGCTGTACGAAACCCCTCCCATCGCTTCGATATCCTCCGTTGTCTCCTTCACCAAAACATCAATCGCATCGTCCACGCTGACAATCCCCACA
>JAAYHF010000121.1 GCA_012727485.1 Eubacteriaceae bacterium
CGGCAGGGGAAGAAATTCATAGGCGCTTGTATAGGCGCAGCACCTCACTTCCCAGATAATGTCCCTAATGAAGCTTCTTATCTTTTTTATAAGCATTTACCCATCTCCTTTATCGGTTTATTTCCATCAGCGGGTTGTAAACCCCGTCATAAGCCCCCGTAAACCTTCCTGCGGCGATATAAACGTTATCGAACACTTTCCCCTCCATTTCCATTACAACGCCCCTGACGAGCATTGAATAGCTATGGCGGTAAATGTCCTTTATTTTTATAAGCCCTATTCCCTCCTTTCGCTCAAGCTTTTCGTATGCCTCTCCAAATTGCTCGTAACCTTCGAAAACAGCCCTCTCGGCTCCGGTCAAATCCATAACCAATTCCTCCTTTATCATCACCACAAACCTTCCCTCCTCGGTTTTCACCATATTACCCGTATCCGCCAAGAGCGTCACCCTTCTTTCTTCCTCTCCCGGCAGGCAGATGACAGCCTGCTTGAGCAGTCTATCCAAATGAGATAAGGGCTTTATCGCACCGCATAAAAAGGCGAATATCTCCCTTGCCGTAAACGATGCGAGTAAAACAGTTAAAAAATCCGCCTTCGGCATATAAGAGAACGCCCTTTCCCCTCCCTTGAAAAGAAGCAGCATTAATAAGATCGTGCCTGCGGTTATCAGGGAACATATTATGAAGTAAACCCCGTCTATTATCAGATTGCGAAGGAAGGGTTTTCTCGCCATGGCTATCGGAATCAAAAAACTTATCATTATTCCCGAAAAGCTCGGGGTTTTATCCATTGGGCATAAAGCGATTATTTGCAACGATATAAATGATATTATCAGCGACAATATGACGCTTTTAATCTTTTTTTGTTTTATATTTCGGTTTTTTACGACCGATTGTATCATTATGTATATCACAATGGAATTGAGCGCAAGTATATCTTCTCCGTAGGCATACATTCATCCACCCTCGTGATGATTATAATTCTCTCCCTTTAATGATATTGTCGCATCCGAAGGGTTAGCCTTTTTATTCACCCCCCCGGTCTGAGCGAATACTATGTTTACGAAAAGGAGTAGCGATGAAGAAAAAATTATTGGTTATTTTGGCGATGTTGCTCTGTGCGGCGATGCTTTTTTCCTGCACAGCCAAGGAGAAACCCCCCGTTGATACCCCCGTTGTCACCGTCAAGGTCAACGAGGTCACCCATTCGGTATTTTACGCTCCCCAGTATGCCGCCATGGCGCTGGGCTATTTTGAGGAAGAAGGGCTTGAGATTGAACTCACCAACGGAGGAGGGGCGGATAAAACCATGGCCGCGGTGTTAAGCGGCGATGCGGACATAGGTCTTTGCGGCTCCGAGGGCACGATTTACATTTATCTTGCCGGAAATGCCGATTATCCCAAGACCTTTGCACAACTCACCAAATGCGACGGTTCCTTTCTTTTATCCAGAGAAAAGCAGGAAGATTTCAAAATCGAGAATCTCAAGGGCGCCCATATAATCGCAGGGCGCAAGGGCGGAATGCCTGTGATGGTGATGGAATGGATTTTAAGGCAAAACGGACTTACCCCGGGAGTGGACGTTACGGTGGATACCTCAATCGCCTTCAATGCAATGTCCGGAGCTTTCATCGGCGGAACGGGGGATTATGTTTCTCTGTTCGAACCCACAGCGACTTCGGTTGTCAACGAAGGATACGGGTATATGGTGATGTCCCTCGGAGAGCAAAGCGGTAATATTCCCTACACAGCCTATAATGCAAGGCAAAGCTATATCAAGGAAAACCCCGAAACCATCGCCGCTTTTGTGAAGGCGATAGAAAAAGGGCAAAGCTTTGTCGCGCAAAACGAACCCAAGAAAATTGCCGAGGTAATACTCCCCTATTTTCCCGATACATCGTTGAACGACCTTGCCGCAGCAGTTAAGAATTACAAACAAGCGGGAGCTTATGCGGAAAATGTGACTTTCACCAAGGAATCCTTTGACCTTCTTCAGGATATCATCATCACCGCAGGAGAATTGGAACAAAAAGTGGAATACGAAAAATTAGTTTGCACGGATTTTTTCCGGTAAGGGGAAGTGAGGAATGAAGCCTTTAGTTGAATTAGTTGACATTAAGAAAACCTATCAGACCAAATATGAAGAAACCGAGGCGATTAAAGGCTTTTCTCTGAATATCGTAAGAGGCGACTTTATATCCATAGTGGGGCCCTCCGGTTGCGGAAAATCCACTGTACTTTCAATCATAGCGGGGTTGACCGAACCTTCCGGGGGAAGCGTGAAATTTTTGAACGACTCCATAACCATCGGTTATATGCCCCAGAAGGATGAACTCTTTTCATGGAGGAGCATTTACAAGAATGCGGTTTTGGGCCTTGAAATACAACACAAGTTGACCCCGGAGCATTTGATTTATGTGGAATATCTTATGAAGGCCTATGGTTTGCAGGAATTTAAAAACGCCTATCCCTCCCAACTTTCCGGGGGAATGAGGCAAAGGGCGGCGCTTATTCGAACACTTGCCCTAAAGCCGGATATACTTCTGCTCGACGAGCCCTTCAGTGCCTTGGACTACCAAACAAGGCTCACCGTCAGCGACGACATACGCTCGATAATTGCCCGGGAAGAAAAGACCGCGGTTTTGGTGACCCACGATTTGAGCGAAGCCATTTCCCTTTCCGACAAGGTGGCGGTGATGAGCGCAAGGCCCTCGGTTTTAAAAAGAATATACGATATATCCCTGCCCAAATCCGCCTCGGGACACGAAAGAAGGCTGATGAATGACTTTGCCGGTTACTTCGACGCAATCTGGAAGGATATAGACAAAAATGAATGATAAACAAATGTCCAAGGAACGAATCAAATACCTTAAGAAGATAAAAAGGGAAAATTTCACCGTTGTTTTCACCCAGATAGCCCTGATAACGGGGGCGCTCATGATATGGGAGGCGCTGGCGGATTTTAATTTGATCGATACCTTCATAACAAGCTGTCCTTCGAGGGTGGCTCAAACGCTCATGAACCTATCGAACCGGGGGGATTTATGGGTGAATATAACAGTAACAATGGCGGAGACCTTTGCGGGTTTCGCGCTGGGGCTTGTGATCGGATTTTTGTGCGCGGTGGCGCTTTGGTGGTTCCCGACTTTGAGCAGAATACTCGACCCTTATTTGATTATCCTCAACGCCATGCCGAAAATAGCCCTCGGCCCTATAATAATAATATGGGCGGGAGCAGGCTACAAATCCATAATCATCATGGCTCTGCTCATATCCACCATATCCACCGTGATCGGCATATACTCCGGCTTCAGGGATGTGGACGAGGAAAAGCTGACCTTAATGAGAACCTTCGGGGCAAGCAAGGGACAGATCCTTTTCAAGGTGATGATACCCGCTTCTTATAACAGCTTTCTCGGGGTTCTGAAGATAAATGTGGGGTTAAGCTGGGTCGGGGTGATAATGGGAGAGTTTTTAGTCAGCAAAGCGGGGTTGGGTTATCTCATCATGTACGGCTCCCAGGTTTTCAATCTCGATTTGGTGACTTGCGGCATACTGCTCGTATCCGTTTGCGCCGCCGTCATGTATTACCTTGTTTCAGCGATAGAAAAAGCTATCACCGCAAGGTTTGAGTAGTCCCGGAACAAAAGCCAAAAAGTGCTTAAAAAAGGCATTTTTCTGGCTTTTTTATTATTAAAATCCTTGTCTTTTTTTGTATTTTTTGCTATAATTAATCAATAAAAATACATGGGACATCAAAGATGATAGACTTTCAAAACATTACCATGCTCTACGAAGGAGATGACAGCGCCGCCCTCGATAATCTCTCGCTTAAGATAGAAAAAGGTGAGTTTGTTTTCCTTGTGGGAAAAAGCGGCGCAGGCAAATCCACGATAATAAAACTGCTTTTAAAGGAGATAACCCCCACCTCCGGCAAGATTTTCGTTGCCGGAACGGATATTTCCTCCATAAAGGAAAGGGATCTTCCCTATTACCGCAGAAATGTGGGAATAGTTTTTCAGGATTACCGCCTTTTGGAAACGAAAACCGTTTATGAAAATGTCGCTTTCGCAATGGAAGCCATACAGACTTCTCCTAAAACCATACAAAGAGTTGTGCCGAAAATCCTCAATATGGTCGGGCTGAGGGACAAGGCCAGAAAATATCCCTCAACCTTAGCCGGCGGGGAACAGCAAAGAGTTGCAATAGCCCGATCCATTGTGAATAATCCGAAAATATTGATATGCGACGAGCCCACGGGAAATCTTGACCCGATAACCAGCGCTGGAATAATGAACCTGCTCAGCGACATCAACCGCCTCGGAACCACTGTATTGATAGCCACCCACGACAACACCATGGTGGACAGAATGAGAAAAAGAGTCATCTCCTTGAGAAACGGAGTATTGGTCAGGGACGAGATAGGAGGATATTACAGTTGAAAATAAGAACCTTCGGCGTTTTCATTCGGGACGCGATAAACAGCATAAAGCGCAATTCTGTGATGAGCTTGGCCTCCGTTCTTTCCGTGATATGTGCTTTGATAATCGTCGGAGTGGTGATGGCCATTGCCATAAATGTGAATTTCATCACCGATCAGATTGAAGAAAATCTTGAACTCAAGGTCTTTTTGGAAAACGATGTGTCCGAGGCGCAAAAACAATCGATTTACAAAGCGATAAATGAGATGGAAAGCGTGATCGAAGTTACCTATCAATCCAAGCAGGAAGCTTTGGACGCCTTCCGCAAAACCCTGGGAGATGAAAATTCAGTTCTCATCTCCGGCTATACCGCCGAAAATTCCCCCCTGCCCGCCTCTTATATCGTCAAATTCGAACACGCCGATGACATCGCCCCCGCAGGGGATTACCTGAATTTGCTCGAAGGGGTCAGGGAGGCGGTTTACGGAGAGGATACGGTGAATGCGCTGTTGTCCTTTAATAAACTGATAAATGCCGCAACCTGGATCGTATTGGCGATATTGAGCGTTATTGCGGTGTTCATTATATTCAACACCGTTAAGCTGACGGTTTTTTCAAGAAGAAACGAGATCGGGATAATGAAATATATCGGAGCCACCAACGCCTATATACGCTTCCCCTTCATCATCGAAGGAATGCTCTTGGGCATTTTCGGGGCGGGATTTTCCGTATTGATGCTTCGCAATTTGTATTACTTCGTGGTGGGTATGTTGAGGGGAACGACCTCGGTACTGCCCCTCGGAGAATCCCTTGCTCCGGCAGGGTTGGTTATCGGTCAAATATCAATGGTGTTTATTGCCTACGGAATATTGCTGGGCGCCATAGGCAGTTCCTTTTCCATAAAAAAATTCTTGAAAGTGTGAGTAATCTATGAAAACTACAACAATACTTAAAAAGTTTTTATCGGCATTCCTCGCGATTTGCCTCATTTTTACCGTATTTCCCCCCGGGGAGGTTAAGGGAGCCTCCCTCATGGAGGAACTTGAGGAGATTGAAAAGCAAATCGAGGAATACAAAGACAACATCGAGGATCAGGTTGCCTTAGCCACGGCTTTGCAAAAGGAAATCGAACTGCTGGACAAGCAGATAACGCAGGTGGAGGAGGAAATAGAATCCCTCAACGAGCAGATTGCCGCCACGGAAAAGAGGCTTGAAGCCGCAAAAATAAGCCTGAAGGAAGCGGAGATCGAGAAGGAGAGATACCGTCAGCAGTTGGAGGAGCGCATCACCGTCATGTATATGTATGGGGATGTGGGCTATTTGGAAGTGCTTTTCGGAGCGAAGGGTTTTTCGGATCTCATCAGCAGGGCCACCGCCATCGCCTCCATCATCGAGCATGACAACACCGTCGCTCAAAAGTTAAAGGAAACCGAAGCTCTTGTTAGTGCAATGACAAAGCTCATCGAAGAAGAAAAGGTTAAGCTGGAAAAGCTCAAATCCCAAAAACTTGCCCGGGAAGATGAACTCACAGGGCAGAAGAATTCGAAAAGCGAATCTCTGAAAAAGATAAAGGAAACCGAGGCCTATTGGAAGGCGCTGGCAAAGGCGGAGGAAGCGGAAGCCACCGCAATTCGCAAGGAAATCGCCGCCCAGAATTCCAACACGGATTACGCCAATACATATAAAACCTTCGTCTGGCCGACCCCGGGTTATTATTCGATAACCAGCCCCTACGGTTACAGAATACACCCCATCTATAATGTAAGAAAATTCCATTCCGGATTCGATATAGGCGCACCCCGCAACGCCCCCATCGTCGCCATCGCCAACGGCAAGGTAATAAGAGCTTCATGGTATGGGGGATACGGCAACTGCGTAGTGGTAGATCTGGGAAAGGACTCCCAGGGAAATACCTATAAAGTTTTATATGCCCACCTTAACAAATATGCGGTCAGTAACGGAGATATTGTCACCCAGGGTCAGGTTGTCGGCTATGTCGGCACCACCGGCACCTCCACGGGAAACCACCTTCACTGCGAAATACATATCAACGGAGCCACGGTTAATCCGGTGAACTATCTTTCAAAATAGCATTAAACTCCTTGAGCTTATGGCTCAAGGAGTTTTTCTTAATCATACCATTACAATAACGAAAAGAAACTCTCCGTATGCGATCTGTCACATCGGAGGGTTTCTTTTATTTTTTATACTGGCGGATTTTATTCTAATCGTCCTCGAGGAAGGAAGGCCAAATGCCGGATTTTTGGACAGTTTGGGGCTTTTGGGTTTTATCCTTCTGCTGTTTATCCTGCTTATCTTTTTCGGGATTGTCGCCGGTAAAGCCGGTGGCGATGACGGTGACTTTTATCATATCGTCCAAATTGGGATCCGTGCAGGCGCCGAAAATCATGTTCGCATCCGGATGGGCTTCTTCCCTGATGACTGTGGCGATCTTTTCCACCTCAAAGAGGGTGAGCTGTTCGCCGCCGGTGATGTTGAGAAGCACTCCCGTTGCCCCTTGAATGGAGGTTTCCAAAAGCGGGCTTTCTATGGCCTGCTTCGCCGCATCGGTGGCCTTATCCGCGCCGCTTCCTATGCCCATTCCCATATGAGCCAGACCCGCGTCCTTGATGATGGTTTTAACATCGGCAAAGTCGAGGTTGATAAGCCCGGGGGTGGAGATCAGGTCGGTTATTCCCTTTACGCCCATCAAAAGCACCTCGTCCGCCATGCGGAAGGCATCTCTGAAGGTGGTGTTGTTGTTTGCCACCTGAAGCAGGCGGTCGTTGGGGATAACCACAAGGGCGTCCACATATTCCTTTAAAAGCCTTATCCCAAGGTCGGAATTTATCTTTCTGACTTTCCCTTCGAAATGGAAAGGCCTTGTGACAACTCCTATCACAAGAATTCCCATTTCCTTTGCTATTTTTGCAATGACATGGGAAGCTCCCGTCCCCGTTCCTCCGCCCATGCCGGCGGTTATGAAAACAAGGTCCGCTCCCTGAAGGGATTTTTTGATTTCTTCGCCGTTTTCTTCCGCGGCTTTTTCTCCCTGCTCGGGATTTGCTCCTGCGCCAAGCCCTTTGGTTGTGGTTTGACCGATTTGAATTTTGTTCTCGGCCAGAGAAACGGCTAAAGCTTGGTTATCTGTATTGATTGAGTAAAATAATACACCCTGCAAGCCGCTTTCTATCATGCGGTTCACGGCGTTGTTGCCGCCCCCGCCGACACCAAATACCTTTATGGTTGCTTGGGCTTCCTGAGTTGTATCGAATTCGTAAGGCATATCGTCCTCCAATGTTCGGTTACAATGATTTTATAATTATTTTGTATAAAGAACAAGGGTTTTTCATCAATTAATGTTAATTACCTTGAAAACAGGCTCGCTTCCTTCCACCAATTCCACCATGATGTATCTGTCCTCGTTCTCCAAAAAAACCTCCGTGAATTCCAAATTGCTGTTAAAGCCTTCCAGCGAATAGAATTTTATCACATTGGGCTTGTTGGTGTAAAGATAGTAGTACCCCCCGGGCGAAGCGTATATCTCGCTGATTTTATCGCTCAAAGAGCTTGTCCGAAGCCATCTCGCCACCTCAAAGGCGGTGGCGGTTTTGGCATTCGAGGTGTAATTATATGTATTTCCGACGATCAGCTCGACATCGCTCAACCCCGTCAGAAGTATTCCGTAATCCTCGCTGAGCTGTTCGCAGGAATAAATCACCGAGGCTTCCTCGTCCATGGCGTAGTAAACTCCGTTTATGACCGCGGTCAGAAAGGCTTCCTTTTCGGTAACAATCACCCTGACCTTATTCGGAAAAATTTTTTTAACCGAAACGCTTTTTACCATAACCAAACTGTTGATTTTTTTCTCTGCCTTGGAGCTTTTGAGGGAGAAAATATTGCTCCCCCTTATTATTCCCCCGCAGGAGATAATCTCCTGAGAGTCCAAACGAACATTCCCCTCCACCGAAATGTCGGCAATGTCGAAATAACCGCTTCTCAAAAAAACAAAGGAACCGACAGCCAATAAAACCAAAAGAATGATTATCAGCTCGCTTTTTCTATTCTGCTTCCTTTTCTTTCTGACCAATTTTTTCATATCGTTTTAATTTCGGCTTGCAAACTCCTCAATTCCCCGCAGATATTTTCGTAGCCTCTGTATACATAGTCCATTCCCTCTATTATCGAGTTACCCCTTGCCCCGAGAGCAGCTATTATGAGCGCCGCGCCTCCCCTCAAATCCTGGGAAATCATCTTTGCGCCGCTTAATTGTTTTTTCCCGTTTATCACGGCTATCCTATCTTCTATTCGAATATCCGCCCCCATACGCATGAGCTGGGAGGTATAGCGGTAACGGTTTTCAAAAACGGTTTCGTTTATTATCGTCACCCCCTCGGATTTGCAGAGCATTGCGGTAAAGAGGGGTTGCATATCCGTGGGGAAACCGGGATAAACGGAGGTTATGATCGAAGAAAGCCCCTTGACTTCGCCCTTTCCGATGCACCGCAACCCATCGGTGCAATCCTTTACGACAAGTCCGCTTTCCTCGAGCTTATGGCGGGGGAATTTCAGATGATCCGCCCTCGCCCCCCTAAGGAAAATATCCCCCGAGGCGGCGCTCACCGCGCACATATAGGTGCCGGTGACTATCCTATCCGGGATTATGGTGTATTCACAGCCCTTAAGTTTTTCCACACCCTCTATATAAACCGTATTACTGCCTGCCCCGTAGACCCTCGCCCCCATGGAATTAAGGAAATTTTGCAAATCTATTATTTCGGGTTCCTTGGCGGCATTGGTGACGGAGGTCACTCCCTTGGTGAAAACAGAGGAAAGGATTATGTTTTCCGTCGCTCCCACGCTTGGAAAATCCAAAAGAATCCCCGCGGATCTCATATCCGAGCCGTCCACCGAGATGAACCCGCCCTGTTCGGATATATCAGCGCCCATGTTCTTGAAGGCGCTCAAGTGAAGATCTATGGGGCGCAGTCCGATGTCGCACCCGCCCGGATAACTGAAGCGCACCTTCTTATTCACCGCGATCAAAGCGCCCATGAGCATTATGGAAGATCTCATTTTTCCCATCAGCTCCTCGGAAACCTCTCCGCAGGTCAGATCCGAAGAATCAATCACAACGGTGTTATCGGAAAACTGCGCTTTACACCCCAAAGAGGTGAGTATTTCCAACATCGTTTCAACATCGCCGATATTCGGCACATTATGTAAAATAACCTCGCCCCTGCATAGTACGCAGGCCGCCAATATGGGCAGACCGGCATTTTTCGAACCCTGTATCTTAACCTCTCCGGATAGCTTTCTGCCGCCTTCGATTATGATTGATTCCATATCACCCTCCGCTTCGAATACTTTTCAATCCATAGTATTCGCTTAAGCCTTATAACGCCACCGAAGAGATGATAAGTTTCTCTATTTCGTCCGCCATTTTTTCGGCGGAGTCGCTGACCCCCATTTTACGGGAATTCTCGGCCATTGTTTTTCTCAAATCATCGTTATCGAGCAGATATTTCAATGACGAATCAATGTTATCGCCTAAAGCTTCGTCGTCTTCCACTATCAAGGCGGCGTGCCTTGTCACCGAAGCGAGGGCATTTTTCCTCTGGTGGTCATTGGCGGCGTGCTTTAAAGGAATGAAGATGGTGGGGATTCCTATGTAGTTTATCTCCGCTATGGTGGTGGCCCCGCTTCTGCATATACAAACATCGGCGGCGTACATAACCCGGGGCATATCGGAGCAGTAAGCTTCTATCTTCACATTTTTATGTTCTTCGGGGATAAAACCCATCTCCCCGAGGCTTGTCATGCAGTCATCATAATTATTCGCTCCCGTGACAAAATGAAAGAATAGGTTCTTCCTGTCGCAGTTTTCGGCAATCAGTTTCACCGCCGCCCTGTTTATATTCACAGCGCCCTGACTGCCGCCGAATATCAGAACAAGTCTTTGCTCCTCGCTCAAGCCGTAGGAAAGACGGCATTTTTCTCTATTCAATATCTTAAAATCGTGTCTTAGCGGGTTGCCCGTTACGACGCATCTTTCGGGGTGCCCCATGTGCTTTGCGGATTCCTCTATGGAAACGCATATCTTATCGGCAAAGGAGGACAAAACCGCGGTGGTTTTCCCGGGTATAACATTCTGCTCGGCTATCAGCGTTTTTTTGCGGAGTATTTTCCCCGCCAACACCACCGGCCCGCAGACATAGCCCCCTGTGCCCACCACAATATCGGGATTATATTTCTTGACTATCTTAAGGCTTTGATTCAGGCTCTTAAAAAGAGTGGTGGCGACCTGAAGCTTTTTTAACAGCGAATAAAAGGTTTCAAAGCTGTTCACATCTATGGTGTGAAGGGGATAGGGGGTTTTGGGTATAAGGGAATTTTCTATGGTCTTGGGATTGCTACAACCCACGAATTCTATTTGCCAATCGGGGTGTCTGAGCATTAATTCGTCCGCAACCGCTATTCCCGGGTAAACATGGCCCCCGGTGCCGCCGCAGGCTATGAGAATTTTCATCTTCTGCCTCCCGTGTAACGCAGATTTTCGGTTTTGTTTCTGGATATATTCAATACTATCCCCATGCCGGTCATGAGGGTGATGAGCGATGAGCCGCCGGAGCTGATGAAGGGCAGAATGATTCCCGTTGAAGGCATTATATTCGTCACCACAGCCACATTGAGGAAAACCTGTATCCCCAAAAGAATTGCCATTCCCGAACAATATAATCTGGAAAAGGTGTCCGGCGCGGCTATGGCGATTTTCGCAACCCTGAATATGAGCAGGAAATAAACGCATAACAGGGCGATACAGCCGACCAATCCCAATTCCTCCCCTATCACCGCAAAGATATAGTCATTTTCCAAATAGGGCAGAAAACCGAGCTTTGCACAGCCGTTTCCCAAACCCTTTCCCAACACTCCCCCGGAGCCCAACGCCATCAAGGACTGCGCGGGTTGCCAACCGTCGCCCTGAATATCGGAAAAGGGGTCTAAAAAGGCATAATATCTTTCCAAGCGCCATTCGTTGCTGGTGATGAAAAAGTAAACGGCGGTTCCCGCAATGCCCACAAGGGCTAAAATATAGAGGAAATTGCCCCCCGCGATGAAATACATTCCGATGATAATTACCCCAACGATTATTGCGGTGCTTAAGGCGGGTTGTTTATAAATGAGAAAGCATATCGCCCCGCAGAAAAGCAACACTATGGGAAAGGCCCAGGGGTCGTCTATTCTGTCGTAATTGCGGGCAAGGTGATAGGCGGCAAAGAGCATCACCGCTATTTTTGCCAGCTCCGAGGGTTGCATCGTCACACCCATAAGCGTTATCCATCTCATGGCGCCGTTGGAGGATTCCCCTTCGGGCAGGAAAAAGAGAATGAGAAGTAAAACAAGGGCTACGACCATGATCGGATTTGAGAGCGTTTTCAAGCTTCTGAAATCCAAAACAGACACAATAAGCATAACGACCAATCCGATGGCAAAGAAAATGGCCTGTTTACGCACAAAATAAAGGCTATCTCCCTCAAGGCCCGCATTATACATACTCGCAGACCAAATCATAATAATACCGAATACGGATAAGGTGCAAACAGAAAGCAACACCCCCTTATCCAAGGGTTTCCTTTTCTGTTCGGGTATTCCGGCAAACATATCGGAAAGGGCTTCAAAATACTTTTGCATCTTACTCCTTACAAATCATTTACTATCTGCTTAAAAATCTCGCCTCTCTGCTCGAAGTTTTCAAACATTCCCCAGCTCGCGCAGGCGGGAGAAAGCAAAACGCAATCTCCGCTTTTCGCCTTGCCGTAAGCCGTTTTAACGGCCTGCTCGAAACTATCCTCTTTGCAATAATCCTTAAAGCCGAATTTTTCAGCCGTATCAATGAGCTTTTGAGCAGTTTGCCCGATGATGACAAGATAGCGGGCCTTACCCTTGAGAAGCTCAAACATTTCATCGAAATCGTTTTTCTTGTCGTATCCGCCCAAAATCATCACCAAAGGGCAGTCGAAGGAATTAATGGCGGTGATGGTGGCGTCCGGGTTTGTTCCCTTGGAATCATTGACAAATTTAACTCCGTTTATTTCCCTCACGAATTCAACCCTGTGTTCCACCGGGGTGAATTTCCTGAGGGCGTCCGCAAGCTTTGCCGTATCGGCGTTATAATAACCGCAGGCAAGCAGGGCGCACATGGCGTTGGCCGCATTATGGGGGCCTATTATTTTCATTTCCCCGGTATTGATTATTTTACCTTTTCCCTTCAGATATATTCCGCCTTCTTGTAAATAGGCGTCGGCTTCGGTGTTTTTCAGCGAAAAATATTTCACGGTGCATTTCGCCTTTTCTCCGAAAGCCCTCACCGTTTCATCGTCATAGTTTAATATCAAAAGGTCGCTTCCCTCCATGTTCTCGAAAACCCTTGCCTTTGCGGCTATGTAGTTTTCCATGGTCTTGTGCCTGTCGAGATGGTCGGGAGTTATGTTTGTGACAACAGCCACTTTGGGGTGAAGCTTATCCGACATGGAAAGCTGAAAACTGCTTATTTCCAGAGCCGCAACGCTTTGGGAGGTGGATTCTTCGGCCCTGTTGATGAAGGGAATACCGATGTTTCCGCATTCAAAGCTGTCGTAACCGGCGGCTTTCATCAGCTCCGCGGTGAGATAGGTGGTGGTGGTTTTGCCGTTTGTTCCCGTTATGGCGATAATATCTCCCTTAAAATACCTGTTCGCAAATTCCACTTCGCTCGTAAGGGGAATATTGTTATTAACGGCGGTCAGACAGGGGGCTATATCCGGCGGCACTCCCGGGCTTAAAATGACCTCGCCCACCGAGAGAACCTCCTCTTTGTAGGGCTGTCTGCCGAAGACAGTGGTAACATTACTCAGCTTCACCGCATTTTCTATCCCGTAGCCTTCCTTTTCAAGAGCTTCATAGGGCTTGGTATCCGTCAGGATAACCTCGTTTCCCCTTTGGGCTAAAAAAATGCTTGCGGCTATGCCGCTTCTTGCCGCGCCGATGACCAGATATTTCTTCTTATCCATGTTTAATCCTTTCGTTTGCTCAATAGATGCTTATATTGGCCGCCAATACGGAAATCATCACACATACGGCGGTGAAGGCCCAGAATACTATTACTATGCGCGTTTCCTCCCAACCGGATAATTCGAAATGATGATGTATAGGAGCCATTTTGAAAAATCTCTTGCCGTGGGTGAGCTTGAAATAGCCCACCTGTATGATGTCCGAAAGGGCTTCAATCACATAAATAGCCCCCGCTATAAGTATGAATAGTTCCGTTTTAGTGAAGGCGGAGCAGACTATGACAGCTCCCCCCAATGTCATTGAACCCGTATCCCCCATGAAAACCTTGGCAGGGTTGAAATTGTAACATAAAAAGCCCAAACAGCCGCCTATCACCGCCGCCGAAAAAATGCTAATCTGCGTGAAACCACCTGAAATGGCTGTCACAAAGAAGAAGATCATTATAATCAAAGCCACCCCCGCCGCCAGTCCGTCAAGCCCGTCGGTGAGATTGGCCGCATTCACCACAGCCACGGCGGCGAATATCAAGAAAGGAATGAAAAATATACCCATATCCCAATATTTTGAAATAAAGGGAACCAGCACAGCCGTTCCGAGGGAGGGGTGGTAAGCCACATATACTGCAAGGGCCGCCGCCACGCAAAATTGCATGATTATCTTATGCCGCCCCCTCATTCCGAGGGAGGCGCTGGAAAGATTTTGCTCTCCGGAAAGAGAGTTTTTCTGGGTGATTTTAATAAAATCATCTAAAAAACCTATCAAGCCGAAGGCGAGGGTTATCGCAAGGGCAAAAACAAGTTCGCTTTTGCGCGAGGTGTTAAAGAGCAAACAGGCGGCGGTGATACCCGCTATGAAGGATATGCCTCCCATGGTGGGAGTACCCGCCTTTTTAAAATGGCTTTGGGGGCCGAGGGCCCTTTCCGCCTGACCGAATTTGAGCCTTTTCAGCAAGGGAAGAAGCATAGGGCATATTATAACCACCACTGCGAAGGATATTAAAGTAGCGCAAATCTGCGTTTTCATTTTTACCGAAGCCTTTCGATGAATTCCTCAAAAACCCTGTCCAAACCGATGGCGTGGGAAGCTTTGAAAAGAGCCGTGTCGCCCTGTTTGAGCAAACCGGGCAATGCCTTGGCAAGCTTTGCGGCATCGGTGAATAAAACACACTCTCCCACCCCATTATTACCATTATAACCCTCTTTGAAGCTTTTGCCATACTCCCCGCAGTAAACCGCAAAATCTATTCCGAATTGCGCGGCTGCCCTGCCCGTTTCGCAGTGCATTTTTTCGGCGTATTCTCCCAATTCCAACATATCCCCGGCTATAAGCACCTTTCTTAACCCCTTTTTATGGGAAAGAAAATCAAAGGAAGCTTTCATGGAATCCGGGTTGGCGTTGTAGGAGTCGTTGATAAGGGTCATTCCCTTTATTTCGATTTGCTTCATGCGGTTTTCGCTGGATTCGAAGCTGTCAAACCCTTTTTGTATCATTTGAGCGTCGAGCTCGTATTTAAGTCCCACGCCGATCGCAAGCATACAGTTTATAACATTGTGAATCCCCGGCAAACGGAAACCGAAGCTTTCCGCCCTGCCGTTTATATCTGTTTTAAAGCAAACCCCCTTCTCGGATTGGACTATGTCGTAAGCCCTGTAATCCCCGGAGGATATGCCGAACTTCACCACATCGTACTTATCGGAGGTGAGCTTTGAGAGATAATCGTCCTCGCCGTTTACCATTGCGGTGTTCCCCTTTTCCATAAAGGCGAATATTTCGCATTTCGCTTCGTATATAGCCTGCCTTGTTTTAAGGTATTCAATATGGCACATACCTATGTTGGTTATTACCGCAGTCTCGGGGCGCACTATACGAGCGTTTGCCAATATTTCTCCGGGAGAGTCCATGCCCATTTCAATTACTGAAATCTCGCAGTCGTCCTCAAGCTCGAAAAGGGTCAGAGGCACTCCCGTGATGCTGTTGGAGTTGCCCTCTGTTTTATGGGTTTTGTATTTTTGGGAAAGAACAGAAGCGATCAAATCCTTTGTAGTGGTTTTGCCACTGCTTCCCGTCACCCCCACAAAGGGGATATTGAATTTGTTCCTGTAATACTGCGCCAAGGCCCTTAAGGCTTCCAGGGTATTCTTCACGACTATCTGAACTATCGGGCAATCGCTAATAATCCTTTCGGTTACGGCGGCAACGGCTTTTTTCTCATAAGCCATGGGCAAATATAAATGCCCGTCGGTGTTCTCCCCCAAAAGGGCAAAAAACAGACTGCCTTCCTTTGCGAGACGGGAATCAATGCAAATGCTTTCGATCTCCCCTTCGCTCCCCTTGGGGTAAATATCGCCGTTTATTGCCTCGCATATTTCCGATAAATACATTTTCTTCATTCCGCCGCCCCTTTATTCCACATATTCAAAATTAACCTCTATCGCCGTTCCCCGGTCCACATCCTGCCCGCTGACAACGCTTTGGCTCACCGCTATGCCGCTTCCCTTGACGCTGATGTTAAGCCCCACGCTCTCGAGCAGTTCCTTTGCGCCCTGCACGCTCATTCCCACCACATTCGGCACAGTCACCGGGCCGTCCTTGGGGGAAGCGATCACCAATCCTACCACCATGCCGTCCATGTATTCGATGCCGATCAAATCCTGGTCGGTCACCGTTCCCACCTCGGCTCCGTTTATCGAATATTTAATTCCCAGGGAATTAAAGGCGCTTATCGCCTCGTCGGCGCTTTTCCCTCTGACATCGGGAATTGTCGCCGCCTTGGATTCGGTGATGGAGTCTATTGTTATTTTATCCTTTGAGATGAGATAATTATATACATTCTGCAAAAGTTTTCCACCCACCGGGGCGGCCACCGTACTGCCGTAGATACTGCTGCCCCCCGGCTCATCCACAATTACAATGGCGGAAATGACCGGATCCTCATAGGGGGCGGCTCCGTAAAAACTGGCCACATATTTTCCCCTCACATAGGAATTGCCCGCATATTTTTGGGCGGTACCCGTTTTGCCCATAATATTCAACTCCCTGTAATCGTTAAGGGAAACATAGGACAATCCGGTTTGATAAAGGATCTCCCGCATTTTGGCGGAGGTTTCCTCGCTTATCACCTTGCGGACGGTGTTGATTTCGTATTTATGTACCAACTGTCCGTTGGAGGAATCTATCAATCTATCCGCTATCCTCGGGGTTATAAGCTTTCCCCCGTTAATGACGGCGTTGACCGCCTGTATCATCTGAATGGGAGTTACCCCTATTCCCTGACCGAAGGCAATGGTGGCAAAATCCACGGGATTAACCTTGTCGCTGACGGAAAAAATGCCCCCCTCCTCTCCGTCAAGCATGACTCCCGTGGGTTCTCCGAATCCATAATCGAATATATATTTGTAAAAGGCGTCCTCCCCCATCAGCGAAGCTATTCTAATCATGGCGGGGTTGCAGGAATTAACCACCGCTTTAGTCAGATTTTCCGTGCCGTGACCTCTGGGGTATATGTGGCATTGTATACGCACTCCGGAAACGGTGGCGAAGCCGTTGCAGTTGAAGGTGGATTCCATACTCACCGCATTTTCCTCCAGAGCGCTGGAAACGGTTATGGTTTTAAAGGTGGAGCCGGGTTCATAGATAAAGGAAGTAAAGGGGTTTGCCCACATACCGAGCTGTTGCTCGCCCTTGGTGGCTTCGGTATTTTTATAATAGCTGTTGTAATAATCCTCGCTTATCTCCCAAGGATCGTCCAACGAATAGGAGGGATAGGCGGCCATGGCGAGGATATTTCCGGTATCCGGCTCGGTGACGATGATGATGACCCTTTTTGCGCTGTTTTTCAAATAAGCTTCATAGGCGGCGCTTTCCGCATAATACTGCACGACGCTGTCTATCGTAAGCACCACGCTTGAACCCTGTTTGGCGGCGGCTTTTATCGTGGAGGAGGATTCGATTATCTGACTGCCCGAATCCATCAAAACTGTTTTAATGCCGTCAACTCCCGTTAAAACCCCGTCAAGGGTGGCTTCAACCCCGTAAAGCCCGTTGTGGTCCGTACCGGTGAAACCCAATATATATTGGGCGAAGTTGCTGTCCGAATAATAGCGCTTTTTATCCTCGCTTATTTGAATGCCGTTTATGTTTTTTTGCGTTATTTCGAGGGCGGTGGTATTGTCCACCCCCGTTTTAAGTAAAACATTGCTTGCGGATTTATTGCTTATCTTCTTTAACACAGCTTCATATTCCATACCCAGTTTTTCGCTCAAATATTTCGCTGTTTCTTCCGGGTTTTCGATATTGTTCGGGAAAACATATATTTTACTGCAGGAGGCGTCCTTGGCGAGGATATTCATATTAATATCGTAAATATCCCCCCGGGAGGCGGTTATCGGTATATTGTGAAACATATAGGCGGTTTGCCTATCGGCAAGATCATCCGCCTGAACCACCTGCAAAACAAAAAGACGCACCGAAAGCGCAATAAAAAGAAGAACCAAAAGCCCCACACAGAAAATAATCCTCATTATCGAGGATCTTTTTCTGGTTTTTTTAGTTTTTGTTTTTTTCCTTATAGTTTTCACCTGAATAATCCTTTCAGCCAGGAAATCAACTGCGTGTCGCCGGAGGCGGTTTGTATTTCGACCGCCTTGGGTGTATAGGACACATAGGATATATATGTATTTTTCGCCTGAATCATTCCGAGCCGAGTTACCGCATAATCCTCTATCTGGGTAAGATTTTTCGCTTCGATTATGCGCCCTTGAAGATCGTCGTTGACTTTGCAGGCGGTGGAGTATTCGTTTTCGAGTTTTCTTATCTGCGTATCCAGCGCATTTATCACGCTTCTGTTATATACCAGAATGGCGGAGTAGCTGAAAAGCATAATAACAAGCATAAAAAGGGCGATGCTTCCCGAAGGCTTGTTGGCGGTTTTCTTTAACTTGACTGTCCTGTTATTTCTTTTCATATTCCCTCTACCGATATATATTATATTTTTTGTACCACGCGCAATTTAGCGCTTCTGCTTCTGACATTGATTTCTATTTCCTCTTGCGAGGGCTTCACCGCCGAACGGGTGATTAATTTTAGCTTCGGCTTTATCGCATCGGGCAAGGCGGGTAAATCCCGGGAGCCGTCCTCCGTCTTTGAAAGCTCGGCAAAGGTTTTTTTAACTATCCTGTCCTCGAGACTGTGAAAGGAAATGACCGCCATTCTCGCGCCTGTATTCAGATAATCGCATAAGCCCGTCAGGGTTTCCTTTAAGCCCTCCAACTCCCCGTTCACCTCAATTCGCAGAGCCTGAAAGGTCTTGGCGCAGGCGTTCCTGCCTCTGTAACGATAACTCGGAGGTACCGCCCCTTCTATCACCCGAGCCAAGTCCCCGGTGGTTTCGATAGGGGCTATCTTTCTTTGCTTTGCTATTGCCTTTGCGATTAAGGGCGCATACTTTTCTTCGCCGTATTCGTACAGCAGTTTTTTCAAACGCTCCTCGCTGTAATCGTTTACTATATCCGCGGCGCTAATCCCGCCGGTGTTGTCCATTCGCATATCGAGGGGGCCGTTTTGGGAAAAGGAAAACCCCCTTTCGGCCTCGTCTATTTGGAAAGAGGAAACCCCGAGATCCGCCAGACAGCCGTCAATGGTTTTTATTCCGAGATCTTCCAGCACATCGGCAAAATCATGGAAATTCGCCTTTATGAAATGGGTTTTGCATTTAAGCCCCTCGGAAAGCGACTGCGCCCTTTCTATGGCCTGAGAGTCCAGATCCAATCCGATGTAAACGCCGCCTTCGCCGAGCAGTTCGCATATTCCCCTGCCGTGGCCGAAACCTCCCAGGGTCATATCCAAAAAAACCCCCCGGGCGGGTATATCCAACAATTCAAGAGTTTTCTCATATAAAACAGGTATGTGCGCCATTAAAGCCCCGTTTTCTTCAGCGCCTGACGCATATCCGTGTTGCCGCTGACTTCGTTGTATTTTTCCCAGACAGCCGCATCCCACATTTCGGCCCTGGAAAACACTCCTATAATTATCACATCCTTATCCAATCCGATATGCTCTCTTTGCTCCGGGGATATCATGATCCTGCCCTGCTTATCCACATCGCAAAAGGCGGAAAGGGAGCCTATGTAGCGGGCGGCGCGGTTTTCGTCGTCGTCCGAGAACTTAATATCGCTCAGTTTTTGGAATTTTTCCGTGTATTCGCTCACAGAGAAGATATAAAGGCATTTCTTATCTATGCTTTCGGTCACCACAACAGATTCCCCCAGCTCCTCGCGGAACTTTGCGGGAACGGATATTCTTCCCTTCTCGTCGATGGTGTGTCTGTACTTCCCTATCAGCATTTTTCCCACTTTATCCCATTTTGTGGTTTTTTATAGTTTGTTAATGAGATTTTATCACGAATTAATGGGTATATCAACATAATTGCACTAAAATTGATATTTCTTAAACCGAGAGGACTTACTTTGCCGAAGATATGAACTTAAGAAAAATCGAAGCGCTTATATATGATGCAATTTTCCTACGAATTCGTTATGCCTGCGGGCTATAAACCTTTGTGTAATATACACATGATCCACAACTTTGCTTCAGCGGGGAATTATCCTGTCAAACCCTTTGGGGAACGACTCGACTTTATTTGAAAGCTGCACAAAAAGGCGAGGATCACCGCTGTCAGAAGGAGGATCACCCCACGGTTGAACCGAATGACCGCAAAAAGGAAAACACCTCGGCGGGCAGAATAACGGGATTTTCCGATAAAATAGCGATTCGCATAAATGGTAAGGCATCGGCAAAGGAAAGCCGAGGGGAAAACCGATTTTATAAAGTTTCAGCGGATAAAAAGAGGATAAAAATAAGGAAGTCAGGGTATCATTTTTATTTTTCTTAAGGCAACGCCGCCCGAAAACAGACCGCAAACAAGCAACCGATACATCGGCGCTAAACAAAATAGCCGCACTCCCGCTTCGCGCTAAATACGGAAAAGAAGCATTAAGCGGTAAACAGAACTTTACAAATACCATGCGGTATTGCCTGTTGGGGTGATTTGCGTTTATAATATTGTTCCGTATCGTAAAGCCTTGCCCGACCTTCTTTGAAAGAGCCGCAACGAAAAAACTCCGATCGACCCATCGCACAAAACAGGTCAATCGGAGTGTTTTATATAAAAGGGCTTGTCGTAAGGGGCAGGAACTATGCCTCTATCCCGCCTGTGAGAAAATTCTTTAAATCGTTATAGACAATCTCCCTTTGCGTTTCGTTGAATATCTCATGGCGCATATCGGGGTAGAGGGTGTGATCTATGTTTTTATAACCCGCGTTTTTCATCGAATCCACCGCCGCAAGGAAGCTTTTCTCATTTGTCATGCAGGGGTCGTTCTCCCCGGAGGCGAACCAAACGGGCATGGCTTTGTTTTTCATCTGCCACCCATTGGGGGAATAGACATCTGTCAAAATATTCATCAGCACCCCATAGCCGTTGAGGGTAAAGGGGAAGCCGCAGAGGGGGTCGGCTTCGTAGTCTTCCACATTCTTTTCATTCACCGAAAGCCAGGCGCACTTATGCCCTTCCCTTTCAAAGGCCTTGTTAAAGCCCCCGGTGAAAAGCTTTTCGCAAAGGGGGCTGATATACCTCTCCCCCTTAAAGCGGGTTAGGAATTTGACCAGAGAAAGCCCCATGGTTTTCACCGGATTATCCGAGGGACTGCCGGAGACGACAAGGCGATCCACCATATCATCGTGCCTTTTGACAAAGCTTCTGACTATCAGCGAACCCATGGAGTGACCCATCAGAAAGAAGGGTTTATCCCGATTTTCTTCCTTTATATGCTCGGCGAGCCTTAAAACATCATTGATCGTCTCTTCCATGGTGTCCCCATAAAAATAGCCCAAATCATTTTCGGAAAGAATACTTTTGCCGTGACCTCTCATATCCGCTATATGGCAAAAAATTCCGAATTGGGAAAGATATTCCATCAGCGGCAGATACCTTTCCTTATATTCGCTCATTCCGTGAACTATCTGCAAAACTGCGACAATCTCTCCCTTCGGCCTTATAGCCATGCAGTCCAAAAGCAAGCCTTCGGTTTTGGTTTCGAGTTTAAAATACTCCGGCATTTCTCCTCCTTAATATTCTCATAAGGTTATATTCAACCATGAAAGGGGGACGAATAGAACCATCATGCTTGTAACGAGCGTTTTTCCTCCCCCGTAAAAACGGCTTTCCCTGCGTTTAAAAGAACCTTTATATTCTCTAATGCTTCAAGGATTCGGAATGAGGATCTCCCTTGATATATTTCGGGTCTCTGAATTTCTTTTCGCTCACCACCCCCGTGAGCATCTCCGGGGTTCTGTGAATGGTGATGCCGGTTTCGGCCAGAACGGATTGGAGGGAATCTATCTTGACTTCCTGAAGGGCGCAATTTTGATCTATTGCAAGGGAAGCCGCAGTTCCCGCCACCTGCCCTGTGAATACACAGCAGGGTATGACACGCACAATTTCCCAACCGTAATCCACCGCCGCCACAAGTCTGCCCGCCGCCGCAATATTGGGCAGTTTTGCGTCCAAAATAGCGCCGTAGGGGAATTCATGTATGGCCGCGGGGTTTTCCATGCTGTGGGAAATACAGCCCACGGAGGTTTCTTTATAACCCTCATTGGGGATAAACTGCTCCATGCCGGTTATTCTGCGGGTCATTCTGTATTGGGGAAGAACGGGCCAGGTGAGCATGGCGTAGTCCGGCGTCTGATGCTCCTTTAGGTAATCCAGCGCCAGAGAATAGGCCAGTGAAATGTAGCCGTTGACCTCATTCAGGGAGGTGCCGTAGAAGGTGGGGATCGTAGCTTTGCTGTTGTCCATGTCCGGACGAAGCCCGAACCAACGCATACGGATTGCGTCCAGCGCCTTGCCCGAGGCAAGCCCCTTTTCCAGGGTGGCCTTGTCTATTTCATAGGTCCAGTGGGAAACGATGGATTTTGTGTCGAAGGTATCTGCCCCCGCCCTGTACATGACATCCGCATCTCCCGTGGCGTCCACCACCATTTTCGCCATATAAGCGCTTCTCCCGGATTTGCTTTCCACAATTATACCCTTGCAAACTCCCCCCTCCATTATGGGTTCGGAGAAAACGCAGTCATAAAGCACCTTAACGCCTTCGTTTTTCACATATTCTTCCAAAGTGAGGATAAAGGCGGGAATGTTGAAGGTGGTGGCATAGCGGCCTTTCGGATTTTCCACGGTATCAACCCCATAGCTCCAGCAATCGGGCAGGGTGTTGTAACTGTATTTGAAGGTGAGCCAAAGCAATTCCTCCGCCATGCCCCCGTAGACCTTGTGACCCAAACCGTCGCATATCGGCAGATATACGCAAACATGGCCGAGGGTGGCAAGCCCTCCCATGGCGGTGCCCTTTTCGAAAAGCATAACGCTCTTGCCCAAACGAGCCGCACTCACGGCGGCGGCTATCCCCGCCACCCCCGCGCCCACAACAATCACATCACAGCTTTCTTCTATTTTAACATTGTTTGTGACCGTTAAATATTCTCTCATTTCTCTCCTTTTCTTTACCTCGATAAAGCTCACAATGTTGCCTTAAGCCCTATACGAAGTTTTTATTATTTTATTGCTTGTGAATATATTCAATATAGCAC
>JAAYHF010000122.1 GCA_012727485.1 Eubacteriaceae bacterium
ACGCTGACCGACCCTTGCGGCGCTAATGCTATAATTCAACCAACCAATCCGGAGGTAACAAAATGAAGCGCAACCTTTTTAAGAAACTCAAAAAAGCTTTGATAATAATCATTTCGATTATCCTAATCGGCTGTTTGGGCTTATTTGCAATCGCCCAGAGAAAGCATGAGAGGGTGAGCTTGTCCGGCAAGGAGGCAATAGAGGATATAAAGGGCAATAATGCGCTTCTTGCCTGCGAATATCTCGAAATAATGTCCTCGCTTTATCACAACAGGATAGACAGCGCCCTCTATTCCCAAAAGGTCTTTGCCCGTAAATACATCATCGAGGAATTGCTGAAAGCCGGATACGACAAACAACAGATACAAAAACAAAGTATTTATGAAAATGATCTATTCTATAAAGGAAAGAATATCGTTTTAACCGTACCGGGGCAGGATACTTCAAAGCAAATCATTGTCGCAGCGCATTATGACTCCGACGGGGATAACGACAACCTTTCGGGAGTCTCTTTACTCCTTGCCACCGCCGTCGGGTTGAGGGGGGAAAGCCTGCCTGTAACCGTAAAATATATCTTCTTCGATGCGGAGGAAATCGGCGCGCTTGGTTCGAAATATTATGTGAAATGTTTGACTGAGGAAGAAAAACGATCCATTCTTTATATGATCAATATGGATACGATAGCCTTTGGGGATTATTGCAATATCTACGGAGGAAATTACAATAAGCAAACTTTTGAGGTGACGGCGACCGAACCCTATTTCCTTGCAATGAAAAGGGCCGAGGAACTTGGCTTTAATGTCTACGGCACGGATTATCTCAACGGATATTTCGAGAAGAATAAGAAAGGCCCCGAATTGGACAACAGGGGAGTATTCACCAATCCTTGGACACGGGAAAATCCCTCCCCGGCAAATTTCATCGTTTCTTCACCCTGTGCTTATCCGGCGAGTGATGCCGATTCCTTCGATAAAGCGGGGATCGCTTATATCATGTTCGATTCAACGAATTGGTACGCCGCAGGCAAGAGCATAACCGAAACCTCCTATTCCGTTTACTATGACACCATTGATCAGAATATCGGGTTAAACGGAAAGATTATGAATACGAACTATGATAATTTGAAATATTTGGAGGAGAACTTTCCGGGCAGGGCGGCGGAGCATTTCAATATCTTCTCGCAGATCCTCTCCTCCCTTATTTTAAAGCCGCAATAGTCGGCGTACTCGGCGCTTATTTCAAGGCATAGCCGTTATTTGCCGATTTATCTGCAACCTTCAATATGAATTAAGCGAATATCGCTGAAGGAATAATAAAAATAAGGCCTGTTGTCCCAATTATAACCGTTGTCGGAATGGGAAGCCACATATATTATGGGATTGGTTTCCACAATAAAAAGCGAATGGCCGAAGGTGATATTATTGTAGCTTAATTGCAGTATATCTCCGGGCAGGGCTTCTTCGAGGGATCTATGCGTTGCATAGGGGCCCACACCCTTATTGTTTACCAAGAATTTGTATAGGTATTCAACCCCCGTCCACGCGGCGGCTCTTTTCTGCGAACTGATGTAAAACCAACCGATGTCCGGTGTGTAATTCATCTTTGCCCCGCCCGCATAAAGGCACTGCGAAACAAAATTGGTGCAGTCCCCACCGATGCCGTCGAAATTGTAGTAATTCGGATTGCGCCCATAGGCCCATTTGTGGGCATATTCAATCGCCTTAGCGCGGTTGTATTCCATCTTACCTCCTTATAATCATATTATGTAATGGGAAGCCCTTCGATGATAACCGCAGAATACCGAGTTAATAAATATCTTTCTTGTCGGCGGACTGCTCCATAACAAAGTAAATCCGATAACAAAAAACCTCCGTTTTCGGCTTTGCGAAAACGGAGGTTTTTCGATGTTTCGATTATATATAGGTAAGGCTATTCCACGCTCAGGAAAGCGTTCCCGTCCGTCACCTTGGGCAAAACGCCGTCCCATTTCTGAATTTTCAGGTATTCCAGCACATTGGGCTTGAGGGAAGAATTCAAAACAGAGTTCGCCTCGGCCTCCGCATTGCTCTTTATCAAAAGGGCTTCCGCTTCCGACCTGCTTTTAATGAGCAGAGCCTCCGCTTCCGCCTCCGCCTTTTCCATTTTCGTCTGGTTTTCGATGAGGGTTGTTTCGTATTCCTGTTGGGCTATCTGCTTTCTGGCTATGGCTTCGTTGTAACTGTCCTCAAAGTCCATCTGACTTATGGTTACCTTTAAAACCAAAACCGCCCCCTCCCCGAATTTTTCCACCAATGCCCCGTTGAGTTTTTCCTTGGAGGCGGCCTCTATGACCGAACGGCTGGTTATGTTTTCCACCGATATTTCCTTCATTGCCGTTTTTATTGCCGATGAAACCAGATCCGAGGAAACGAGGTTATCCAAACTGCCCGTCACATTGGCGAAAAGATAGAAGGATTTTTCCGGGGTTATCTTGTATGTAATTGTGACATCCTGGGCGTATACGGTGGTGCGCTCCGCGCTCTCTCCCCATATTTGACCGGAAAAGTAAATATCCTGCTGTTTGTTGTTCACCAAAACAATCTTTTCCGCAATGGGTATGGTGAAATGCAGTCCCGGGGTGAGGGTTTTGTTGGAGATCTGGCCGAATACGGTTTTTACCCCCGTGTAACCCGTGGGAATCATCGTTATCGAGCCGGCTAATATTATCACGGCGATTATTATTGCCGCGGGGATAATAAGCTTCTTGAAATTGAATGAACCGTTTGCAGTATTCTTTAGTATGTTTTTCATTTAGCGTTCCTGTTGTTTTATCGATTACTTTTAGCCTTAATCATAAACACTTGCCGCCCAAAGTCAATGATTAAAAGCGCCCCGCGCCTTATTTTAATGTTTTGCCAATATATCAAGGCGATTCAATTCCCGTTAATTATTTCGCCCCGGGGGAGTGTTTTAGAACTTATCGGCATCATATAATCCCCGGGAGATTGTAATTGTAACGAAAAGATTTGGAAGATTTTGGGGGATTGTGTATAATAACCTTTGGAAGGTATGAATTGGAGAGTATTCGTTACAGAACAGAATTGAAATATTTGATAAACACTAAGGAATTTATCACGCTCAGAAGCGGGATAAGCGCCATTTTCAAAAGGGATTCCAATTCCTTGGCTCAGGGAGGCTACCGTATACGCTCCCTTTATTTTGACGATGTTTTCAACACCGATTATTTCACCAAACTTTCAGGCACCCTTGACAGAAAGAAATACAGAGTCCGCTTTTATAACAACGATTCTTCCTTTATCAGAATGGAGAAAAAAGTCAAGAAAAATCTGAGTTCTTATAAACTGAGCGCCCCCCTCACAAAGGAGCAAACCCTCAGAATGGTTGAAGGGGATTTCGAATTCATGAAGGATTCGCCCTATCCGCTTTTGAGGGAGATATACATATATAATTCGAGCCGATTGCTTCGCCCCAGCGTGATAACGGATTATTACAGAGAAGCATTTGTGTTCGAACCGATGAATGTGAGGATAACCTTTGACGAGGATTTACGCACGGGGCTTTTAAGTGACGATTTATTCAATCCCGATGCGGCGTTGATTCCCGTTACGGGAAAGCATCAAACCATTCTCGAGGTAAAATACGATGCGACTCTGCCGGATATAGCAAAACAGGTGCTTTCATGTGTGGATAAAACCGTGATGTCCATATCGAAATTCACGGCTTGTAAAAGATATATGGCTTTAAATAGCTGGGAGGTGGAAAAATGGGGTTAAAGGATATTTTCAGCAAGGATTTTTACGACCAGTACATGGTGCTTAACGCAAAGATAACGCCCAAGCTCATGCTGGTCACATTGGCGGTGGTGGCGGTGCTGGTGCTTTTTGTACTGCTCATATACAGGCTCACCTATACGGGCGCCCTTTATTCAAGCTCCTATGCGATCTCGATGTTGCTTTCCGCAATGGTCACAAGCCTTATCATTCTGCCCATCAGCTCGAATGTGGCTTTATCCATCGGAACGGGCGGCGTATTGAGTATGGTGCGTTACAGAACCGCCGTTAAAGACCCGAGGGACATCGCCTTCATGTTCTGGTCGATAGCCATCGGGCTCACCTGCGGAATAGGTTTCTATGTGGTGGCTGTGGCGGGTACGATTTTCATCGGCGCATTGATAATGGGGGTGAATCTGATTTCAAATCTGAAAAAGGGTACAGACCCCTGCATTGCGGTGATAAAGCTGAGCGACCCCGGGGTTGTGGATAAAATCAGAGACACCCTGGGCGCTCCCAAGGTCAAATCCATCACCATAGGCGACACGACCACGGAGATAACCGTGGAAATGAAGAAACTGCCTTCCCAAAAGATGATTAACAATCTGAAGGCCAATGAAAAGGTGGTAAATATGGCTTTCATAAAATACAACGGAGATTTGGCACTTTAATATGCCTGAAAACAACGATACCATGCCCAATGAAAATGAAAATCAGAAAGCGCAAGTCCGAAACGAAGTTAATATCCACAAGGTAAAGGCCGAGAAAAACAAGAATGCGCTTCAAATTGTGCTGACGGTGATGTTTCTTGTCGTTTCCGCTTTAATATTAAAGCTCTCGGATCTTTCCGGAGAGATTCCCGTTGATACGCAAAGCGGCTTGATTTTGATAAACGAAATATCATCTTCCTCCCAGC
>JAAYHF010000123.1 GCA_012727485.1 Eubacteriaceae bacterium
GCGATAGTGACCGGAGGAACAAGGGGTATCGGTCTGGCTACTGTGGAAAAATTCCTTGAAAACGGGGCGGCGGTCGCCTTCTGCGGTTCGAGGGAGGATTCCGTCAAGAAAGCCGAGGGCGAGCTACTGCAAAAATATCCCAACGGTAAATTCATGGGGATATGGCCCGATTTGACGAATTACGAATCCGTTAAGGAGCAATTCGCAAAGGTGGCCGAGAAATTCGGCAGAGTTGACATTCTCGTAAACAATGCGGGAGTGAGCGCAAGGGATAGCCTATTCGACTATAAGGTTGAGGATTTTGACGCAACGATAGCCCTTAACCTGAATGCCGTGTTTTACTGCTCCAAGGTGGCGGCGCAGTACATGAAGGATAACGGCGGCGGAGTAATCCTAAACACCAGCTCCATGGTTTCCATTTACGGACAGCCCGCGGGAGTCGCCTACCCCGCTTCCAAATTTGCGGTGAACGGACTTACCAAATCTCTGGCGAGGGAACTCGGCAGATACGGGATAAGGGTGAATGCGGTGGCCCCCGGGGTCACAAGAACGGATATGGTGGCCGCCCTTCCCAAAGATATGGTGGAAAGGCTCGCCGCCCCGATCCCCCTGGCAAGGTTGGGAGAACCCGAGGATATAGCCAACGCCTTCCTTTTCTTGGCAAGCGATATGGCAAGCTATGTGACGGGAGTGGTCTTGTCGGTGGACGGAGGAACGATCAATTAACGCTTCCATTCTATAAAATACTATGTAACTATGACCGGACGGCGGCGGGCTGTCCGGTTTTTTGCGGCCTGCGGGTTTTGGGGCTGTGAAGGAAATCCATCAGCAATACCTTTAGAATAAAAAGAATTAAAGCAACGCCGCCAGTCCGAGATAAACTATTTTATAACAACATCTGATGCTTTTTCCAACGGGCAATTTCTGCTTTAGCCGGGCTAATCTCCTTGCGGGGCATTATATGGTTTGTGCGGTGTATCGGTTTATCCCTGTTTCGGCAGAAATATCCGTCCGCCCTTCGCCCGCCCTGCCGCCGTTTTTCCCACGGGTATCTTTATTGCAAGCCATAACAACAAGAAAAGCCAAGCAAAGCCCCGCGCTTATAAAAAGGATTTCCTCAATCGGGGAATAGCCCGAATTCCATGAATAAATCCCCTTTGGGCGGTAATAATAACCTCACAAGAACAACGGAGGTAATTATGAAAAGGAAGAATGAAAAATATACCGCCCTTTTAGCCGGTCTTTTGACCCTTACCGCCATAGCCGGCACATTCATCGCGGCCGAAAGTATTCGCGACAGCAGAGCGGGAGAAGATATTATACAAGGCGGGAACGATATAATCCCCAACCAACCCGGGATAGAGGATTTTGAGGATTTGTTACCCAATGAGCCTTCGGAAAATACAAATGATCCCGAATTGGAGTCGAATACAGAGGTCACTCCCCCGACGGAGGAAAAAAAGCCCGTGGCAGTGAGCGCCGAAAAGCCCTCTCAGGTCATCGGTGAGGACGAAACGGTGAGCGTATCTGTGGACGGCTTTGACATTGGCAAGGCGGTCTGGCCCGTTTCATCGAAGGTGATAACCTACGATTACAGCTATAAAACTTCGCCCGTTTATTCGGTTACTTTCAAAGAATACAGAAGCGACCACAACGGCGTTGATATAAGAGCCGACCTTGGCGAAAATGTCAAATGCGTTTACGAGGGAAAGGTTTCCCAAATAACCAAGGACGCCAAACTCGGCAACACCGTCACCATAGACCACGGCAACAGTATTATTTCGATTTATGCCAATCTCTCCGAGGATATTAAGGTCACCGTCGGCGAAAAGGTGGGGGCGGGAAAAGTATTAGCCACCGTGGGAAGCAGTGCCGCCTACGAATTGGCCGATGAACCCCACCTCCATTTCGGAGTGAAAGCCTTCGGTGATTATGTCAACCCCATGGATTATATAAATAATTAACCTGCACTTATATTTAACCCCTTATATCCCCCTGCCGCGGCGGGGGATATTTTACGATGATAATCATGAAAACTTTATTGGAGAATAATTAAACCATACAAGGGGCAATTCTGTTAGCACTCGCATATTGACACTGCTGATAAGTTGAGATATAATAAGACCGTCAATCGGGAGCGAAATGTTTCAGCCTAATTGAATTTTCTGCTCTGAAGCATTTTCGAGCATATAATAAAGGGTTGACAGATCAAGGAGAATAATAAACGTGTTACACGCAACCACAATACTTGCCGTCAGAAAGAACGGCGTAACCACAATAGGCGGAGACGGGCAGGTCACTTTAGGGCAAACCACCATCATGAAGCACACCGCCGAAAAAGTCAAAACGGTTTACGGAGGAAAAGTTGCGGTGGGCTTTGCGGGCAGTGTTGCCGATGCCTTCAGCTTATCCGAGAAATTCGAAGCCAAATTGGAACAGTATTCGGGCAACCTTCAAAGGGCCGCCATTGAGCTTGCCCGGGAATGGAGAACGGATAATTATTTGAGAAAGTTAGATGCCATGCTCATCGTCTGCGATGCGGATAATCTTTTGATTGTAAGCGGCGACGGAGAGGTGGTTGACCCGGACGACGATGTGGCTTCCATCGGAAGCGGCAGTATGTACGCCTTGGCGGCGGCAAGGGCCCTTTCCCGGCACAGCGATTTGGACGCCGAAACCATTGTGAAAAGCTCGCTTAAGATAGCCTCCGAAATATGCGTATTCACCAACGACAATATTAAAACCATAACTCTGAAAGGAGAAGGCAAATGAATCAACTTACCCCCTCTCAAATAGTAAAAGAACTCGATAAATATATCATCGGTCAGGACGATGCGAAAAAGAGCGTGGCCGTGGCTCTGCGAAACAGATACCGCAGAAAGCTTCTTTCCGAGGAAATGAGGGACGAAGTAACCCCGAAAAACATAATCATGATGGGCCCCACCGGGGTCGGCAAAACAGAGATCGCCAGAAGGCTTGCCAAACTCGTGGACGCTCCCTTTATTAAAGTCGAAGCCACAAAATACACCGAAGTGGGTTATGTGGGAAGGGACGTGGAGAGCATGGTGAGGGATTTGGTCACTGTGGCGATCAGAATGGTTAAGCAAAGGGAAATGGAGAAGGTGGCGGAAAAGGCCAAGGAAGCCGTGAACGAAAGGCTCATGGACGCCATTTACCCCGCCAGCAGACGCCAAGCCCAGAGAAGCGCCTACGAGCTTTACATTAACGGACGCCCCGCCTCCTTCCAAGGGCAGGGACAACAAGCCGCCTCCCAGCAGGCCGCCCCCAATGCGGAGATACTCCAGACAAGGGAAAACCTTAAAAAGCAGCTTTTGGCCGGGGATTTGGAAACCATGCAGATAGATATTATGGTGGACGACAACAGCTCCGTGCCCATAGGAGTGATAGGTCAAAACGGCGGGGACGAGATGACCATGAATGTGGGCGGAATGTTCCAAGGCTTGCTCCCCCAAAAGAAGAAAAGAAGGAGAATGAGCGTTTCCTCCGCCAGAGAATTGCTTCTTGCCGAAGAAAGCCAGAAGCTTTTGGATATGGACGCCATAAACGAAGAAGGTTTAAGGTGTGCGGAGCAGGAGGGAATAATTTTCCTCGATGAGATAGATAAAATTTGCGGAGGCCACGGAGGAGCCGGGCCTGATGTTTCCAGAGAGGGCGTTCAGAGAGATATTCTGCCCATAGTTGAGGGAAGCACCATAACCACGAAATACGGCGCGGTAAAAACAGATTATATGCTCTTTATCGGAGCAGGAGCCTTCCACACCAACAAGGTTTCCGACCTTATCCCCGAGCTTCAGGGAAGATTCCCCATAAGGGTAAAACTGAACAGCTTAACCGAGGATGATTTCCGCAGAATACTCACCCAGCCCCAAAACGCCATCATTAAGCAATATATAGAGCTTCTGCGCACCGAAGGGGTGGAGCTGAAATTCGACGAAGAAGCGCTGGAGCTTTTGGCGAAAATGGCCTATCTCGAAAACGAAACGGGAGAAAACATCGGCGCAAGAAGGCTTTACACTGTAATAGAAAAGCTTTTGGAAGAAATATCCTTCCATGCTCCGGATTACGACTGCGATGAGTTCGTTGTGACAAAGGATTACGTTAAAACCGTTTTCAAGGACGAGGAGGAGGATTTCAACCGGGACGCCGGCAGATATATCCTCTGAAATCCGCAGAAAACCGCAGAAATACACTGAAAATATTTGATTATTTCCGCAGGCTGTGGTACAATTCATAATTGTTGCAGCCTGTATTTCTTTACAAGGCGCAAAATAAAATACACACGCACTTCATTAGGGCTAAAACATTGGTGCCGTAAAGGTATGGCCGTAAAAGTGCGGAGGGTTAACCAATAGGAGGAACCATGAGCTACATCACAATGAAACAGCTTCTGGAGGCCGGAGTTCAGTTTGGTCACCAGACAAGAAGATGGAATCCCAAGATGAAAAAATTCATCTACACCGAGCGCAACGGGATTTACATCATCGACTTGCAGCAGACAGTCGGCCTTTGCAACGACGCCTGCGAATTCATCAAGCAAAAGGCGATGGACGGGGAGACTTTCCTTTTCGTGGGAACGAAAAAGCAGGCCCAGGATTCCATAGCGGAAGAAGCAAAGAGATGCGGAGCATTCTATGTCAACCAGAGATGGCTTGGCGGAACGCTCACCAACTTCGCCACCATCAGCAAGAGAATAGAGCGCCTTCACAAGCTCTATGAAATGGAGGAGGACGGCACCTTTGAAGTGCTTCCGAAAAAGGAAGTTGTCGATTTAAAGAACGAAAGAGAAAAGCTTGAAAAGTTCCTCGGCGGCATCAAGGATATGAAGAGCTTGCCTTCGGTAATGTTCGTAATAGACCCCAAGAAGGAAAGAATAGCCGTTTTGGAAGCCAAGAAGCTGGGAATACCCATCGTATCAGTTGTGGATACCAACTGCGACCCGGACGACGCCACCTACCCCATTCCCGGCAATGACGACGCTATCAGAGCAGTTGCCCTTTTATGCAGTACCGTTGCCAACGCCATATTGGAAGGCAAGCAGGGTGAAAGCTTCTATGTGCCCGAAGAAGCCCCCGTTGAGGCGCCTGCCGAAGAAGCGGCCCCCGAAGAAGAACTGACAAAGTCACAGCAGCTTCAGGCCCAGGCAGTCTACACCACAGCAACAGAGGAAGTAACCGAGGAATAGGAGAGAATATATGATTACAGCCGCATTAGTAAAAGAACTCAGGGATAAGACCGGCGCGGGAATGATGGATTGCAAGAAGGCGCTGAACGAAACCAACGGCGACATCGACGCCGCGGTGGATTACCTCAGAGAAAAGGGTATTGCCGGAGCCGCCAAGAAAAGCGCAAGAGTAGCCGCCGAAGGAACTGTGGCCGCATTTAAAACCGATTGCGGATGCCTCGCTTCCCTGATCGAAATCAACAGCGAAACCGACTTTGTCGCCAAAAACGAGAAATTCCAGAATTTCGCCAAGCAGACCGCAGAATTCGTAGCCAAAAACGACGGGGCGGACATCAGCGCCGAACTCGAAGCCAAGGCCAAGGAAATGATAGCCGCCATAGGCGAGAATATCGTAGTCAGAAGATACACCGTTTATAAGCTCGAAGGGGCGGGTATAATCTCCACCTATATTCACATGGGCGGAAAAATAGGCGTTATGGTGCAGTTTGACTGCGACGAAGCTTTAAAGGAAAATCCCGAAGTTATCGAATACACCAAAAACATCGCAATGCAGATTGCCGCGGTGAACCCCACCTACCTCAATCCGACCGACATACCCACCGAGGAACTTGAGCATGAAAAGCAGGTTCTCATCGCCCAAGCCGAAAACGAAGGAAAGCCCAAGGAAATCGCCGAGAAGATGGTTCAGGGAAGAATTCAAAAATTCTATAAGGAAATTTGCCTGAACGAACAGCCCTTCGTCAAGGACGACAAGCTTTTCATCAAGGATTATACGAAGCAAACCGCAAAGAATGTCGGCGGCAAGCTGGAAATAGTCAAATTCGTCAGATACCAGATGGGCGAAGGTCTTGACAAGAGAAAGGACGACTTTGCCGAGGAGATCGCAAAGCAGATCAACGGTTAAAAGTTTAGCCATTTAAAGAGCATAAAGCCCAAGGTTCATAATCCCCGCGGCTTTATGCTCTTTTTTCATATAAAAAACTCAAAAATACAAATCAGTCATGTTATAATATAGCCATGAATGCATTATTTAAAAGAGTATTATTGAAATTAAGCGGCGAAGCTTTAGGCAAGCAGGACGGCGGGGGCATGGACGAGCAGAAGGTTTATGCCGTGGCCGAACAGCTCAAAGCGGTGAAGGAACTTGGGGTTGAGGTGGCAGTGGTTATCGGAGGCGGCAACTTTTGGAGAGGCCGCACCGGGGAAGGCATACAGCGCCCCACCGCAGACAGCATGGGAATGCTCGCCACCGTCATGAACGCCCTTGCTCTGGAGGATCTTTTCAACAAAGCTTCTCTCCCCGCAAAGGCGCTTTGCGCCCTGGAAATTCCCGGGGTCATGGAGGTATTCAACTATAAAAAGGCGATAGAATACCTCGAAGAAGGTTTTACCGTCATCTTCGGAGGAGGAACGGGAAGACCCTTCTTTTCCACCGACACAGCCGCCGCCCTCAGGGCCGCCGAAATATCCGCAGATATAATTCTTTCCGCAAAAAATGTGGATGGGGTATACGACAGCGACCCGAAAACAAATCCCGACGCGAAAAAATTCGAAGAATTGACCTATTCGAAGATCATCGAAATGGGATTAAAGGCGATTGATACCGCCGCCGCCGCTTTCTGCATCGAAAGCGGTATTCCCCAGATGGTTTTTTCCCTCAATGAGGAAGGGAACATTATAAAAGCCGTTTGCGGAATCAATACCGGAACATTTATAAAATAGGAGGCTAATATGATAAATGACATTAACACCAACGCCAAAGAGAAAATGCAGAAAACCATCGAAACCTTCAGCAGTGATCTCGAAACACTGAAGGCAGGCAGGGCAAATCCCCATATGCTGGACAAGATAACCGCCGAATATTACGGCGTTCAAACTCCCTTAAGCCAGCTCGCGGGAATCGCTTCCCCCGAACCGAGGATATTAACCATCACTCCCTGGGATCAAAAAGCCCTCAAGCCCATCGAAAAAGCCATTCAAGCATCGGATTTGGGGCTAAATCCCTCAAGTGACGGTAAAATGATACGCCTTATCATTCCCCAGCTGACCGAGGAGAGAAGAAAAGAACTCGTCAAGCACGTCGGAAAGGCGGGAGAAGAAGCGAAGGTGGCTCTACGCAATATTCGCCGCAATGCCATGGAGGAATTGAAAAAGAACGAAAAGGCCGGGGAGATAACCGAGGACGATGTGAAGGCGGGGGAAAAGGCCGTGCAGAAAACATTGGACGATTACATCAAGAAAGCGGACGAGATCATCAAAGCCAAGGAAACGGAGATAATGACCGTATAAACAAAGGTGAACAAATGAAAACCTGTTGTTTTACCGGACACAGGAGTCGTATTTTTCCCTTTTCTCAGACCGATGAGCGATGCGGGATTATTAAAAAAGAAATGAAAATGTTGATTGAAGCCGCCCTCAACGACGGTTTCAATCATTTTATCGTGGGCGGAGCGAGCGGGGTGGACGAATGGGCCCTTGAGATCCTTCGGGAGATGAAAACCCTCGTGCATTCTTTCAGCGTAACCCTCGCCCCTCCCTACCCCGGCTTCACCGATGTCACACAGGGCGCAGACGAGATCATTCCCTTAAGCAGTCAAGATGACCCCTCTTGCTTTTTCAAGCGCAATATGTATATGGTGGATAATTCCCAAAGGATAATCGCCGTTTACGACGAGGCTTTCCCGGTTGAGGGAGGCACCCTTCAAACGCTGAATTATGCCAAAACCAAGCAAATAACCATCGAACAGCTCAGATGGAAAAAACTGCTCGATGGTTATTATCTTCATATTCCGGAGAAGGTGGGCTACAAGGGTTCACCTGCTCAAAGCAGTTTCCCGCTAAACGAACAGGGCGTGTTTTTGGTGGAGGCGCCCGAGAAATAAACGGCTATTTAAAAGAGTCGAAAAACCTTTTTATTTTTACTTCGCCCGCTTTGCAGTTGCCCTGAATCATAACCGCGCTTCCTCCGCCGTTTCCCTTTAGGGCTTCGTTTATCTGACATAGCTTCTCCTTAAGATCAACAGCACTGCTCGATATGCAATAGCGATAACCCTCCCTGTCACTGCCGCAGAAAACCGCGGCTATAGCATCTGTATGCAGGACAGCCTCATTCGCCAAGGCTCTGGCGCAGACCGCATCGAAGTAGGCGGACTCAAAAATGCAGATATTGCCCTCTACCCTTTCGGGGAGGGAAGCTATCCTCATTTCAAGCACACTGCGGTTCAGGGAGGAAAGAGCCTGCTTAGTTATTTCCTGCTGAGCGACAAGCCGCTCCACCGCCTTTGAGGCGCTGTCCTGCTTTGCCGAAACTGCCCTTGAAATTAAGGATAATTCCTCGCTTTTTCTGTTGTAATCCTCCAAGGCGTCCATGCCGCAGACAACATTCAATCTTGTGCCGCCCCGATTGGGCAGGAACTTCAATATTTTGATTATACCCACCTCCCCCGTTTGTTTAACATGGGGAGCGCAACAGGCGCATCTGTCCGCCCCGGTTATTTCCACTATCCTCACCTGCCCCGAAAGCTCGCCCTTACTGCGATAGGTAATCTTATCCAATTCATCGTCCTTCGGAAAAAGGATATTCACGGGATTATTTGCGGCGATAATCTCATTTGCCCTTTTTTCGATATGTTTTATATCTTCTCCGTTTAATTTACCGCTAAAATCTATTTCCAAAAATTCACTGCCCATGTGAAAGCCCACATTATCAAAGCCGTATTCGCTGTTTATCAACCCCGAGAGAATATGTTCGCCGGAATGGTTCTGCATACGACTCAGGCGGCTTTCCCAATCTATCTCCCCTATCACCGACTCGCCCGCCGTCAGCTTTAAGGCGATGCAATGGATAACCTCATCGCCGCGCTGTTTCACTGCGGTGACTTTAATTCCGTTGATTGTCCCGCCGTCCGCCTTTTGTCCTCCCCCGCCGGGGAAAAATGCGGTTTTATCCAACACAACCTCAAATAAGGCTTCCTCGTTGCTTGATGATTTATTTTCCGAAGGCATTTTCTCGCAGGACAGCACCTTTGCTTCAAATCTTCTAATATGGCTGTCCCTCTCGTAAAGTTTATCCGTCATTTTTGGGCGTTCCTTTCCGCAGTTGTCAAATCGGCGCGGCGTTTACCCGCCGGGTTTGTGTTTCGGTTATTATAACATATTTCACCGCTTTAAGCACTGCTTCGGGTTGTATTGCCCGCAGGCGGCGTATAAACTCTTTTACACGGCGAATTATAAAACGGCGAACAGTATTTAAAACCCTTAATATCCAGACATAGATTTGACGAAGTAACCGAATCCTCAAAAGCAACTCCGTTATATAGAGTGATAAAATGTGAGCAAGAATTACGCTGATTACAGTTAAACCTTTATGTAAGCGACCGGATCACCTTAAGAAAAACGATAGCATTTTTGTTTGTCTTTTGTGAGGTATTACCTTAATTCCTGCTTTAATATACCTTCTTATAAAGAAATGCGTTTTATTCGGAAAACAATCGGTCGTAAACGGCGGGTTTACGCCGAAATTAAAAAAGAAGGCGGGTTTGCGCCTTCTTTTTTAATCTTATTTCGTCCACTTCTCAAATTCTTCATCGGTGGCAAGCACCATGTGGGTTCCGCCGACATTATGCTCCGTACCGGCTTCATAATCTATGCCGCTTTCGTAATAGTCATAGGTCATATATTTCCTTCTCTTTTCCATGCGGGGATTGGGAGAGGGAATTGCGGAAAGCAGGCTCTTTGTATAGGGGTGAATGGGATTATCGAAAATTTCTTCCCGGCTTCCCGTTTCAACCATGTGTCCCAAATGCAAAACCCCGATGCGATCCGATATGTATTTGACCATGGAAAGGTCATGGGCTATGAATAAATAGGCGCAATGGGTTTTATCCTGAATGTCCTTCATCAGATTGACCACCTGGGCCTGAATACTCACATCAAGTGCGCTTATACATTCGTCGGCTATAACCAACTTCGGATTCATGATAAGGGCTCTGGCGATTCCGATTCTCTGGCGCTGACCGCCCGAAAATTGGTGCGGGTAGCGGGTGGCGTGGTCGGGGTCAAGACCCACTTCCTCCAGCATTTTTACCACCATTTCCTTACGCTGAGCAGGGGAAGAATACATTTTATTAATGTCTATCCCTTGGGCTATAATCTGCTCGACCTTCTTGCGGGGGTTAAGGCTCGCCATCGGATCTTGGAAAATCATCTGCATATTGCAGTGGAGCTTTTGGAAGGTGGGTTTGTCCATCTTCCCTGAAATATCCATTCCGTCAAAGGTTATCTTGCCCGCGGTGGGGTCGTAAAGGCGGATTATGCTTCTGCCTATGGTGGTTTTACCGCTTCCGGATTCTCCCACCAACCCATAGGTTTCCCCGGGGTATATTTCGAAGGAAACTCCGTTGACGGCTTTAACCGTATATTTGCGGTTTATCCTGAAATACTGCTTGAGATTTTCTACTTTAAGCAGGGGTTCATTGGTCGTCATGATTTTCCTCCTTTTTCATTCTTGCTATTCTGGCGGCTATCTCCGGGGGCATATCGAATTTGGGCGCTCTTTCGTCCAAAAGCCAGGTGGCGGCGTAATGGGTATCGGTGAGCTTGAACATCGGAGGATCCAGACGGTTGTCGATATTAAGGGCATATTGGTTGCGGGGGGCGAAGGCGTCTCCCGGTATGGGTTTCATCATATTCGGGGGCGAGCCGGGTATGGTATAAAGTCTTTCGTCCCGGGTGTCCAAATCCGGCATGGCGGAAAGCAGTCCCCAGGTGTAGGGGTGATGGGGCTCGTAGAATATTTCGTCTATCGTTCCCTTTTCAACCAACTTTCCCGCATACATCACATCCACATAATCCGCCACCTTTGCCACAACTCCGAGGTCGTGGGTTATATATATGACTGAGATATTCTTCTTATATTGAATATCCTTTATCAATTCAAGTATCCTCGCCTGAATGGTGACGTCCAAGGCGGTGGTGGGTTCGTCGCAAATGAGCAAATCCGGGTCGCAGGCCATTGCTATGGCTATAACAACTCTTTGCCTCATTCCCCCTGAAAGCTGATGGGGATAGTTTTTAATACGCTTTTCCGGTTCGGTTATTCCCACCAGGCTCAAAAGCTCGATTGCCTTTTCCTCGGCTTCCTTTTTGGGGGTTTTGTAATGCCAAATCATGCTTTCGGTGATCTGCTTACCGATCGTCATGGTCGGGTCAAGGCTTGTCATGGGATCCTGAAAGACCATGGCGATATGCTGACCGTTAATTTCACGGCGAATATCGCTTTTCTTCATTTTCAGGATATCCACGGTTTTGCTGACGCCCTTGTTATCATAGGTGAATTTAACGCTACCGCTGTTGACTATGGCGTTTGATGCCAATATTCCCATCATGGCCTTTGCGGTGACGGATTTTCCGCTTCCGGATTCCCCCACTATCGCCACGGTTTCCCCGCGGTATAAATCCATATCCACGCCCCTTATGGCGTTGAGTATTCCGCTTGTTGTTTTAAATGAGATCGAAAGATCTCTTACTTCCATTATTTTTTCTCTTGCCATCTCATTCTCCTACATCTGCGCCATCTTCGGGTCGAGGGCGTCTCTGAGTCCGTCGGCCACCATGTTGAAGCTGAGCATCAAAAGAGCTAAAACGATGAGCGGCGGGAGTATCTGATAGGGGTGCATCGTGAAGGTATTGTATCCCGAACTTATGAGAGAACCCAATGAAGCCTGGGGCGCGGGAACGCCCAGTCCCACAAAGGAAAGGAAGGCTTCGGTGAAAATTGCGTTCGGAATGGAGAACATCGTATTGGTTATGATGGGTCCTATGATATTCGGCAAAACTTCCTTGAAGATTATCGTCATATTCGAAGCTCCGAAGGTGTGGCTGGCGAGGATATATTCCTGCTCCTTAAGCTTTAGCATCTGCGCTCTGGCTATTCGGCTCATGCCTATCCAACCGGAAATCATCAAAGCCAAGATGATGGTCATCAGCCCCGGCTTAAAGACAAGCATCAGAAGGGTGACGATAACAAGGGTGGGTATGGAGTTCACCACCTCCACAATCCTTTGCATCACCGAATCCACAGCCCCGCCGAAATAGCCTGAAACAAGGCCGTAGCCCATGCCTATGAGCATATCTATCAAAACGGCGGTGACGGCGATGATAAGGGAAATTCTCGTGCCCATCCAGGTGCGCGTCCAAATGTCTCTGCCGAGGTTGTCCGTGCCGAACCAGTAATAAACATCGGAAGCGCCCTCGGTGGTGTTGTATTTATCCAGCACAACCTTACTGCCGCCGGATATCCTCATGGACTCCGTGCCGTCGAAAATGCCTATTTTCTCAAGGCCGGGAATACGGGGGGCGAAATCCTGAAATTCTATCGTTTGCTCATAATAGGTGTAACCGCTTACCATTGGGCCGACTATCGCCATTATCACCATTATTATTATGACAAAGAAGCCTATGACCGCTCCCCTGTTTTTGCGGAATCTCATCAGTACATCTTTCCAATAATCCTGACTTGCGAAGGTGGAGTCGATATGCTCCTCCGGGCGATTGCCCACAAATTGGAAATCGTCGGGTCTGAATTCGATGGAATCAATGTCGTAATTATCTGTTGCTATTTTATATTTATTCACCTGAACCCTCCTTGGCAAGCCTGATGCGGGGATCTATAATCCCGTAGGATATATCCACCACAAGCATTATCACTATATACATCAAGCTGTATATATAAGTTGAGGCAATGGTGACATTGTAGTCGTTGGCTTGTATTGCCGCCGTTGTCATCGCACCCAGCCCGGGAATGGAGAATATCTTTTCCACCACCAGTGAACCGGTCATAAGACCGACCACCAGAGGCCCGAGAACCGTGACGATGGGGATAAGGGCATTTCTAAGCGCGTGCCTGAAGATAAGCGCCGAACCTGAAATTCCCTTGCTTTCCACCAAGAGTATGTAATCGCTGTCCAAAACCTCAAGCATTTCCGTTCTTGTGAAGCGGGCGATGGAGGCTATTGTGAACATACTCAGGGAGAAGGTCGGCAATAGGCTCGATTGGAACGGGTGGACTTTGGAATAAAGCAACGGGAACAACTTCAGCTTGAAAGCGAAGACATAGAGCAATCCCAAAGCAAATACATAGCTCGGCACCGAAACGCCCAAAACCGAAATCACGGTGGTCAGGTTGTCCCATATTGTATTATGCTTAAGAGCAGCGACTATTCCGAGGATAAGTCCTATCACGGTTCCCAGCGCGACCGCCTGCAAACCTATGCGTATGCTGGTGGGAACTCTTGTCGAAAGCATGAGATTTATCGAAATATCCTTATTGATAACATAGGATATGCCGAAATCGAATTTAACAAGATTTACCACATACTTGAAAAATTGCACATACAACGGTTTATCCAAGCCGTATTTCGCCATAAGGGAGGCAATTTTTTCAGGAGGCAGTTTCTCGTCGTTAAAGGGCGTTCCCGGCATGAGCTTCATCATCATAAACAATATGAATACTATGACCAATAATGTCAATGCGGCTATTCCGAGGCGCTTGAGTATATATTTATTCATTTTCCCCTTCCTTTCTTTTTGGTATCTGTATCAGAAAGTGAGTTTTTCATTCAAATCCGTATTTTTTAAATGAAGTGCAGTAACGTCGAAAACGGCGTCACTGCACTTGCTTAGCTTTGTGTTTCTTTTTCCGTCTGAAAATTCAGATTTCTAAAATTTATTTTTCGATATAAGCGTTCTTGTAGTTGGTGGGCAGTCCGAGGGCATGGAACTCTATTCCCTTGACATTTGCCTTGATGAGAGAAGCATCGTTCTTCTGGTAAACAGGGGAGATGATCGCTCTGTCAAGAATGTACTTTTCGCAGTCCTTGAGGACTTCCCAACGCTCTTCGGCGGTGAGGGAGCCGTCCTTGCAGGACTTGATCATTGCGGAATAAGTATCGTCAACCCAACCGCTTCCGAGACCGTCCGAGCTTGTGGTGTAGTCCCAAAGGTCGGCGTAGGTCATGGGATCGCCGTAGTCCGGGCCCCAACGGGTAAGACCGATCTCAAAGTTGCCGTTCTTGGCGTTCATGGCTTCAAGTCTTGCCTTCTTGGTGGTGGTCTTGAGGTTTACGGTGATGTGACCCTTGAAGGTTTCTGCGATTTCCTGCTGAATGAAGGCTGCGACATTCTTTGCGGCTTCATTATCTTCAACGATGAGTTCGAAGGTGAAATCGGTCACTCCGAGTTCAGCCGCGGCCTTTTCATAGAATTCATAGGCTTTGGTTTCGTTGTACTGGGTATCGGGATAGGCTGTCACAGCGTTGACGGCGGTGCGGTAATCCTGTCCGTCCGGGCCGGTGGCAAGTCCTACGGGATAGATATAGCCGGCAGCCCAAGAACCGTCTTTGAGGACGTTATTGGCGATGGCTTCTCTGTCATAGGAGGCCGAAATGGCGTGTCTTAAGTTCTGATTGGCAAGATATGTGACATTGGCATTCTTGCAGGTTCCGTCGGCGTTGGTGCCGAAGGTCTTGGTATTGTTGATGTTGAAGGCAAGATACCAGAGGTATGAGCCGGGCAGAACTTTGAATTCTTCGGAACTCTTGTATTGGTCAACAAGGCTTCCGTCCAAAACGGTGTAGTCAACTTCGCCGTTTTCATAGGCGAGAACAGCAGACTGGGAATCCTTTATAACATGATAGCGGAGTCCGTCGATCTTGACCTTATCGGCATCATAATATTTTTCATTCTTTTCGAGAGTGAAGGTTTCAGCCGAGGGTTCGTAATCAGTCAACTTGAAGGCGCCGCAGCTCAGATATGTATCGGCACTGGTTCCGTAGGTCTTTGTGGCATCAAGAGGATCCACAAAGGCGTCGTTACGGGGATAGAAGGACGGGAACAAAAGCAACGGAAGCATGAAGGGGCAGGGTACTTCCAACTCGATGACCAGTGTTTTGGCATCGACGGCTTTAATACCGAGTTCGTCGAGCTTACCGTAAAGAGCGTTGTCGGGATCGACGACGGCTCTGCCGTTTTTAACCTGCATTATCTCGGTGGACATATACTGATAATCAGAGTTATAATCCGGGTCGGTGAGCTTCTGGAAGGCGTCCACGAAATCCTGGGCGGTAACGGGGGTTCCGTTTGTCCATTCGGCGTTGTCGCGGATCTTGAAGGTCCAGGTCAGTCCGTCTTCGGAAACTTCCTGCTCGGTGGAAAGGGCGTCTATGATATTTCCGTCCTTATCCATGCTGACAAGCCCTTCGATGCAGGATGCGATGACGGTGAAGGAAGTACCGTCGGTGGCATACTGGGCGTCCATGGTGTTGACTTCGGTGAAGATCTGTATGTCGATATAGTTATCGACCTCTTCACCGCCGCCTCCGCAGGAAGCGAAGCTGCAAGCCATAAGCACTACGAGCAATAATGCTGACAGTTTTTTAGCGATTTTCATTTTTTTCTCCTTTTATTTATTAGCTTTTGCCGAAATGAAATTGTTGAACTCATTTGCAAAAAACTATTAGGCATATTATACAGGGCTTAAAATCATTAATCAAGTATTAATTCAACGAAAAACTATTTTTCTAAAGCTTTTTTGCCAAATCGGTTAATTTTTTGTGACAAACTGAAGCCAACGGATAGTTTTATCCGCATTTTCTCCCTTTTGGGGTTTTAAAAATGTCGTTGAATGGATTAAATTAAAATCTATTCAATTATTTAAGAGCCGTTTCTCTCGTTCAAACCTGCCGCAAAGCTTGCCAAACGGAAAAAACTCATTCCTTTCCGATTGATAAGGGAACTTTAAAATCTCAGGGAAAGACAGGAAAGCCCTCCGTCTATCTTGCGGAATTCGGAGGTATCCACCAAAACCACCTCGTAGCCCGCCTGCTCTATTAACTTAGCGGTAATAGGATAACCCGCAGGCACAAGCACCTTTGAATTCACCCATATACAATTTGCGGCGTAGCTTTCGCTTTCGGGGATTATTATCTTCTTATAATCCGAAAAGACTTTTTTATCAATAAATTCTCCGCATACAAGCAGAGTGTTGTTTTCGATATAATTCACCCCGGTTTTAAGATGCAATACACGCTCGAGGGGTACGGGAATCACCTTGTAACCGTACTTGGACAAAATATCGGTAAACTGCCCTATTCCTTCTTCGTTTGTTCTGGCGCTTTTCCCCACATAGAAGGTATCCCCCGCCATCATCACATCTCCCCCTTCGAGGGTGGCGGGCGCCTTTATGTATTCTATGACGCCGCTTTCATAGAAATTACTTATCACGGGAATAATTCCCTTCGTTTCACCGTTGCGGCTTGCGGCCCCGGGGTTGGTTATAACGGCGCAATTTTCCGTTACCACCGCCACATCTTCCACGAAACAACTGTCCGGATATTCATCGTCGGCTTCAAGCAGGGTGACCTTGACGCCACAGCCCTTGAGAGCCTCAATATAAGCGCTGTGTTGAAGCAAAGCCTTTTCGTATATGGGCTTTCCCAATTCGGGAGCGCCGGTTATTCCTTCGCATACATTCTTACAGGGGGTTTTTACTATTACATTTTTAAACATTGTCCGCTCCTTGCCAAAGCTTTAATCTAGAGCCTTTTTAATTAAAGTTCGGTATAAATAATCGTTAATTTTTGTAATTATAACACTACTTTCGGATTATCAAAGGGTTTTTACATAATTTTTATGCGTTTATGCTTATATTTGTTCCTATTCCCACTCAACGCCCCTTTACCGGAGGGATTTTCTTGCGCCTGAGGAAAAATTGCGCTTACCACTTTACCGAAGAAACTTTTGGTGATAATATATGAGGAGCGTACCCCCGTAGCTCAGTGGATAGAGCACAGGTCTCCGAAGTCTGGTGCATGAGTTCGATTCTCACCGGGGGTACCGGGAACGCTTTGATAAAGCAGAGCTTAATGAATGATGAATATTGAAGAATGAATAAATAAGAATACTTCAGAGCAAAACCCAAGCATCTCCGTACTATATATATTTCAGTTTTTATTATTCACCGGAAAAAATATATATAATAATTAAGTGAAATTGTTCACGGCTCCAAAGAACCATTTATCACATCTGTTCTTTATACTACACATAAACACTTATCCAAGGCAAAGCTCGATTTTTCATTATTCATTAAAGAATTTGCTATAAACACGGGGAGGTTTTGTTGATTCGCTTCGATAATTGCTCCTCTTTTGCGCTTTTTCGATGCTCCCACAAAAATTTATGACAGCAACTCAGTTAAAAGAAAAACGGCGAAACCGATCCTTTTCGCCGTTTTATTGTTGTTTGTCGGGTATAAATCCGAAACTGCTTATTCCGTTACTTTCTTAAGTATATTCCCGTTTACAGCCGAAATCGTATAAGAGGTGGTCTTTCCATCAAAAGAATAACTGCACAACCAAACCTTCTCTCCGTTTTCGGTGGTCTTTTTTACTTTTATATCCTTCATATCCGCCACGGTAACGCCCGAAGCGCCCGCATCGGCAAACATAATATCCAAGGCGGCGGAGTCCGTGAGATCCCCTTCGCTTTGGGGATTAGAGGAAGGTGAGGAACTTTTGTCTTTGACTTGGGCGGTGAGCGAGTCTATTTGATAAATATAATCCTCGCTTTTGTGAGTGAAGCTTATCTCATAAACGCCTTTATCGGAATTGTATTTGATCTTTATATTGTCGGCATCGGTCATGGAAATGCCCAAATCACCAAAGGCGGCATCCATGGCTGCATCGTTCCCTACCGGTTCGGGATCCCCGATAGGATCGGGGTTCTTCTCCTTTGAACCGCCGCAACCGCACAAAAGCGTTGTAACTAAAAATAAGAGCATTATAGCGGCAAAAATTGTTCTTCTTTTCATATTTCCCTCTTTTTTACTTTATTATATATTTTAAAACCGCAGCAAACAACAGCATTTATCTTTTCGGTTCATAAAAAGCGATTTTGCGGAGAAACTAAGCGGGAAGAAACGAAATTCGGCATATTGCGGCAAACTTGGCTTGTTTGTTTTGCAAATCGCCGTCATAAGGAAGGGGAAAAATGGCTGTCGCGCATAAGGGGGCAATATCCTTCGGGCTGGTTAATATTCCGGTGGCTTTATACACCGCCACAAAGGATAATGATATTCACTTCAACCAACTGCACGAAGAAGATAATTCGAGAATACGCTACAAAAAGGTCTGTTCGCATTGCAATAAGGAAGTAACCGAAAATCAGATTGTAAAGGGTTTCGAATACGACAAGGATAAATTCGTTATAGTAACCGACGAGGATTTAGAAAAGATTAAAACCGAGAAGGACCGCAGTTTGGAAATATTGCTTTTTACGGATAAGGGAAACATAAAGCCCATTTATTATTCCAGAAGCTACCATGCACTTCCCCAAACGGGAGGGGAAAAGGCCTTCGAGCTTTTAAGAAAGGCGATGCTCAAAAAGAAGAAGGTGGCGGTGGGTAAAACGGTGATTGCGAGCAAGGAAACACTGCTTGCGATAATTCCCAACGAAGAAGGGCTTGTCGTTCAGACGATGTATTTCGAGGAAGAGCTGAAGGAAATTCCCAAGCAGTTCCCCCGCCCCGATGTAGACGAGCAGGAGCTGAAAATGGCTGAAAAGCTCATCGGCTCAATGGAAAAGGCTTTTGAACCCGAAAAATACAGGGACGAATACCAAACCCGCTTAAGGGAGCTTATACAAAATAAAATAGAGGGAAAACAAATCGTCACGCCCGAAGAAAAGGAGCAAACTGCCGTCACCGATTTGATGGAAGCCTTAAAGCAAAGCATCGAAAAGGAAAAGAAAAGGGCTGTATGAGAAAAGATACCCTGCCCGAAGCCATGCTCATCGGAAGGGAAGGCGCCGCCTTTGACGACGGGGATTATATTTACGAATTCAAATTCGACGGGGTGCGCTGTCTTGCCCTTCTGGATCCGGCGGGAAAAACCCTTCTGATAAATAAGCGCCAAATAAATGTCACCCCCACCTACCCCGAGCTGAGGGATATAAACAAGCAAGTAAAGAAAAGCTGTCTTTTGGACGGAGAGGCGGTTATCTTTGTGAATAACAGACCCGATTTTTCAGCCATTCAAAGGCGCTCTCTCATGAGCGACAAGGTAAAAATCGCCATTGCCGCAGATTTATCCCCGGTAACATTCGTTGCCTTCGATATTCTTTCCTTGGAAGCCGCCGACCTAACGCAACTTCCCTTAATACAAAGAAAGGCGATTTTAAGCGAAAACACCATGCCGGGGGGCAGGCTTATGATAAGCGAATATATCGAAAGGGAGGGCAAAAGGCTTTTTGAAATATCCGAAAAGAATGCCTTAGAGGGGATAGTCGCCAAGAGAAAGGCGAGCCTTTATTTCCCCGGGAGGCGCACAAAGGATTGGATAAAGATAAAAAACCTTCAAGACGACGATTTTATTATATGCGGCTATATTCCCAAGGAGGGTGCGGCAATAAGCCTGATACTTGCCCAATATGTATCGAGCCGCCTGACCTATATGGACCATGTGGCGCTGGGGAGATTCTCCGGGGATTTTCGGCTGTTAAAGGAAATGCCCAAAACAGAAGCTTCGCCCCTGAAATATGTACCCAAGGGAAACGAGAATGCGCTTTGGCTCGAACATTACGCGGTGGGAAAGGTTTCCTTTATGGAAAGAAGCCCCTCCGGGAAGATGCGCCAAGGGGTTTTTCGGGGCATAAGGGAGGATAAAGCGCCCGGGGAATGTGTCTTTTCGCCCACGGAGTAATCGGCGCTTTAATGAGGTGGGCTTCGTTTGATTTCAAAAAAGCGATTAGGAAAACAGAGCTTTGCAGAGGGGATTAAGGGTAGGTTTCTCAACATCGGCATACTCACCCGAGAAGCTTACCTAATTACTACAAATCATAATTGTTATCTTAAAGGGCTATATTGCTCAAAAACAAATCATAAATAAGCAACCGACCCATGATTATAAAAGGCAAAAATCACCACAGTTGAATTTCTCCGAGGATTTTTACACTTGACTTTTAAAATATGCTTCCGAAATAGCGATGTCACTATTGCAAACAGCACCTCACATATTATAAGGAAGAAATCCAATCCGTCTTTATTTAAACGGAAAAAGCCCGTTTATTTCCTTTAAATTACAATGCGGCATTACCTCAAATTTCGCTTAACACGCACAGATAGACGGGTATATTATCCTCTCCCGTATGAACGAGGGTTATTTTATTGCTATATGCCCTTTCCTTACCGCCGATCACCTTACATTCAAAGGAAACGCTTTTGCCGCCGCAGGATTCCTTAAGCTTTTCGGATAGGCTTATCTCGTCCCGGGCTTCTATCATCTCCTCGAATTTCAAGGGCTTATCCCTGAGTTGGGCCTTTGTGTGGCCCAATATTTCGTGGAAGGCATCGTTGGAAAACATCAGCTCAATATCGCCGCCTTTTACGGTAAACACTGCGGCTCCCTCGGGAAAGTTATTGAGAACGCCGCTTAGGATAAGCTCTGCCGAAATGCTTTTCTGCTGTTGCTCGCCCAGCATTTTCACCAGCATACTGTGGGAGGTGGTGTTTTCGCTTACGCAATAAACCAACATTCTCTCCGAAACCGTGGCAATGATGCGAACGGAGCATTTAAGATAGGTCTTTTGGGGGCAGTGGGGCAGATCGTAAAACAAATATTCCCCGGTGACTTCCTTTTTTATCCTCGCCGAATGGTCCAATGCGGCCTTAAGCTCCAAGGCGGAATTTTCATCGAGATGCTCATGCCATTTGATCTCCAAAAGATTTTCCACGCTCATTTCGGGCCCGAAAACCATGTGGGCATATTGTTCGGAAACCCTTATCATCTCCATTGAGCCGTTATTATATTCGAAAACACAGGCGGCTCCCGAAAAACTGTTGAAAATCAGGGTATCAAAGCTGTCCGGATTCCAGAAAAAGCTGTAATCCAGGCCCTGAACCGTCTGCGGAGAGAAAGAAAGCTCCTTTATCCCCGCCCCGCCGCAGAGAGCTTCGTATTCCGAGGCTACCATCGGACGGGCATATAAATAACCCTGCACATAGGTGCAACCTATGGATTTAAGGAAATCGGCCTGATTCTTTTCCTCCACGCCCTCCGCCAATACGGTGATTCCAAGCCATTTCGTCATGCGGACGATGGATTCGAGGATATTGCCTCCCCTTTGGGATTCGTCGTCCCCCTCAAGGAAGCGCATATCCAACTTTACCACCTGGGCGGGTACATTCTTCAGGGTGTTGAGAGAGGAATAGCCGCTGCCGAAGTCGTCTATTTCGAGGGTAAAGCCGAGGTTTATCAGTTGTTTTACTATTTTTACTATCAGATCCGTGGAAGTGGAAAAGGCGGATTCGGTTATTTCCAAGCGCAATAGGTCCATGGGTATATTGTATTCTTCCACAAGCCCCACTATCACATCTATGAAGTCATCGCAAAATATATCGTATCGGGAAACATTCACCGAAACGGGGAGGGGATCTCTCCCCTCGTCCAGCCATTTACGCAAATAGGCGCAAACCCTTGCCCATACATACTTATCAAGCTCATATACAAAGCCCGTCTGTTCGAAAAGTGAAATAAAATCCCCGGGGGATATGATGCCCTTTTTCGGATGTTTCCAACGAACCAAGGCTTCTGCCCCTATGAGCTTGCCGTTTTCGTGATTGAATTGGGGCTGAAACCACACCTCAAATTGATTTTCCCGAAGGGCCGTTTCCATCTCCGAGGTTATCTGCTGATTTAAAACGAGCTTTTCAAGCATCGGCTCGTCGAAATAGGCCAGATGCTTGTCGTATCTGCCCTTAACGGACTGCTTTGCTATATAAGCCCTGTCGTAAAGGGCGCTGGCGGGCAGGGAAAGGTCGGTTATGACATATCTGCCTATGCTGAAGGCGATTATCTGCTGTTCGCTGAGAACAAGCCTGCGGGATCTCAATGCCGCAATCAAATCGAAATCCCTGTATTTTTCCGGATAAAGGAGGGCAAAGTTATCCGCGGAGATTCTGCCGGCGACCCCGGAGAGCTTTTCCATCTCCGCCCTTATCGTTATGCCTATCTCCTTGAGGATCTCATCTCCCCTTTCTGCCCCGTATTGATCGTTGACAAGCTTGAAATTATCTATGTCAAAACTCGATAAGATATAAAAACCCTCCCGCTTGTCTTTTATCGCATGGGTCACTTTCTCGAAGAAGGCTTCCCTGTTGAAAACTCCGGTGAGCTTATCCTTTTGAATTGCATTTACTATCGAAGCGGTCTCCCTTAGGGCTATGTTATTTCTGAGACAATGCCTTACTATTTCCGGATTGAAGGGTTTTATGATAAAATCGTTCGCCCCCAAAGAAAGGGCTTTTACCCGGGCTTGTTCGTCCTCATTGCCGGTTATTATTATTATGGGCAATTGAGCGAAAAGGAAGTTTTCCCTCACCCTGCGAAGCACCTCATAACCGTCAATACCCGGCATTACTATATCCAAAAGCACGGCTGATAAGATTTTATAATTACGATGAATAAGGGAAAGGGCGTCTTGACCGTTGGAAGCTTCGAGAATATCGTAATCTTCGCGTAAAGTACCCGTGAGCAATTCACGGACAATCGCATTATCGTCAACAATCAGAACTTTTCTGGGCATCGAAGGTATGCTCTCCTAAAGATTGATTCTCTAAACCGAACCTTTTTAATCAATATATCATGTTTCGACAAGAAACACAATACAATTCAAAAACGCTTCTTTCTATTTTGTTTTTAAAGATATATTTGAATAATTTGCGCATTATATTGAAAAAGCAGAAACAAAAGATTAAAATGGTTACATATCGGAATAGAAATATTCAGTATTTGAATGGAGGATTGAAATGGAGATCACACCTAAACAGAACTATATGCTTATGCTGGCGGGGGAAATCCCCGAATATGTTCCTTCCCGCTTCTTCCCCGCTTCCGACAGCGTATCAGAGGAACTGCTCACCCCCGTTTCCGCCCCGCAGGGCACCTATGTCACTTCCCTGGGAGTGGAATACACAGGAAGCGCCGACCTGAACATGGGGGCACTGCCCACCCCGGGCAAGATAATCCTGCCGGATATAACCCAATGGGACAAATACATACACCGCCCCGACACCTCGAACAGGGATTGGGAGGGTTATTATATGGCGCAAACGGAAAGATTCGACCGCGAGAACCGTATGCTCAAAATCGGCGGAGGGGATTATTTCTTGACAGCGGTTTCCTTCATGGGCTTTGAAAACACCATTTTGGCCATGTATGAAGAACCCAACGCCCTGCTTGCCATGCTCGAATATGTTTCGGATTTCTACATTGAGGTGATGAAACAGCAGATCTATTATCTCAAGCCGGACGGGGTGAGTTTGATGGACGACGACTCCGCTTACAGAACTCCCTTTTTCTCCGTGGAAATGTACCGTAAATTCTTCAAGCCCTTCCAGAAAAGGCACTGTGATTTAGCCCTGGAAAACAATATGACCATAGAGCGCCACGACTGCGGCAAATGCGAACAGTTCATTCCCGATTGGGTTGAAATGGGAGTAAGGGGCTGGAACCCCGCCCAAACCAGCAACGATTTGCCCGCCATAAAGAAAAGATTTCTTCATAAACTTTCCATAAACGGCGGGTGGGATTCCCAGGGGGAATTAAGCGACCCTATGGTGGATAAAAAGGTGCTAAAAGATGCCTTGGCCGAATATGTGGACACCTTGGCGCCGGGGGGAGGCTTTGTTTATTCCCCGATGATCAGGGGGGATTTCAAAGATCCGCAGGTGATGGAGCGCAACGAAATAATTAAGGATTTCTATTTCGATTACGTAAAGGATTATTATAAAACCCACGCTTGAGAAAACCCTTCTCGCACAAAAGCCGCTTGACGGCACACTCAATCGAATATCAGACAAAAGCAGGGATAGCTCAATATAAAAGGTAACTTGACGCGGAACAATTATTTAAAACCGATCAAAAAATGCTTTTTATAACCCCCGGGGGGCTCTGCTTTGATGCGCTAATGTAATTCTAATTTACATTTTTTTGCCGATATGCTAATATATTACAGTGTTAAATCACAACTTTGAGTGAACTCCGGCGTTTACCCAAGGTTTTATAATGCGGAAAGGAATGGATAAAATATGGATTACAGAATAGTGGCGGACAGTTCCTGTGACGCAATGGGGGAATTGAAGCAGCAGCTTCGAATAACCAAGGTTCCCCTTTCGATGAGCTTCGGAGATACGACTTATGTGGACAGCGACGATATGGATATTGACGCATATGTGCAGGCAATGATTCTCTACGAAGGCAAGACCACCACCGCCTGTCCTTCCCCCGGGGATTACAAAAATGCCTTTATGGGAGAAGGCACCGCCTTCGGAATAACCCTCTCGGGCAACCTATCCGGCTCCTATGCCAGCGCAATGGAGGGAAAAGCCCTTGCCGAACAGGAGGGGGCCGATGTTCATGTTTTCGATTCCAAAAGCGCCTCTGCGGGGCAGACCTTAATCGCCATAAAGATAAAGGAGCTTGCCGAAGCGGGGCTCGATAAGTTGGGCATCATCGAGAAGATCAACCAATACATAAAGGAAATGAAAACCTATTTCGTGCTGGACAGTTTGGAAAACTTTATCCGTAACGGCAGAGTTCCCCGGCTGAAGGGAAAGCTCGTCAGCGCCCTGAATATAAAGCAGATACTCGGCAGTGACGGGGACGGAAACATCGTACTTTACCACAACTGCAGGGGAATAAACCAAATTGTGGAAAAAATGGCCTCTCTGGTCATCAAAAGCGGCAAAAACTTTGCCGAAAACAACCTCGTTATAACCCATTGCAGGAATTTGCCCTTGGCAAGCGCCATTAGGGACGCGATAGTTAAAAGTTGCCCCTTCAAACAGATATATATGATGCAGACAAGGGGGCTTAGTTCTACTTATGCTTATGAAAAGGGCGTAATACTATCGTTCTGAAAGCTTTGCTTTCAGAACGATAGTATGGGCAATATGACTAAAAGTATTTTATACTTTTAGTCATATTGCTTTAAGGGTGGTGGAATTACCTCTTTTTATGGGTAATGGTTTTATAAATAATCAATACATTAAGCTTTTATAATACAGCCAAACGACGGAATTGCATTGTTTCGGCTTGGTATATATACAGGGTTTTGAACTACTCGACGAAGGCGGGGGGAAGGTATGTGCTGTTGGGCTCGCCTTCTTACGGCTTATATATAGACATATCAAATCACGGCAAAGAGAGATTTTTATGGAAAAACAAGACAAAATAAAGCCTTCGACATGGGCGGTGATGCTTATGACAGGGTTGGTGGGACAGCTTTGCTGGAATATCGAGAACCAATGGTTTAACACCTTTGTTTACGCCAAGATAGCGCCCGATCCCAATATCATATCTTGGATGGTGGCGGCCACGGCTGTAACCCAGGTTATCTCGACGGTTTTTTTCGGCACTTTGAGCGACAGAATGGGCAAGCGCAAGTTCAATATAGTATGGGGATACTTTATATGGGGAATAACCATAATCCTTTTCGGCACGACCCAATTCCTCTCGGGAAACAAGGCGCTGGGGGCAACCGCGGTGATCGCGGCGGACTGCCTGATGACCGTATTCGGCTGTATGGGCTACGATGCGGGTTTTAACCCATGGACGACGGATATTTCCGCCAAAACCAAAAGGGGGGCAATCGGCGCCATGTGCGCTCTGTTGCCCGTGGTGGCGACCATACTCGGCTCGCTCATCTTCGGCAATATAATAGAAAAAATAGATTATATGCTTTTCTTCACGGCGATAGGGATTTCCGTCATACTGCTTTCCCTTTTGATGATGATAACGGTAAAGGACTCCGAGGAGCTGAAAGCCGTCGCCGACCCCGGCGGGTTTTGGCGGCAGTTCGGCAAATTCTTCAATTTCGGCGTTTTAAAGGAAAACCCTCAGCTCAAATGGGTTTTGATTGTTTTTTCCACCTATTTCATCGGCTTTCAAATGTATTTTTCACATTTGACAAATTACCTAATCTATTCCTTGGGCAATCCCACGGGTAAAGCGGGGGTGATATTTGGCGTAAGCCTTATTTTTGCCACTCCCGCCACCATAATCGGCGCGAAGATGATAGATAAAAAGAAATATTATCCAATGATGTATTTTTCCGTTGCCGCCACTGTAATCGGGCTTGTCTGCGCAGGGGTCTCAAAGAAATTTATCCCGACGGTGATCGGGCTTTTCGGCATAGGAGTGGGATATATGTCGATCTTCCAGACCTTGATGGTATTGCTCAAAAACCTTTATCCCCGAGGGGCAAAGGGGCAGTACGAGGGATTAAGATGCGTTTTCTATGTCTGCATACCCATGTGCATCGGCACTCCCATCGGTTCGGCCATAATCAACTCGACCGGGGTGGAAATGGTGAACGAATACGGCGTGGCGGGTCATGCGGCGAACAACAACATATTCCTCTGGGCGGCGGCATGGATAGCACTGACAATCATTCCCATATATTTTGCCGACCGCTCGCAAAGGGCGGAAGGGGAAATGCCGTGAGCTTCCTTTCATCGGGAGCGCCTGCGGGGAAAGTCCCTTTCATTAAAAAATGAAATTATGATTTGCAGGCAACGCACAGCCGTTTGCCCTTCGCCTGTAAAAAATACCGAAACATAATAAAAGATTAACATAAGGTTCGCCCATTTATAAATGAACCCCTAAAAAAGGAGAAAACATGAATTGCCTGATTTTACCCTGGAAAGCCGATTATGCCGATGACTTGGCGGCGGCCTTAAACAACAAGAACATCACCGACAATCTAAGGGACGGCCTTCCCTCCCCCTATACTAAGCAGGACGCCTTGAATTACATTTCCGCAATGCTCGGCGCCGAAAAGGACAGTCAATATCCCTTCGCCATCACCCTCGAGGGGCAAGCGGTGGGGAGCATCAGCGCCTCCCGCCAGAGCAACATACACAGCCGCACGGCGGAAATCGGCTATTATGTAGCTCAACCTTATTGGGGAAAGGGCATCTGCACCTCAGCCGTCGGACAGTTGGCCGAATTCATTTTCACCAACACCGATATTATCCGCCTTTTCGCCCAGCCCTTTGCGGACAACGCCGCTTCCTGCCGCGTGTTGGAAAAATGCGGTTTTATTTGCGAGGGCATATTGAGAAAAAACGCCGTTAAAAACGGGGTCGTGCGGGATATGAAAATGTACGCTTTATTAAGGGATTAATCATTCGATATGATAAAACGGCGGTGTTGATACCGCCGTTTTTTTGTTGATAGATCAATCGGGCTTTTAAGGCAAGCCCCGCAATGGTTTTATGGGGGCTAATATCGGGAAGAAAGCCCCTCCCCTACTTAATCACCTCGTATTTAAGTTGTATATAGGAATCCTCAAGGGTATTGGCTTCCAAAAGCCGCAGGGGTCTGATAAGGGAAAGTTGCAGGGGGCTTGTTATAGCCTGCCCGTCTATTATGCTCGGGGTATCTTTGCCGCCCACCAAAACGGGAGCGACGACTATATTCACGAAATCAAAGAGATTTTCCCTTAAAAATGCGCCGTTGAGGGTGCCGCCGCTTTGGACGGTGAGCCGCTCCACCCCCTTTTCGTAAAGCATCTCCAACATATCCGCAAGGCTCAATTTCCCGCTGTAGGGCAACATCACAATGTTATCGAACTTTTCACAAAGAGCATGGGCGGGGTGGGAAGGGTTGTTAGTGACGACGAAGAACCTCTCGGAAATACGGGCATAATACTCAACCCCATGCTCGTTCAAATGGGGAAGATTGTCCACGGCGATGAAGCTCACCCCCCATTTATCCCCGAAGGGTCTTTCGTTTGCCCCCACCTTCGCCATCACCCTGCCCGTGTTGAGGGAATAGCAGTCGGTGGTTTGCTCTATTTCGTAATATTGATGAAGCCCCTCCTTGATGTGGGGAATATTGCACCAATCCCTGTCCACATCGAGTTCATCGGAGGAGCCGCTGTTTATCTTGCCGTCCAAGGACATGAGCATAAAAGCGTTACGATCGGTTTTCTTCCCATTTCCAACCGCTTAAAGCTTATAAAAAGCAAGCAGGCAGAGGCTCGAAAGCACCAAAAAACAAAAGCCCGTTAAAAGCACGGGTTTTGCGGGTACATTGGCCCTGTGCCTGTTCTTTTTATATTCGTGGAAGGGTTCGTCTTTTTTCAGCTTGTCCTCGTAATCCTTATTTATCAGATAGGAAAACTTGCGGGAAGCGTAGGTAAAGGCATCGAAAAAGCCGTCATTGGCAATGACAATCACAAGCCCCGTTACGATATAAAGCATTGCGGGAATAAAGCTCGCATCGCAAAGGACGAAGAAAGTTTTATTGATTTCCCCCTGCGAAAATGCCCCCCCGAAGATCGCATAGATAAGGAAAAAGACAGCTCCGAGGGCAAAAAGGACGGCGTAGGCTTTTTTATGGTCAGCTTTGTTTGCGGTTTTGTTTTCTTTGTTCAATGTTTGCTCCGATAATAAATTTTCTCATGTATTCTATACCATTTTTCGCCCCTTTGTCAATCGCGCGCCGATTGTTAAGGTTTAAAACAAATTAAAAGAAAATTCGGTAAAATTCCAAAGTAACCGAATTATTTATGGGCTGTTTTGTTTTCCTCTTATGTGCTGTTTTCCGCTAAATCCTCGGACAGGGGAAGGGCTTCGGGCAGTAAGCAAGACTGTTTCAGCCGTAAGTTCGCTTGTATCTCTTTGCCCCTTTTATTTACCCTTACTGCCGAAGCAATTTTGAGATAATGCGCCGAAGTCCTCTTCTTTATTTACAAATTCGCCCATGGGGAGTATAATGATTACAATACTATTCAAGAATCGGAGAAATAATGGACATTGACAAATTAAAGGAAACGCTCGGTGAATGCACGAAACAGTGGGACGCCACGGGGATATTCGCCTACAACATCTCAGAGACAACCGCCCTTATGGCCGCTTACGGTTACGCCGACAGGGGCGCGGGACGCCCTCTCGCCCTAAAGGACACCTTCCTTTTACCCCTGCGCTCCAAACTATTTACCGCAGTGAGCATCTTACAGCTTGCCGAAGGGGGTAAGCTGAAGCTGACCGATAAAATCGACAAATATCTGCCCGAGTGTATACATTCGGATAAGATAACAATAGATAATCTTTTGATGAGGGAAAGCGGTCTGCCCGATTATTTCTATGAAAAGCTCATAATCGACCTTAATTCCGATGAAACCTACGCCGAACTTCCCCGGGAGGAGAAGGTTAAAAGGGAGGCGAAGTTGGAGGGGGGCAAGATTTCCTTAGGGGAAGTGATTGAAATGGTAAACGGTATGGAAATGAAGTTTGCTCCCGGGCAAAGGCACAACAGTTCCAGCACCACAGAGCTTGTTTTCCTCAAGGGAATAATCGAGGCGGTCAGCGGAATGTCCTTTTTCGATTATCTGAAAACGAATTTTTTCGAACCCCTCAAAATTACCGGCGCAACCCCCGGGATAAGGGCGACAACCCTGCCCGTGCTTTGCCCCGCGGACGACAAACTCGTTTTAACCGACAACGAGGGGGCGGATTATGAATGTGTAAGCGTGACAATCGACGATGTGCTTTTAATCGCAAAGGCCCTCCAAAGCAGGGACGATCGCTTGCTGAGCCGCAGAATGTGGGATAAAACCCTTGTTTTTAAGCATAATAAAAAGGGCTACCTCGGCTCAATCGAAAACGGCACCCCCACCGCCCCCATGAGCCTGAGCGGTTATTCCCTTAATATCTGCTACGAACCCGAAGGAGATTTCTCCTATGTTATATTATCCAACGAAAAGCCCATATATAAGGTTATAAACAACAGATGGAGCTGTTACACCACCTCCCTCATCGACTTCATCAATTCCCAAAATACTTATCCGAAAAACACCCGCCTTGTGCCGGTGAACGAGAACAATGTTTGGGATGCGATGGATTTGCAGGTAAGCGATGAGCAGATGTATTTTGTGGACGATGCGAGAAGCTCCATAGCCATGTGCATGAGCAACCCCCGGGAATTAAAACCCTTGGTTTTGATGGAGGGCGAAAGGAGCGTGGGGTTGGCTGTGTTGAAGGTGAACGCCAAAAAGGGTATATACTATATTGAAATAATCCAAATAGACAAGAATTACCAGAGCCGAGGTTACGGAAAGATATTAATGCGGGAGGTCGTGAAGTATCTCAAGGAGAAGGGCGCGGTCAAGCTCGAAATTGATGTGGCGCGGGATAATGAGGTGGCCCACAGGCTTTATCTTTCGACGGGATTTAAGGACAGCGCCATATACGGCGGAGTGATACACATGACATCGGTTTTATGAAACCGGAAAGGATAATGAGAATATGAAACCCATGATAGGCATAATCGGCAAGGCGGAAACGAAATACGACGAGGATTTATGGAACAGAATAACCCTTTGGGATGAATTCCGCTATATGATAGTCAAAAACGGGGGCATAGCCCTTATGTTGCTGCCGAGTCAAGAAACCCTGACATTCAACGACGACGATATAAGAGACGACACCGTTTTGACCGAGGAGCAAAAGGAGGATATGTTGGATCAAACCCTTATCTGCGACGGATTTATCCTTCAGGGAGGGCTTGCCAGCAGCAGTTACGAGATTGAATTCGCAAAGATGGCGATAGAGCAGGATAAGCCCCTTTTGGGGATTTGCGCGGGATTCAACAACATATTAAGGGCGCTGGGCTCCGATGTGGTTTTAGACAAAACGGGCAATCACAATCACTACGACATTTCCTACCGTCACCCCGTTAAAATCGAAAAGGGAACAATGCTTTATGAGCTTATCGGCTCCAAGGAATATTCGGTGAACAGTATTCACACCATGGTGGCGCAAAAAGATATGGTTTCTCCCTTTGCCGACATAAACGCCTATTCCGAGGACGGACTCGTGGAGGGTTTTGAGATGGACGACATGAATTTTGTTTTAGGTTTAAAATGGCACCCGGAACTGATGAGGGAAGAAAAATTCACTCAAAGGCTTTTCGAGGTGTTTATGGATCAGTGTAGGGAGTTTTAGCCGATAGAATTTCCCCGAAGGCGACGGGCTTTATCTAAAGCGCATAGACCTTGGAGGAAAAGAAGGATATTTGCAAAAAGAATTGTTGTTTATGGTCTGCATATACGCATAGACTTTTATATGTAGTCCGGACTTTCTTCGGATATAACGGCGAGTTTTCCCGTTGGATTTAAATGTGGCTTTTCCCTTATTTGCGGCGGTAAGGGGAGCGACGGCTTTTTTCGACGGCGTTACGCAAAGCAAAAGGGCTGTAAGCCGAAAGAACGGTTACAGCCCTTTTAATTTATGGCAAAATGAAAACTTACAGCCTTTTGATCGGGAAAAACATATAATCCTTGCCGTCCTTGGGGCAGGAATGGTCGTATATCGCCCCGCAGAGGAAAAGGGCGTTTTGCTCCATATAATCAAGCACCTTTTGAACCGTTTGAGGCCCCTCGCTTTGCACATAGATAAATTCATAGGCGGGGGATTCCCATTTAACCCAACCCTCGGGGGGAACTGCATCGAAGGCGACCTGCGCGCCCGCCAGATAAAGCCCCTTTGTAAAGCCCTCCTCCCAGGGAGCGTAGCTTCGGGAAAAATCGGTCATAAGTCCCCATATACCCACCGGAAGGCCCTGCTCGTCCCTTAAGACCAAATCGGCTATCTGCCCGAAATCGGCATTGGCTTCCTTCCAAAGGCGAGCCACAAAGCCCTCTCCCTCGTCGGTGGAGCCCTCCTTTCCTATCACATAAAACCTATCCATGGTACATTTTTTAATTTCCATTTTCTTCCTCCTTTTTCTCAAAGACCTCCGCAACCTCTCTTAAAAGGGAGCGTATCTCGAGATGCTGAGGGCAGGCGTCCTCACATTGACCGCAGTCGATGCAATCCGAGGCCTTGCCCCCCGAGGCGGTGTTCACTTCGTAATAAAACTCGCTTCCCCATTCGTTGAAGCTCCTTTTACTGTTAAGGCAGGCGAATAAATCGGGTATCCTTATATTTTGGGGGCAACCCGAAGTGCAGTAGCGGCAGTTGGTGCAGGGTATGGCATCGGTCGCCTTAAGAATTTCGTTCACCTTTTCCAATGCTTCGTATTCGCGGGGGTTTAGGGGAACAAAATCCTTCATAAAGGAAGTGTTTTCCACAACCTGCTCGAGATTATTCATGCCGGAAAGCACCATCATTATCCCCTCAAAGGAAGCGGCAAAGCGGATAGCATAGGAAGCGGGGCTTGAGCCGCGCGAGGGCGAAACCGAAAGCTCCTCATTCAGCTCGGAAATCACAGCCATGGCCCGCTCGGGAAGTCGGGATAAAATGCCGCCCTTGACCGGCTCCATAACCAGCACCGGTTTATTATGCTTTCTTGCGGTTTCATACACTCCCCTGCTGTCTATGCCCGTATCCCGATAATCCGCATAATTGAATTGTATCTGCACCACCTCTATTTCGGGGTGAGCGGTTAAAATCTCATCTAAAAAATCGCTTTTATCATGATATGAAATGCCGATATGCTTTACCAAGCCCTTTTCCTTAAGGGGGCGAAGTATTTCCAAGGCGCCGCAGGAAAGGAACTTGGGATAGGTGAGCCTGCTCACGGAATGAAGGAAATAGTAATCGAAATAACCCGCCCCCGTCACTTTAAGCTGATTTTCAATCAAAGGAAGTATATCCTCCCTTGTTTTGAAGTAATCCACGGTGAGCTTATCGGTTAAAACATACTTATCTCTTTCATATCTTTGGGCGACGCATTTATTAAAAGCCGCTTCGCAGTTGCCCTCCATATAGCCCCGGGCGATATCGAAATAGGTGAAGCCCTGCGAAAGGAAATAATCCACCATTTCAAAGGCCTTTGGATAATCTATATCCCCCTCGCCCCCGCCGGGCAGGGTGGGAAGGCGCATGAAACCGAAACCGAATTTTTTCATCTTTACTCCTTTAAATCTGCTTTCTATTCAACCAATTCCAAATTCTGACCGTTCGCATCCACCCTATAGAGCTTATCGTCCTCTTTGTTTATGTAAAAGACCCAGCCGTCTGCTATGGAGATGCTCTCCGCTTTGTGGGGGCTTATTTCCACAGCGGCGTTTTTATTCAGCGGCAGTTTGTAAATATGCTGTTTATTCACTCCGCTGTGGGCGATGATGCCATAATCGGAAACGGTTAGGTAATAAAAATAGTCGGAATAAAGCTCGGTGTCCTCAAAGGTGGTCATATTCATCGCACGGACGGAGGAAGCCTTTGAGGAGGGAGCGAGGGTATAGACGATATAGCCGTCGGATAAGGCGATGCTGTCCACACTCTGTTCGGAGAGTTTCACAGGCTCGCTTCCGTCCAAATTAACCCTCCACATACAGCCGCCGTCCGCCTGATTGCTGTAATATACTTTTCCTTCGGCGATGGCGAAGTGGTAAAGTTTATCTATCTCGTTGAGCATTTGCGGATTGGTTCCGTCAAGGTTCATGCTTGTCAGGTGGAGGGATTTTCTGCCGTCTTTAAAATAAAGCTTATTATCTATAATGCGTAAACCCTCCGTGTGTCCTTCGAAAAGCAATTCGGTTGCGCTCCCGTCGATTTTTGTGCGATGAATGGAGCTTGGCGAATTGAAATCGCTGTAATAAACCCAGCCGTCGTAAACGCTTATATTCTTAACGCCGCCTTCGGTCAGCTTGACTTTATTCTTTCCGTTCGCCTCCATTTTATATAAGCAGTGGTTGTCATTGGAGGAATAATAGATCATTCCTTCATAAGAGGCGGCTATTCCGCCGTTGGAAAGATTGCATTGCAAATTGCCTGTGGTGTAGCTGTTTTCGGGATCTTCAATAAAAGCTCCTTCGTTGGAGGGCACCGCCACCGATGAGGGCGTTTTTCCGCCCGCTTCACCTTTATTAATTAACTTGCCCGCCGCCCATGCCCCTCCGCCGACGATAAGGGCACCCGCCAAAATATAGGAGAGGATTTTAACGGCGCTTGCTTTTTTCCTTTTTATTTTAACGGGCTGTATTTTTTGGATATTGTCCGTATCCATATCCAAAACCGCAAGCACCCGCTTTGTGAGCTGTTCGATATGATCGCTGAGCTGTCCGTCAAAGGCGTCCAGCCAATGAATGGCATTCAAATAATACTCCATACTGCCCGTGGGGGGGATATTGTCAATTTTGAAGGGGATAAGGGTGAGCTGGGAGGAAACGGCCTTTGCCACTTCCCTGATGACCTGTTTGGAAATATTCGAGGATTCCGAGAAAACAAGTACAAAGACCTTTCCCCGGGGAATGGCTTCAATTATCGCATTCGCCCATTCCTTGCCCGGCTCTATATCCCTCGGGGCGTACCAACAGCGAATGGAATTTCGCTCCAATCCGGAGCAAATTGCGTCCGCCACCTGCTTGTCCTTGTGCGAGTAACTTATGAATACATCGTGTGCCATTTTCCCTCCGATAATGAAATTTGATTTTATTATTATGGTATGTATATCATTATACTCCCTGTTTATTTGAGTCCATAAGGGTTTATCGTAATTTTTAGAGCTTGTGCTTGGTTCGCAAAGGAGCGGAACACTTACTGTAAACGGCTCAAAAGAATGGAATAAGAGCATTTTTACAAGCAAGCGACCCATAGGTTATAAACACAAGCATAAAAGAACAAAGCACTTTCCATGCAAGAACAGCCTACCCAAAATTCGCTTTACCGAGCGGGGGTTACCCGTCGTAAATTTTTTTTGATGATGGCGTATATATAACCGAAATCTGCGGGGTTGCCATATATAAATCAATAAATTACTCTTTATATGCAACCTGCTTCACCGCATTTCACATGCTTTACAAAGTTTTTTGCTTTTCCATAAATTTAATGCTATAATAAATATTATAAAACCCAAAAGAGAGCAGGTGTACTATTGCCCACAATCAACAGCGATCTGATGAGAGCGCAGATAAAGATATTTAAACCTCTCCTGAAAAGACTTGATATATCAGCCCAGAGGAAATTGCAGGACGCCCTGGGGAACCTGGGAGCCAAGGTCTTTTCGGACGACATCGTATATAAGGACGAACCTTTTTACAATTTCAAAGCAAGCTGGGCCATACCCATGCAGCGTTATCCGCAAAATGCCCTTTTGTACCTCCACGGCGGGGGCTACACCGCAGGCACACTGGATTATGCGAAGGGTTTCGGCACAATCTTGGCAGATGCCACCGAAATATCCACCCTTTTCATAGGCTACAGACTCGCTCCCGAAAACCGCTTCCCCTGCGCCCTGGAGGACGCCTTCGAAGCTTATAAGAGGCTACTCACGAAATACGAGGGCAAAAACATCGCCCTGGTGGGAGAGTCTGCCGGAGGGGGGCTTTGCTATGCCCTTTGCCTTAAGATAAAAAGCGAATCCCTGCCCATGCCCGGCTGTGTTGCGACCATCTCCCCTTGGACGGATCTCACCTTAAATATGCCTTCCTTGGAAAAGAATAAGGATAAGGACCCCGTTTTATTTAAAGATGATTTGGAATTTTTCGCCCAATCTTACAGCGCGGAAAAAAGCGCCGACCCGCTGGCTTCCCCGATTTTCGGTAATTTGAGCGATCTGCCGCCCTCGCTGATATATGTGGGATCGAGTGAAATCCTTTTGGACGATTCCCTGACCATGGCAAAGCGGCTCGAAGAATACGGCTGTGAATGTGAATTGCATGAAGTGGAGGGAATGTGGCATGTATTTGTGCTTTACGGCACGCCGGAGGCAAAGCTTGCCCTAAAACGCATCACCTCCTTTATACACCGCCATATAGACAGATGATGAACACCGCTGACCACGAAGGGCTTTCTGCGAATAGAATAAAATGGCTGAAGCTGGATAACGCGGCAAAGATTTATCCCGCCGCCGCTTCGAGAAATTGGCTCGCCATGTTCCGCCTTTCCGCCACATTGAATGAAAAGATTGATCCCCGTTGCCTCCAGGAGGCCCTGAATATCACCATAAAGCGCTTCCCCTCCTTTGCCCTGAGATTAAAGCGGGGATTGTTTTGGTATTATTTGGAACCCATCAAAACCATGCCCTTAATAGGGGAAGATGCGGGAAATCCCTGCATTAATATGCGTATGGAAAACCACAGGGGCTATATGTTCCGAGTGAGATATTACGAAAATCGCATTGCGGTTGAAATATTCCATGCCTTAACCGACGGCACGGGGGGGCTCAGTTTTCTTGAAACCCTCACCGCCCAATATTTAAGGGTGCGCCACGGCGTAAAAATACCCGCCGGGGGTTTGATTTTGGACGCAGACGAAGAACCCAAGCCCGAGGAATGGGAGGATTGCTTTGTGAAATATGCCCGCAACGCTTCCATAGGCAGGAGTCAGCCCGCCGCCTATCATATCAAGGGTACTCCCGAACCCAAGGACTTCGTCAATATCATCACCGCTTCCATTCCCGTTGATCAGATAAAAACGATCTCTAAAAAATATAATGTATCAATAACCGAATTCATCGTGGCCAATCAACTTTTTGCGCTCCAACGAATGCAGAAAGAGGAAATAAGAGCTTCCCGCAGGGCAATGCTGTTGAAGGTGAGCGTTCCCGTAAACCTCAGGCAGTTTTACAATGCGAAGACCGTGAGGAATTTCTCAAGCTATGTTAATCCGGACATCGACCCCAAATACGGCGAATTCACCTTTGAGGAAATATGCTCGAGGGTGAAGCATTTCATGGGATTGGAAGTGACCGAAAAGCGAATGAATGCGAGAATGAGCGCCAATGTCATGACCGAAAACAACGCCATAATCAGGGGCGCGCCTTTAATCATCAAAAACCCGGCGATGAAATTTTTCTATTATCTACAGGGCGACAGATGCAATTCCATGAATCTTTCCAATCTCGGAATAGCCTCACTGCCCGAGGAAATGGACAAATATGTGCAAAGAATCGATTTTATAATCGGCCCGCTTAGTTACAACCCCATCACCACCTCCTGCATATCCCACAAGGGAATACTTTATCTCACCTTCACGAGCAAGATAAAGGAGGCGACGATACAAAGATATATCCTGACGCAGATGGTAAAGATGGGCATTCATGTAAAAGTAGAAAGTAATCAAATGGAGTGAAAATATGGCTTATTGCGTAAAATGCGGAGTTGAACTTGCGGGCGGAGAGCCCAAATGCCCTCTTTGCCAAACAAAGGTGATGCTCGCCGAGGAAGAAAGCGGAGCCGCAGTGCGCCCTTATCCGAAAAGGCTGGATAAAATAGAACAGAAGATCGACAGGAAATACGGCGCGGTCTGCGCCTCCATGATACTCGCCATACCCATCGGGGTATCCCTCATAACGGATTTCTCCTTAAGCGGGCGCATAAGCTGGTCCGCCTATGTTATCGGGGCGGGGCTGTGCCTTTTCTTCTGGATACTTCTGCCCATGTTTTACAC
>JAAYHF010000124.1 GCA_012727485.1 Eubacteriaceae bacterium
CATATATGGCAACTTTCGAAAAGGAATGGAATGTGGGAAAAGGGTTGTGGCGGATATTAAGTTTACCGCACTGATGAAGGTTTTCGGGGTGGAGGCGGAGGAGCCGTTAAGGGATTAGTGAAGAGTGAAAAGTGAAGAATGAAAAAATGATTAGTATGGGAACGCTTCGATTTTGCCTTAATGTTCTTTACTATTCATTGTGCATATTATTATTCATTTGGCGTTTGATCTATCAGAAGTTTCCGGTGACCCACTGGGGAGTTGAACCCCAGACACCTTGATTAAAAGTCAAGTGCTCTACCAACTGAGCTAGTGGGTCATCAAAAGCTTTATTATTATAAATGGACAAGGGTTATTAGTCAATAGAATTATATTATTTTTACAATTCCTTTTACCTTTCCTTTGCCCGCTTTGCATATTTCAATGGAAATAACCCGTTTTCGGGTACGACAAAAACCGCCGACATATTACCAAACGGGTGAGCCGAAAGCACCTTTAGGGCGCAAGCTCGTCGCTCGGGGGAATTGCTTTTGGAAATTACTTAATAACCCCCGCCTTCATTATCTCGCTTATCGCCACCGATTTTCTTTGCCCTCCCTCGAAATAAGCCGCTTCGGTGAAGCCCGCCGCCTTTAATTTCATGACGGAGGTATAAAAATAGCCCTCCACCCCGGACAAATCGTGGGCGTCCAACCCCACAGTCACCGCCACGCCGTATTCCCGCAGGATATTCAGGAAGCGATCGGAGGGGTAGTAAACGCTGTTTTTATATCTGTCGTTTCCCCCACCGTTTATCTCCGTAGCAATATCGGCTTTAGCCAATTCTTCGGCCACGGCTTCGATCTTTTTGATGTAGCGGGGAGAGGATTCGTCGAAAAGGGAGCCGTCATGATTTTGTATGCGGATAAGATCCGGGTGGGCGGCAATGTCGGGCTTAACGGAAGCGATCATTTGGAGATAGCAATCGAAATAATCGTCCAACGCCGCCCATATATCTCCGCCGTAAAGGGCTTTCACCCCGCGAAGGAAGGCCACTCCCCCGTCTGCCGCTTCGTCCACGGACATACTTCCGCCCTCGTTTTCCAGAATATGCACACTGCCCAATACAATATCCAGCTTCCCCCTTATTTCCTCAAGGCGGGTGCGGCGGGGGGCGTTTTTGAAGAAGTCGGCTTCTATTCCCGCCAAAACCTTCATTTCACCCGAAAAACCCGCCCTTATACTGCGGATTGCGGAAAGATAGTTTTCGAATTGGGCGGGTTGGAGGGTCTGATTCTGGGTGGGTACATAAAGGTGGTCTGTTATGGCAAAATGGGTATATCTGCGGCGGAAGGCCTCGGAAGCCATTTCCTCCGGGGTGGCTTTACCGTCCGAAAAATCCGTGTGATTGTGATAGGAAAATTTATAGGGAACCATTGCGCCCTCCGTGGTTTTGTTTTGTTTAATTATAAACCAAGGGACAAATCATTACAAGCGATTAAAGAATGCTTCGCAAGGAAGCCGCCGTCATTGCGGGGTAGGCCGCAAGGGTGTGGGCTACGAAAAAACACAAAGAGACTGAAAATCCCTTTGTGTTCATATTTTTATTATAGTCGTTGCAAAGCAGGGGTTGCTTTATTTTGGCGATCAGTTTGGACAAGCGCATTAATACGGCTTCACTCAATTACCCTTCAGCCTGTTATATTCCTTAACTCCCAAAGCGATGATATTAAGCGCCCGGGCCAGATCCTCACAGCAAAGGCAATAACTTATACGCACCTCATTTAACCCGAGGCCTTCGGTGGCGTAGAAATCCGCCGCGGGGCATAGGGTGACGGTTTCCCCCTCGTATGTGAAATCCGTCAAAAGCCATTTTGCGAATTCCTCGGAATTATCCACGGGGAGCGCGGTGATAAGATAGAAAGCTCCGCAGGGCTTGATGAACTTCGCCCCCTGAATTTTCGCCATACCCTCCACCAGCACATCCCTTCTTTTTTCGTATTCGTCGTGGCAGTATTTTATATAGTCGTCCCCTGTCTTAAAAAGGGCGGCGGCCCCCAACTGCTCCACCAAGGGCACGCTCAGGCGGGCTTGGCATAGCTTCAGGGCATTGGCGATGACGCTCCTGTTCTTCGATGCAAGACAGCCTATCCTTATCCCACAGCCGGAGTATCTCTTGGAAACGCTGTCTATAACGATGAGCCTATCGTTAATTTCGGGATAGTCGGTGAAGGAAAGCCACTTTGCACCGTAGACATATTCCCGATAGACCTCGTCGGAGATGATGAAAAGGTCGTGTTCAAGGGCCACCCGGGTCAGCATATCCATTTCTTCTTTGCCCAGCACCACCCCGGTGGGGTTATTCGGATTTGTCACCATCAAAGCCTTGGTGCGGGGGGTTATCGCCTTTTCGACCTCGCTCTTATCGGGCAGGCGGAATTCGTTTTCCACCACGCACCTTACGGGAACAACCTTTGCCCCCACAAGGCGGGCGAGGGATTTATAGTTGGTGTAAAAAGGCTCGAAAACGATTATCTCATCACCCTCGTCGCAAAGGCAGGCATAGGAGAAAAGCAGGGCCTCACTGCCGCCTGCGGTGATTAAAATATCTTGATTTTCAAAGGGCATATTATTCTTTTTATAGTAATCGGCAAAGGCGTTTTTCATTTCGTCGATGCCGTTGGAATCGGTGTAAGCCACCACGCTTGTATCCACCTTTTTTATCGCTTCGAAATATTCGGCGGGGGTGGGCACATCGGGCTGACCGATATTCAGGGCTATCACCCGCTTTCCGGCTTCCCGGGCGGCCCGGGCGAGGGGGGCTAATTTCCTGATGGGAGATTCGTTGATGGACATGACCTTTTCAGATAGTTTTGACATTTTATGCTCCGTAATTATGATTTTGTTCTTATTGCCTGAATTATAAACCCTGAGGTCATTAATTGCAATAGGTATATTTATCTATATAAACTATTATGCTTATTTTACATTTTTTTCTGAAATGTTTTATCGCTTATAGATTTATTAAATAATTTGTTTTTCGCCTATTGCTTTATTTTTTGTTGTTTTTTCGGGCAGTTGGGAGATTATCATGCCCGTAAGCATGACGGCGCAACCCGCAAGCTCCCGCAGGGAGGCCTTCTCTTTAAGAAATACATAGCCCGCCAAAAGAGCGAAAACGGATTCCAAGCTCATTATAATGGAAGCCGCCGCGGGGGAGGCGTATTTTTGCCCCGCCGCCTGAAGAAGAAAGGCCAGCCCTCCCGAAAACACCCCCGCATATAAAAGGGGAAACCAATTCGGCATTATCAAAGCCATATCGGGCTTCTCGAAGAAAAGCATACATAATGCGGAAAGCACTCCCGCCGTACCCATTTGAAGACAATTCAAAGAAAAGCTTTCTTCCCCCGCAAACCTATCCACCGCCATGATATGCAAGGCGAAAAGGACTGCGCTTGCAAACATCAGCAGATCCCCGCCGGTGAGGGAGGATAAGCCCTCCTTCATGCAAAGCAACCAAAGTCCTCCGCAACACAGCCCAACCCCCGCCCAAATCTTGCCCGAAGGCTTTTTCTTATAGAATATGCAAAGCAGGGGAACAATGACAATATATAAGGAAGAAATAAAGCCCCCCTTGCCCACGGAAACGGAGGAGAGGGCCGCCTGTTGGGTATTCATTGCGGCAAAAAGCACCCCCCCGCAGACACCTCCGCCCAAAAGCAATCTTTTTTCTTTGAATATGGAAGTTGCCCTTTTCTTTAAGGCGATGAGGGCGAAGGGAAGCCCGAAAAGAAAGGCAAGCCCTAGGCGGATCGCACAGTAGGTGAAATTGCCGAGGGCCTTCGCACCCACGCTTTGGGCGACAAAGGCACTGCCCCAGATTAGGGCTGTGGTAAAGAGCATTAAATTGCCGAGGGTTTTACCGGGTTTCATAAAGGCTATGATAACATATCCGCCCGAATTTACCAACCCCCTTCAATTTTGCATTTACCCGCATTGCGGTTGGAAGAACCCCCGATTGGTGTATAATGTTGTCGAAGTAATTCAAGGAAGGTAGCAAAATGAGCAAGAAAAGAAAATTAAAGATACGCCGCAAAAAAAGCACCCTTATCGTCATATTCACCGTAACATTTTTGGTGCTGTTCGCCTCCGTCGGCTACGGATTGTATACTTCGGGAATTGGCGCTCCGGGTTCTTCCGATGAAACCGTGCCTTTTTTGGTGGAAAACGGGGATACCTATGCTTCCCTCGGGGAAAAGCTTTCCGAGCAGGGCTTCATCAAAAACCCGCTTGTCTACAAAATATATATGCGCACAATAAATCCCGGCACCCTTTATGCGGGTTATTATCCGCTTAAAACTTCCATGGGCTTAAAGG
>JAAYHF010000125.1 GCA_012727485.1 Eubacteriaceae bacterium
CCGGGAACAAGGGCAGAATAACCGCCGGGAGCAACCGGGGCGGCGGAGGCAACAAGGGCGGAGGCATGGCATAAACAATCTCCCCTCAACGGATTTCCGTTTGAGGGGCTTTTTTATTTTGAAATTGCAAATGGGGGAGTATAATCAAATAAAAGGACGGTATATGCGAATGAACGGACCATTGATCCTCACCTTCGATGTGGGCACCCAAAACACCCGGGCGATGCTGGTGAATAAAAGCGGCGATATATTGGATATGGAAAAGATAACCTATGAAATTCCCTATTATTCCAAGCAAATCGGCTGGGCGGAACAATCTGCCGATTTCTATTGGGAGTTGATGTGCAAATGCTCTTTAGCGTTGAAGGAAAGAAATGAGCAGGCCTTCGAGGAGATCATCGGAGTTACTCTCACCACCATAAGAGACAGCGTGGTTTGCGTGGATAAAAAGGGCAGACCCCTTAGGGACGCCATTCTTTGGCTGGATAAGAGGGAAACTGTTTTCGAAGATGATTTTTCCTTTTCTCAAAAAGCCCTTTTCAAGGCGGCGGGAATGCTGCAAACCGCCGAGTTGATAAGAAAAACTTCCGTCTGTAATTGGATTATCGTAAATGAGCCCGAAATATGGAAAAAGACCCATACCTTCACCATGATTTCGGGATATCTTTCGGGCAAGCTCACGGGGGTATTGATGGACTGCTCCGCTAATATGATAGGGCATATTCCCTTTGATTCCAAAAGGCGCAAATGGATGCGCTCCTCGGACATAAGGAGAAAAGTTTTCGATATTCCCAATTCCAAGCTCTGTGAATTTGTCGAGCCGGGGGAAATACTCGGCAACATAACAAAGGAAGCTTGCCGAGAAACGGGCATACCCGAGGAATTGCCCCTTTATGCCAGCGGCAGTGACAAGGGTTGCGAAACCCTGGGGCTTTCCGTCACCGACCTGAGCAAGGCCGCCCTCAGCTTCGGCACCACCGCCACAGTTCAGCTTACCTCAAAGGATTATATGGAAGCCATTCCCTTCATTCCCGCCTATCCTGCGGTGATGAGGGACCATTACAACCCGGAGGTGGAAATTTACAGGGGTTATTGGCTTCTAAATTGGTTTATGAACGAATTTGCGGGAGAAAAGGTTCAACAGGCGGAGAAATTGGGAGTCAGCCCGGAGGAATTGATGAATAAACAGCTCAAGAACATTCCCCCCGGCTGTGACGGTCTTATCTTCCAACCCTATTTCACCCCCGGGGTATCAATGCCCGAGGCAAGGGGGGCGATGATAGGTTTCTCCGATAACCACACCAAGGCCCATATTTACAGAGCCATAATAGAGGGGATCAACTTCGCCTTGATGGAAGGGCTCAGGGGCATGGAAAAGCAAGCCAAAATAAGGGTTCGGGAGCTTTATGCGGCGGGGGGAGGCTCCAAAAGCGACGAGATATTGCAGATAACCGCGGATATGTTCGGGATTCCCGTCAAAAGAATTCAGACTTATGAGGTCGCGGGGCTGGGCAGCGCCATGGTGGGTTTTGTGGGAGCAGGTCAATTCGAGGATTACGAAAGCGCCATTGCCTCCATGGTTCATGTGAAGGATACCTTTGAACCCGATATGTCAGTGAACGAATTCTATAACAACATATACAACAATGTATATGAGAAGGTTTTCACAAGGCTCATGCCCCTTTATAAAAGACACAAGGATATTACGGAAGAAAATAAAAAAGTAATTCAAGGAAAGGAATGAAAATGGAAAAGCCACTGATTATCGGTATAGCCGGAGGAAGCGGAAGCGGAAAATCCACCATATCCGAGAGGATATTGGCGAGCTTCCCCGAGGATGTCACCGTTATATGCCACGACAGCTATTATAAGGCCAACGACGGCATACCCTTCGAACAGCGTAAAAAGATTAATTACGACCACCCCGACGCCTTCGAAACCTCCCTTATGGTGGAGGATTTAAAGAATCTCAAGGAATGGAAAAAGGTTGAAATACCCACCTATTCCTATATCGAACACAACAGAATGAAGGAAACCCTCACCCTTATCCCCCGCAAGGTGATTTTGGCGGAGGGGATTCTGCTTTTCGAAAACGAGGAATTAAGGGAGCTGATCGACATAAAGATTTTTGTTGATGCGGATGCGGATTTGAGATTTATTCGAAGAATGATGAGAGACGTGAAGCAAAGGGGCAGAACGCTGGAGAGCGTGGTGGAGCAATACACCTCAACGGTTAAGCCCATGCACGACAAATTTGTGGAGCCGACTAAGAAATTCGCGGATATTATTGTAACAGGCGGGGGCTTCAACGAGATTGCGATCGATATTATCTCCGATAAGGTGAAAGCCAGAATAGGCAAGCCCGAATAATATTACAAATCTTCTTACCGATTTGATATAAATAAACAAGACTAAGCTATATACAAGAAAGGAAAAGAAATGACAGGTATTATTATTCTTGCGGCATTGGCTTTATTTATCGGGGTGATAGTGTTTCGAGCCGCTAACTTTAACCCCAAACCTCAAAAACCCGCCGAACCCATGGAGATCGATCTCGACGGGAAAAGGGCGGCGGAGGATTTGGCCAAAATGATAAGGTGCAAAACGGTTTCCCATTCCGACGAGGATAAAATGGACAAAACCCAATTCGATGCCTTTAAAAAACTGCTCAACGAGCTTTATCCCACGGTGGCGGCCGCTTCACGACTCAGCTACCCTTCCAAAACAGGGATATTGTACCGCATAAAGGGAAAAAGCGGAGAAAAGCGGGGGGCGGTTTTCATGTCCCACTACGATGTGGTGCCTGCGGACGAAGCCGCCTGGGAAAAACCCGCCTTTGAAGGGATAATAGAAGACGGCTACCTTTGGGGTAGGGGAACGCTGGATACGAAGGGAACCCTCTGCGGAGTGATGGAAGCGGCGGAATATCTGCTTTCCCGGGGTTTCGTTCCCGAAAACGACATATATCTTGCCTTCTCCGGGGAGGAGGAGCTGGCGGGGCAGACTGCGCCGGATATGGTGAAAATGTTCGAAGATGAGGGAATAGCCCTCGATTTCGTTATTGACGAGGGCGGCGCGGTGGTCGATAACATATTCCCGGGGGTGAGCAAGCCCTGCGCCTTGGTCGGAATAAACGAGAAGGGGATAATGGACGCCCGTTTCGACATTACCTCCGCCGGAGGTCACGCCTCCGCGCCCCCCGCCCATACCTTAGTGGGAGAAATAGCCGATGCAATATGCAAAATAGAGAATAATCCTTTCCCCATGCAGATAACCAAGCCCGTGGCGGAAATGTTCGACACTTTGGGCAGACACTCCACCTTCCTTTATAAAATCATATTTGCCAATCTTTGGTGCTTCAAGCCCGTACTCAATATGCTTTGTAAAAAAAGCGGGGGAGAGCTGAACGCTTTGGTAAGAACCACCGTGGCCTTCACCATGTGCGGCGCAAGTATGGCTTCCAATGTCCTCGCCAACGAAGCCTACGCCGTGGCAAATCTCAGGCTCTGCGGGGAGGATACCACCGCCTCGGCTATAGAGCGCCTCAAACAAACCATAAAAAACGAAAGGATAACCGTCACCAAGCTCCACGGCACAGACCCCTGTAACACCTCGTCAACCGACTGCGAACAATGGGAAAAATTAAAAAGCGCCATATCCCAAACATGGCCCGATGCCCTTGTTTCTCCCTATATGATGATAGCCGCCAGCGATTCCCGCCATTATTCGAGAATATCCGACAGAGTTTACAGATTCTCCTGCATGGCCTTGACAAAGGAGGAAAGGGGCTATATCCACGGCAACAACGAGAGAATTCCCCTCGGCAAGATTGCGGATACAGCTAAGTTTTATGTGAGGCTGATGAGCCGGTTTTAATTACACAGTATTAAATGGCGGGCAGATACAATACTGCCCGCCAAACCAAATCAGTGTATACGAAAGTTTCTTGTAATGAGTAATTATATTTCAGATTATTTGATACAAATTTTGATTACCCTTCTTGATGAGGAATGTATCACCCAAAGGTATTATCCCCATATAAGCAGAAGCTTGCAGTTAATCTGTCGCATAAAGGCTGCTTGAAGAAAAGCGACTGTGAAGCTTTGCCTAACCTCGATTAACAAAGAATTGATTGAAACGGGTTTACCCGATATTAATGCTGTAAAGTTATTCCGCCTTTTTTAAGCCTTTATGATTACAGGGGAAAGGCATTGGGGATATGACCGATACTCATGACGGGAGTGAAAAAGGAAAAGCTTCATTGTCTGAATTGATGCGTTTGCCCGGGGTTAAAATGATCCGCGTCCGATTATATTATCTTTGCGGGTTAATTTTATTGCGTGATTTTGCCGTGGCAGTTTTACAGCTCTTAAGAGAAAAATTCCGTGATTTCATTAATCCAAAAGGCATTGCGCCTTTACTGCGCCCTTGCCAAAAGAACTTAGAACGCTAAATTGCCGTCTCCAAGGTGTTCACAGAATACGCCGATGCCCTTCAATGCATATCCGCTTGCCCGAGCATTGAACCGATAATAGGGTTGTTCCATATAAAAAGCATTATCCATAGGGGCGAATAACACCCGGATAATGCTTTTTACGCTATTTTATTCTTTTAATCCCCTTCTGCCGCAGAGGCAAGAGCATTCTCATATTCCCTCATCAGTTTGAGAAAGTCCTCCGTCTTTTCTTCCAAATCATCTGTTTCTTCGGTTAAGAAGGATAATTCCGTTGAAAAAGAGGAGTAGTCTTTCGGTGTATGGGAGGGATATTTCAAAAGTTCAAATTCCTTTTCGGAAGCGCTTTGGCGGCTGTTCACCGCGGCGGCAAGAAAAATCATCAACGCAATGCTTAGAATAAAAAGAATGTTTTGATTCGCTTTTCGCTTCAATATCATTCCCCCTTATCGGCTTTGTTTTGATTGATGAAATCCGAGGCTTCTTTGATGAGCTTCTCGAGGGAGTCGATTCTTTCCCTTTGGGCATTAAGCCGTTTTTCGTAATCCTCAAAAAGGTCGGAATATTCCGTTTCCATTTCGAGCAGCTCCGACTCCTGTTGGGAGATTTTGCTCATCTGTTGGGATATGACGGATTCGTATTTGGGAATAAGCCAATAATTCACCCCTAAAAACCAAGCCGCGTTCATCAGCAGAATAATCAGAAGCACAAAGAAGAAATTAACCCCTTTTTTGACGATGGTCTTTTCCTTTTTTTCCCGCTTTTCCCTTTGCTTTCTTTCCCTGCGGCTCTCGGTGGTTTGTTCGGAAGATGCCTCGCTTGCGATTGTATCATGCGCGGGAGGTATGTCCCGGGGCAACTCGAGGTTTATTTCCCCTTGCGATAAAGTGCTTTCATTCGGGGTCCTTTCCGTCAGATCGGTGAAATCCTTTTCGTTCATTTTCGCACCTCTTTATTTATTGCGAACCCTCCAGTTTTCTTCCTTCGGGAAATCCCTTTCCACCTTCTCGGGCGGGGTTTCAAGCAGGGCGGGATTTTTCATATAAGCCTTCATTTTCTGGAAAGCCGCCGCATAATAACTGCCGTCGCATATTCTCTCGTCCATAACGACGCCTATGGGCATACATTTTTCGCTGTCAAGCTGATCTCCTTTTTTCTTCAAGACCTCCCTGGTATTGCCGAGGGCGAGGAACATACTTGTTGTGCCGAAATTGTAAACATGGTGGTATATATGGTTGGTTCTTATGCTTGCGAGATTGGTAATTGAGAAGCTCACATGGAAGGGGCTTGCTTCTATTATGGCTCTGGGCAACAAATTATGCTTGTCCATCCAACGAAGCAGGGCCGTTCCGAAGGAAATCAACCATGTCTGCTTCATAAAAAAGCTCATCAGCTTATCCGTCTTGTTGGTTTCCCCGGTTTTCCTGTTGGTTTCCACATAACTGTCTATGGAATTTTGCACATCGAAAATGGTGTCCTCCAATTCGAAGTACATTTTATTCATCGTGCCTTCCATGGTCCCGGGCTTCAATACCACCATACCCACCGCAAGTTCGTTGCGGGCATATATTTTTTTGTTTACAATGAATCTGTTCAGCGCGGGGAATTCGGTCATAGCCCTTATCACCGCCGACAAAACCACAGCCATGTGGGAGAGGCGGTAACCCTCTTTGCGTTTGGCATTCAGATAGGTCTGTATCGGTTCCAGCGGAATGTCCAAAGTAACCATATTCATTGCGTCATTACGCTCAGGCATAAAATACGAAATAAGCGTATACATCGGATCGACTTGCTTTAAGCGTTTTCCGTCTTGTCTCATTTTTCCTCCGAAAATAAGTATAATTTCAACTCATAATACAATAAAAGTTCAAAAAATGGAAGTATTTTATATAATCTTAATGAACGGTTATAAAACACTTAAGATCATCGGGATATGTCTTTCTTGTAGTCATTTAGCCGATCGAAAAAATACATCGCCGTATTATAGACCGATGTGTCAACCAACGGAAAGGGTTTTCCTTCCTGCTATGCCCGTGTTTCGCTCGGCAGAAAGGGTACTTCCTCGAAACTCTCGTCAAATCCGCAAATCTTGAAAGTATAAATATGCAATCAATCAACTTCCATCTTATTTTATAATAATACAAGAATAAAATTCAAATCGGCGTATGATTTGCTGCTATTTCCTTCTCTTTTACGGAAAAAACATAAAATATTTATAATAATTACTTGACACTGAATATTTATGCGTATATAATACGCAGCATAATCATACACATTCGGAGGAGAAAATGAAAAAATTATTATCAATTATTATGGTGGCACTTATCGCCCTATCCTTTGCTTCCTGCAAAGAAGAAAAACTGAGCTTTGTCGAGCAAATTAAAAAAGAAGGAAAGCTAATCGTTCTGACGGCAAGCGGCTTTGCCCCCTTTGAGTATCTCGACGAACAGGGAAATGTCACCGGGGTGGATATGGAAATATCCAAAGCCATTGCAGACAAACTGGGAGTTACCCTCGAAATCGTTGACATGGATTTTAACTCCATCGTCGATTCTCTCAAAAACGGCAAGGGTCATATAGCCGCCGCGGGAATGTCCGCCAGACCCGACCGCGAGGAGCAGATAGATTTTTCTGATTCATATTACAACACACAGCTTTCCGTCGTCGCAAAGACAGGCTCGGGAATAACCCCCGAGACCATCGGCGGAAAGAAAATAGCCTTCCAGCAGGGCACCACTTCCCACAGCTATTTAGATGAAAACTATGCCGATAACAGCGAACTTCTTTCCTTTAACTACAATGCGGACGCCATTGCGGCTTTAAACAGCGGTAATGCGGAATGTGTCGTAATGGACACCTTAACGGCGCAGAACTTCGTCACCGTCAATGCGGGGGCGCTGGAGATAGTGGGCGTTCTTGAAACGGGCGAGGAAGAAATCTACTGCATCGGAATCCCCGAGGGGGAAAAGGAATTCCAGACTATCGTAAACGAAGTTATAAACGAGATGGTTTCCTCCGGCAAGATAGACGAGTTGGTGGATTACCACAACGAAAAAAGCGCGGCGCAGTAAATTAAAGCAAAAATAATTACATCAAAAGTCCGGTAGCCGAACGGGATACCGGGCTTTTGAGGCGGAAGGAAAGAAATATTTGGAGAAATTTCTAAAGGATTTATATAACGCTCTTATAAAAAACGACAGATGGAAGCAGTATCTGGCGGGCTTGGAAATAACCGTGAGA
>JAAYHF010000126.1 GCA_012727485.1 Eubacteriaceae bacterium
CAATGACCGGTTCATCCCCACGCCCGTGGGGCTAATTTGGGGATGCACAGCACAGGAAGCAAGGTCAGTTCGGTTCATCCCCACGCCCGTGGGGCTAATTCGCCGTAGCCCATGTTTGAGCCGTGGTGGTCGATGGTTCATCCCCACGCCCGTGGGGCTAATACTAAAAAAAATGGCGGAATTAATCCATTTTTATCAGCTTGATACCTTCTAAGTCTATCACGCTTCTCTTCGGGTCACCGCACATCATTATATCAAAACCTTGCTCGTTGTTCATATTGTAAATAATCAATCCGCTCAATCCTTCGATTTCGGTGACTTTTTTCCATAATCTTTCGCGTACAGCCGCATTTACATTCCCCACAAATACTCCGGGCTTTGTTTCCATCAGCCATTTAGTCAATTCTCCCCGCAGTTTCAGCGGTGCGCTCTCCATTACGATCACCACCATTATCTGTTATTGCCTTCCATCATAATTTACTCCCCCGATGACCGCCTCTTGCTCATCGTCCCATAAATCACCGGGTAGTTCCTTATTGATATCCGCAGAGGCCTCTTCCGACAGCAACACCCAAGCAATATCCACGGCAATTCTTTTTAATAAATGGATTGCAGAGAAACGCACCCGGCATTTTTCCCTCACCCTTCTTTCCAAATCAAAGGGTCTTTCAGCAACTGCCTCGAAGGCGGCGGGGATCACCGTTTCCGCTTTGTACAAATCCGCTATATCGTAGACGAAGGAAAGCATTTTCCCTGTATGGATAAAGCTCAAGGCGGGGGAATAACCCAGAGAGATAATCACAGAATGACATAAGCTGTAAAGCATTGAGTTGGCAGAAGAAAGGGCTTTGTTTATAGGATCGGCACTATCCCAATCTTTTCTTGTGTAATTACGCCCCGTCCATTTTACTCCGGTTACCTTAGATGCGTATTTATAAGCCTGTTTTACCCTTATTCCCTCCATTCCCCTTATCTGTTGAAGTTTAAGGTCATCGGCAAGTTTACCGGGGAAACGAAACTCATACATTCTCCTGACTACCTTCAAATGGCTGTCTTCATTCATGCACATTTTTGCCTGATGTAAAAGACGCTCGGAACTGCGGGTTTCACCTGTTCCGAAGGCATAGAATTTGCTGAGATCATCTCCGCACCAAACCACCATACAACCGTTATCGCATATCGCTTTTATCGCCGCATGGGTAATGCTCGTGCCGGGGCCGATCAAAAGGCAGGTCAATACTGATATCGGAATCGGCGTTCTGCTTGTACCTTGGATTAGGGTTATAGAGGAATTGTCCTGCTCTATAATTGCCTTTTCTATGTATATATAACTGATGCTTTCCTTCAGCTTCGGCAGTTCATGTAAATCCTTCATGGCTTATATCAAAAGAAGCATACCCGCTCCATAGGCTTTGCCGGCTCCGATGCCCTTGCAATATGTTTCCTTGAACTTATCGGAATTTGTCACAACAAGCCTTCCGGTGAACCTTACGGGGTCCATATATATACGATTGTTTCCCTTTCCCGCATAGAGTTTACCCGGCAGGGATTCTTC
>JAAYHF010000127.1 GCA_012727485.1 Eubacteriaceae bacterium
AGGAAAAGTTCCTTTGATAAGAAACAAGAGGTAATGCGAGATAGTGACAAATCACAGGTCAAGCCGTATGAAATACGAAGCATTATTAAGGAAAAGTTCCTTTGATAAGATGCGAAGGGAAATGCGAGATAGTGACAAATCACAGGTCGAGCCGTATTTACGAAGCATTATTAAGGAAAAGTTCCTTTGATAAGAAACGAAGGGTAATGCGAGATAGTGACAAGTCACAAGTCAAGCCGTAACACATTCCCCCCCAAAAAAAACACCCTTAAAACCCCAAACCGAAAAGCTCTCCGAAGAAAAAAATGGAAAAAGGAATAAATGCAAAGCTTTTAGAGGGTTTTCGGGAGAAAATGGCGATAAGCGGGGAGGAAAGTTTGGCGGACAAGGAACTGCTTTCCCTCATAATACGCAGTGGAGACGAGATAAAGGATGTTCTGACCCTTTCGGAACAGCTTCTCAAACGATACGGCTCGCTCAACGGCATATTAAACTGCCCCGCCGAACAGCTTGCGGAGGAAAACAAGGGCATGACCCCCGCCAAGGCGGCGGTGTTGAAGGCGGCTTTGGAGGCGGGCAAAAGGGCGACCACTCCCCGGATCTCCTCGGTGACGGTGAGGGGTTCGGCGGATATGGCGCGCCTCATCGGCCCGAGAATGAGGATATTGGACAGGGAGCATTTCGCCGCGGTGTTGCTCAATACGAAAAACAAGATAATAAGCATAGATACCATAAGCATAGGCACGCTTAATTCTTCCCTCGTACACCCCCGGGAGGTCTTTAAGAACGCCATAAAAAAGAACGCCTTCGGCATAATACTCATACATAACCACCCCTCCTGCGACCCCGCCCCCAGCGAAAGCGACCTTAAGGTGACGGAGGAGATAGTGAACGTGGGGGGTATGCTCGGAATAAGGGTGATAGACCATATCATCATCGGGGGGGAGGAGTATTATTCGTTTAAGGAGATGGGATATTTGTTTTAGGGAGGAAATTGCCGAATAATCAAAAGAACACAAGCTAATGTATCGGATCGGGCAGAGGATCGGCGCAGGTTTACTTGGGGGGCGAGAACAGGAAAGCAATGTTTGGTTTTTAAACAGACAGGGCATATATCGGCTTTGTCGGTGGTTTATTCTGCGGGGAATTTGGGATTATATTGATTGCGGAAAGCAGAATTGCCCTCTCTTGTTTGATAAAAATCGGACATAAATACATAAATAACATATTTTTATTGTGACTCGGCCGCTTTGAGAAAGGGCTTCCGTATAGTGCGGCTGTTTCGCACTTTTTTGCATTTTTTCCCGGCTCTGTTCGGCAAACCGCAGGATCGAGCAACCCGTTTTTAAATGTTGTTTTATCAAAATAAGAAAGGGCAATTCTGAAGTAAAGCTGTCATTTTATTTTGCCCCAACCCCCTCCAAGCAAAAGCCCCGCCCAAAATTAAAAGGCCCTACCCCGCCCTCCCGGATAAAGCCCCATATTCGTCACTGCCGCAGTTTACCGAATGTATATAATCATATTTAATTCTTAAAGGAATGCACCGGCGCGGGAATCCGCCCCCCGCGGTTGATGAAGCCCGCGGAGGAATAACGGCTCACTTCCATTATGGGCGCATAACCCAAAAGCCCCCCGAAAACCGCACTTTCCCCCGGGCCTTTTCCCCAGACGGGGATAAGGCGAACGGCGGTGGTCTTGTTGTTTATCACCCCTATGGAGGCCTCGTCCGCTATTATGGCGCTTATGGTTTCCTCGGGGGTGTCGCCGGGAATGGCTATCATATCCAGACCCACGGAGCATACGGAGGTCATGGCTTCCAACTTATCGAAGGTTATCGCCCCGCATTTGACCGAATCGATCATGCCCTTGTCCTCGCTGACGGGTATGAAGGCCCCGCTTAAGCCCCCCACATGGGAAGAAGCCATTATCCCTCCCTTTTTGACGGCGTCGGTGAGCAGGGCGAGGGCGGCGGTGGTGCCGTGGGCTCCGCATTTTTCTATGCCCATTTCCTCGATTATCAGCGCCACGCTGTCGAATTCCTCGGTGGTGGGGGCGAGGGATAAATCGAGTATGCCGAAGGGTACGCCCAACCTTTCGGCGGCCGCATTCCCCACAAGCTGTCCCGCCCGGGTTATCTTAAAGGCGGTGCGCTTGATTATCTCGCATATCTCGTCTATTCTATGACCCTTGAGCTTTTCTATTGCGCTGTAAACCGCCCCCGGCCCGGAGACGCCCACATTCACGCAGACCTCCCCCTCCCCCGGCCCGTGGAAAGCCCCCGCCATGAAGGGGTTGTCCTCCACCGCATTGGCGAAAACCACCAACTTCGCACAGCCTATGCTGTCCTCGTTTCGGCTTTCGTAGGCTATTTTCTTGATGATACCGCCCATTTTTTTGACCGCATCGAGGTTAATCCCGGATCTGGTGCTTCCCACATTCACACAGCCGCACACCCGCTTGGTCACCGAGAAGGCCTCGGGCATACTCTCCATGAGGGCCATATCCCCCGGGGTCATGCCCTTTTGCACCAAAGCGGAAAACCCGCCCAAAAAATCCACCCCCGCATCTTCTGCGGCCCTGTCAAGGGATTTGATTATTTGAACATAATCCTCGGGGGTCTTGCGGGCGCTGAAGGCTGTCGGGGTGACGGATATGCGCTTGTTTGCTATGGAAATGCCGTAATCGCTCTCAATTTCCTCGCAAACCCTCACCAAATTGCCCGCATAATTCATTATCTTGTCGTAAATCTTCCCCGTTACCCGATGGATGTCCTCGCAAAAACAATCCATAAGCGATATGCCCATGGTTATAGTGCGAATGTCCAACCTCTCCTTTTCGATCATTCGAATAGTCTCTATAATTTCATCGTATAACATATAAAATCCTTTCACCGGCCAAAACCGTATATTTCACCCGTATAACCCCGCCGAAAGCAACCGTAAAGCCGCCCCCGAAAAAGCTATAATAACCTCTGATTCGTGAACCCCGAACCTTTTAAATAAGAGCTTCTTTTATAGGTTTGCTCAGTGTTGACAAACCACTGCTCGGCGCAAACTCCAACCATCGGCGGCGGGAAATTTGAGCTTTTTAAAGTCTTGAGTCTTTCCACCCGCAAATATCTGCCAC
>JAAYHF010000128.1 GCA_012727485.1 Eubacteriaceae bacterium
CCCCCCGCCTTTCCCCCAAACATCTGCTATAATAAACCCAACTGAGAAAAACGCAGGAAAACCACCCCGCCGAAAGAGTAGCAGGCGGCTTTTCGGAAAAGAGGAAAAATGTCAATTCAAAACACAAAAGCAAACGCTTCAAACACAGACCGCCCGATAGAAAAAGGCACGGCGGTGATAACCGGAGCTTCGAGCGGCATCGGCCTTGAGACGGCAAAGGCCTTCGCCCGGGGCGGAATGAATGTGGCTTTGGGATATTTCACGGGGGAAAGTCGGGCAAAATCTCTGGCGGAAAGCCTTTCCGAGAAATACGGAGTGAAGGCCCTCCCCTTCTACGGGGATATAACCAAAACCTCGGACATTGCCGCCTTTAAGGAAGAAATAAGCTCAAAATTGGGTTTCGCCCGGGTGCTGGTGAACAACGCAGGGGTGGCGGGGCAGATGCTCTTTCAGGATATAAGCGACGAGGCTTGGGAGAGAATGATCTCAACGGATCTGACGGGGGCTTTTAAGGTGACAAGGGCATTTTTGCCCGATATGATAAGCGAAAAACAGGGGGTTATAATCAATGTTTCCTCCATGTGGGGGGTGACGGGCGCTTCCATGGAGGTGGCTTACAGCGCGGCCAAGGCGGGGGTGATAGGCATGACAAAGGCCCTCGCCAAGGAGGTGGGGCTCAGCGGGATAAGGGTGAATTGCGTCGCTCCGGGGATCGTGGATACCCCCATGCTCTCCTCCCTGCCGAGGCAAGCCCTCGAAGCGGCGGCAAAAGACACCCCCCTGCAAAGGATAGCCCTTCCCGAAGAAATTGCCCGGGCAATATATTATCTGGCGAGTGAGGAAGCTTCCTTTGTTACGGGTGAGGTTTTAAATATAAACGGCGGGTTTGTGATATAATAGAGCAAAACCATATATGGCGGTAATATGATCAGAAAAGAATTGTTTGGAACAACTGCACTCGGAAAAATCATAGAGGAAATCTCCGTCACCATGGGGGACGGGGTGAAGGCCCAATTCCTCACCTACGGGGCGACCCTGCGGCGGCTGATAGTCAAGGACGGAAGGGGCAGAATGCGAAATGTGGTGTTGGGTTACGACGGACTTTCCCAATACGAAAGGGGCACAGGCTATTTCGGCGCAACCGTGGGCAGATATGCGGGCAGAATAGGCGGGGCGGCCTTTGAGCTGAACGGTCAAAGCCATGCCCTAAGTGCCAACGAGGGGGCGAACACCCTGCACGGCGGCATACTCGGCTTTTCGAGAAGGGTTTTCGACTGTGAACTCGACGGGGAGGATATTATTTTTTCCCGCACCACCGAGCCTGCGGAGGAGGGTTTCCCCGGGCGAATGACCCTTAAGGTCACCTACCGATTCACCGGCGAGGAGCTTTCGATAAAGTACGAAGCCCTCTGCGACTGCGACACCCCGATAAACCTGACAAATCACAGCTATTTTAATCTCACGGGCAAAAAGGACATTCTCGACCACACCCTTCAGATAGACTCCGACTCTTATCTGCCCACCTCGGAGGATATGATACCCACGGGGCAGGTGGAAAAGGTGGATTTGACCCCCCTTGATTTCAGAAAACCCACAGCGCTGGGCGAGCGTATCCATGATGAATTCCTCGGAGTGACCGGGGGATATGACCACACCTTCGTTTTAAAGGGAGAGGGCATGAGAAAATGCGCCGTTCTCACCGCCGAGGGGGTGCGTCTTTCAATGGAGTGTCACACAGACCGCCCCGCCCTCCAGCTTTACACCGCCAACCATCTTGCGGGCGAGCTTGGCGTAAACGCTTCCGTATACGGCAAATATGCGGGGGTGGCTTTGGAAACCCAAAATTTCCCCGACAGCCCCAACAAGCCGCAATTTCCGAGCGCCATATTGAGGGCGGGGGAGGTATTCGCCTCCGAAACCAAATATATATTCAGGAGATTGTGATGGACGAAGCAAACATAAAAGCAGAGAAAAAGGCCTTAAGGGAGAAGCTTACCCTGAAAAGAAAGGCCATACCCCTCCCCGAGCGACTGCGGGCCTCCGAGGTCATTTTCGATAAGATTTCGGGCATGGCCGCCTACCGCGCGGCGAAGTGCATAATGATATATGTCAGTTTCGGGGAGGAGATAAACACCCCCCCCTTCATCGTGAAGATGATAGAGGAAGGCAAAAAGGTGGTCACGCCGATATGTCTGCCCGAAAGCCAAATGGCCCTCGCCCTGACGGAAAGCTATCCGGGAAAGCTCAGGGCGGGAACCTGGGGGATAATGGAAATACCCATCGGGGAGGCGCAGACGGTTGAGCCGAGGGAGGTGGATATAGTTATCACCCCCGGCCTTGCCTTCACCCCCGAGGGTGCGAGGCTGGGCTACGGCGGGGGTTATTATGACAGATTCTTCGAGCTTATCCGCCCGGACTGCCTTAAAATATGCCCCTGCTACGACGAACTCATCATTCCGAGTTTGCCCACGGGTTTTTACGATAAACCTGTGGATGTTGTGATAAGTGAAAAAAGAACCATATTCATAGGAAGTATGGATAAGGTCAATATGGACAGGGTCAATTAAGAGGGAAAAAGAATTGAGAGATATATTATATTCGCAGGACGGCTATGATTTCGGTGTGACGGACAGCTTTGAGCCGGCGATGCTCAGGCCCATAATCGAGAATTTGAAATACAAGCAGGCCCACGGCTGGGACGACTACGACGAGGTGAAGCACGCGGGCAGTCTTATCTTGGCGGTTTTAACCAAGGGCGGTATGCAAATGGATTTTCATTTCATGGAAAAGCAGGGCGAATACTGCGGCATAGCCCTTTGCACCACCGGTCAGTTGGACAGCGAAATTTTCTTCGGCGCCAAGATACCGATGATAAGCGAGCCGGAGGGACAATACCTTTTTTTCAACTATTTTCACATAGCCCCCACCGACCGCGGTTACGGTGAAAAATGGCTTCGAGATGTGATTATTCCCTATTATGCCCTTGTGGGCTACGAGGCCATGTATTTAAAAACCACCCATGAGAAATCCTTTTCCCTCTATTCGAGGCTCGGGCGGCAGGTGGGCAGCTATACGACCTATTCGGATAATAAGCTTTATAAAAGGAAGGGGCGGATCTATCGGATAGGCGTGGGATGATGAATCGGTGCGGTCGGGTTTAGGCTTGGCGTTTTTTCGTTTTGCATTTTTGACCGGGTCACGCTGGAAAGATGCCTTATGCTTAAGGGCATACCGCATTAAAGCATAACATTGAAAAGCAACCGGCCTTTGCTCCGAATGCTTCAGCGCGTACAAAGAATAAAAGTTCTTCACATTTTGACCCGGTCACAATCACAAAGTAAACCATGTGAAAATAGGTATCAGTTCACAATCAGGGAAAGCTCAAAAGACGGCATGATTCAAAACCAAAAAGAAAAAAAGCTCTCCGATTCTTTAAGGTGTTTACCGCATGAAAGCAAACCCGTCTAAAATCGAAAGAAACGGGTTAAGGGTAGGAACTTATTTCGGGTATTTTGGCGATTTCGTATAACGGTCGTGAATTATGGGCTTTCCGTTTTATATTTTTGACCGGGTCACTTTGGAAAGATGCCTTTAGCTTAAGGGCATACCGCATTAAAACAAAAGATAGAAAATCAACCGACCTTTGCTCCGAATGCTTCAGCGTAACACAAAAATAAAAGTTTTCATATTTTGACCCGGTCACAATCACATAGTAAACCATGTGAAAATAGGCAACTGTTTATAATCTGCGAACGCTCAAAAGACAGCATGATTTAAACCCAAAAACAAAAAGAAGCTCTCCGATTCTTTAAGGTTTTACCGCATGAAAGCAAACCCGTTTAAATCGAGAGAAAAGCGGGTTAAGGGTAGGGACTTATTATTTCGGGTATTTTGGCGATTTCGTATTATAGTCGTGAATTATGGGTTTTCCGTTTTATATTTTTGACCGGGTCACTTTGGAAAGATGCCTTATGCTTAAGGGCATATCGCATAAAAGCCGATTATCTAAAAATTTCATTGATTATAACCCGAACCGCCTGAATAAAAACCTACCCCCCCTTACCCCCTAAAAAAACAAACCTTCCGTAACCCTTCAAAAAAGCAAATTTCGCTTTATACTCATAAGCATCACCCCCCTAATTTACTTCATGCCACTC
>JAAYHF010000129.1 GCA_012727485.1 Eubacteriaceae bacterium
CCGGGTCATAATGGGGAAACGGGAGGGGGAAATTTGCGCTTGCGAATGGGTTATGGTCGTTAATGCGGCTTTGGTGGAGTGATTATGTTTTATGAAGTGTGAGGTTTTTTACATTGTAATTGCAACTTCCGAACAGAAGGTTTAAAGGGCTTTTTATTCCAGCCGGGCAGAACAGGGAAAAGAGCGTAGTTTTTCGTTTTGACCGGGTTCGAATTTGAAATGGTTTTTATCAAAGTGACCGGGTCACAATGGAAAGCCGGAGGGGGAAACCCGCCCCTGCGAAAGGGTTAATGTTGTTAATGCGGCTTGGTGGAGTGATTATGTTTTTGTGAAGTGTGAGGTTTTTTACATTGTGATCGCAACTTCCGAACAGACGGTTTAAAGGGCTTTTTATTCCAGCCGGGCAGAACAGGGAAAAGAGTGTAATCAAATTCGACTCCCTTTATTTGTTGTTTTTAGTTTTGACCGGGTTTGAATATGAAATGGTTTTTATCAAAGTGACCGGGTCACAATGGAAAACCGGAGGGGTATTCGCCCCTGCGAATGGGTTATGGTCGTTAATGCGGCTTTGGTGGAGTGATTATGTTTATGTGAAGTGATCGGGTCGGAATGTGAAATGTTTTTCAAGGTGACCGGGTCAGAAATATTAAACCCACCACACAGCAAGCGATGGAACTTGATGCGGCGAGCCGGCTAAATAGAAGTTTTTAAAGATGTGAAAGGCGGTTTTCTTTCATGACCCGGTAAGATAACGAAATGACCGCTTATTTCTCTAAAAAACACTTCCACAAAACGAATCTTCTTTATGATTATCTTTTCACCGGAAGATTACACCCGGGCAGAACCTTAAACGAAGTTTTTTACATTTTGACCCGGTCAGAATGTAAAATGCTTTCAAAGTGACCCGATCAGAATGTAAAAACAGCGGAGAAACCCCGCCCTCTACGAAAGGGTTAAGGTCGTTAAAGTGACTTGGGCGGAATGATTATATTTTTTGCATGGCGACCGGGTCACAACGAAAGAAACTCGCTCTTGCGATTTTGACAGGTTATTTTCTTGAAAATAAGTGATAGCCTTATATTTTTTGACCCGGTCAAAAAATGACCTTCGTCATTTCGAAAAAACTGTCTTTTCATGTTTTGACCGTGTCACAATGAAAAAATGTTGAGGAACCCCGCCTTTGCGAATAAGGTCGTTAAAATGTCTTGGGCGGAATAATATATTTTTTGCATGGCAACAGTGTCATCACAAAGAAACCTCGCCCTTACGATTCTGACCCGGTTTTAAAATTTCCTAATCCTTTCGACAAAAAAGCAAGTGATAGTCTTATATTTTCTGACCCGGTCAAAAAATGACCTTCGTCATTTCGAAAAAACTGCCTTTTCATTGTGACCCGGTCACAATGAAAAACCTAACGGACAATACAAAAGCCCAATATAATGATTGTGGGATAACGGGCGGGATTGCCTCGCCCCTTTGAGAAGGAGAAACCCCAAAGGGAGTAAACTACTTTGGGGAGGTATTGTTTAATCCTGACCCGATTATAATGAAAAATTTAATTGTGACCCGATCATAAAAAGATAAGCATTTTTATGTTTTGACCTGGTCATAAAGCAAAAACTGCTTTTTTATATTGTGACCGGGTCACAACGAAGAAACCTTCTTCCTAAGATTCTGACCCGGTCTTCGGGTCATTTCGCAAAAAAGCAAGTGATAGCCTTATATTTTCTGACCCGGTCATAAAAGGAAGCTTCCTTTCGGAAACTTCCTTTCGAAAAATTTCCTTTCGTGAAAATCCCTTTCGTAAAATTCCTTTTCATGTTTCGAGCGGGTCACAACGAAGAAACCTCGTTCTTAAGCTATTGAACAGGTCATTTTAAAGCAAAAAAACAAGTGATAGCTTTATATTTTCTGACCCGGTCAAAAAATGACCTTCGTCATTTCGAAAAAACCGCTTTTTCATATCGTGACCGGGTCACTTCGTTAAAAAACACTTCCATTTAAAAAAGCCGATCTTCTTTATTGTTTTTTCACAGTGAAAGCAAGTTAATTTTCTGACCCGGTCAGAATGCGAAAAGTTTTTCGAAGCGACCCGGTCACTTTGATAAAAAAGTTTCACCGTCATTTTACAGGGAATTATATGCAGTTTGCCCAAAGCTAAAAAGTTGTCAGGCAGTTTTTACAAGCCGATCATTCGTAAACTTTATACTTTTTATATGTCTGCAATGCTCCGATTTTTCATTTCCGACCCGGTCAAAATAATAAAACTTTCCGAGACGAGCCCCTTTTTAAAGAAAAACCGAATCAAAATGAAACCCATATCCCCCCCTTCCCCGATTTTACCGAGCAACAAAATGCGACAATAAACCCTCCGACTTTCTTACCAAAATGACCGGGTCACAAAGCGCATTAAAGTAACGAGTTAAAACTATCATAGGGCAGACAGTGAAAATACAAGAAAGCATATATACCGATATTTTTACCATTACAACCGTGTCAAAACAACAACTGCAATCCACACATAATAAGAACATTTTCCTTATAACAACCAAAAATAAAATAACAAAACAACCCCACCCTCAAAAACAGATCAACCCGAAAGAAGCAAGAGCAATCCCGCACAAACCCACCCCCGCAACCTCCTCCCCATTCAAAGTTACTATATCACTCCCCTCCCACCCCCATTTCCTTTTATTTTTCCGAAAACCAATTCAAAACCCCAAAAAAGTGTTTTATAATAAAACAATTAAATTTCAAGGAGGCTTTATCATGTTGGAAAAATACACGGCTCTTATCATGGAAAAGGTGAGTAAAAAGCGACTTCTGCAAAATGTCAACGATGTCGCCCGCTTCCACCGCATTCAGGCTTCCACCGGCTTTCGGGCGGCGGCCGAATTTTGCAAAGAGAAGCTCAAGCTCTGGGGGATCGAAGCTCAAATACAGTCCTACCCCGCCGACGAGGAAGTCATTTTCGACACCTACCCCAGCTTCTTCGAATGGGATTGCAAACAGGCTTGGTGCGATCTCGTCTACCCCGAAAAGAGAAGAATAGCCGATTTTGTCGGCAATAATATCTCCATTATCCAAAAATCCATTCCCGCCGACTACCGCGACAAACCCATAGATATAGTCATGCTCGGCAAGGGGACAAGGCGGGAGGATTACCCCGAACTGCCCGACATTAAGGGCAAGATAGTATTCGTCAGGGGAATGGGGCCCCAGTATACCTGGTGCTTCGAGGAAGGTGCGCTGGGAATTATCCACGACTACATAGCCGAAACCCCGGGGGTCAGAACCCGCTACGACCTTTTCGATACCATGACCTATTCCTCCTTCTGGTGGGGCAGGGGTTCAAAGAAGGGCTTCGGTTTCACCCTTTCGCCAAGGGAGGGGGATTTGCTGGAAGCCGCCTGCAAAAAGGCAGCCGCCGAGGGAAAATGCGCCCAAGTGACCTGCTTCGTCGATTCCTCCCTCTATAAAGGCTCGATAGAGAATGTGGACGCCTTCCTGCCCGGACAGACCGAGGAGGAAGTTCTCATCACCGCCCACCTCTGCCACCCCCGTTACTCCGCCAACGACAACGCCTCCGGTGTTTCCGCCGGAATGGAGGCCCTGAAGGTCATAAAGGAATTGATCGACTCCGGCGAACTGCCCCCCTTAAAGCGGGGTATAAGGCTGCTTTTGGTTCCGGAATTCACGGGTACCTACGCCTATTTGGATAAAATCAAGGAAGGTCGCAAAAAATTCATGGGCGGCTTCAATGCGGATATGGTGGGAGCCCGTCAGGTGGAGGGTTACGGCCCGCTGACCGTCACGGATCTGCCCATGGCCACCCCCTCCTTCGTTTGCGATTTGGCGGCGGCGGTTTTGGAAGAAGCGAGAAGGGATATTGCGGATATGGGTACGGGGGAAAAGTTGATCCCCATGTTCAACAGCCGCGTCGCCCCCTTCAGCGGAGGAAGCGACCATCAGGTGCTTTCGGACCCCTCGGTGGGAATACCCACCCTCATGCTGGGTCAATGGCCCGATAAGTACTACCACACCTCCGACGACACCCCCGACAGGATAGACCCCCATGTCCTTTCAAAGTCTGCCACGATCTTGGCCGCCTATTCCTACGCCATGGCGAATATGGACGAGGAAGATATGCTCGAAGTGATGTCAAAGGGAGTGGAGCGCTTCACCGAAAAGGTGAACGGCTATATAAAGCAGTATAAAGCGGGCAAATTCACCCGGGAAGTTTTCTATGCAAGGCTCAAGGCCTACTGCGATTACGCCGCACAGTCCAACGAGGATTACCTCAGATTCTTCACCGAGGAGCAAAAACCCCATATCAAGGAACTTATCGAAGCGCAAAACGCCAAACTTACCGCCATTGCCGAGGTTATGGCAGGCCCCTTTAAGGAGGAAGAAAAGCATTGGAAGCCCTCGGTGGATATGCAAAAATACAACTATATCCCCCGCCGCACCCATTTCACCCAGCTCCAACTCAGGAATTGGGAGGGTTTTCTCACAAAGGAGCAAAACGAAATATTAAAGGATTATAACGAAAAATACGGCATGAAGGCGATGATGGGCCCCATGAGCCAGTTCGATTACTATGTGAACGGCGTTCGCACCCTCGGGGAGATCATGGAGATCATCGCCCTGCAAACGGGTTATGAGGAATGGGAAGTCATGGAACAGCATGTTAAGGTCATGACAGCTTTGGGGTTTATGGAAATAGTGGGGTGAGGGCGCATTGTTACAGTGGGTTTAAATCCATGGCTTCGACCGGCCGCAAAGATAGCGTCCGCTAACTTTGCGGCTTTTGTAGCCGTGCTTGCCCTGCGTTTTCGTGCCTTGCTGTTTTAACAATTTTTATGACCGGGTCATGACAAAAGAATGTAGTTTTATGACTCGGTCAAAACACCGAAATATGTTGCATAAAATGACCGGAGGTCATTTTGTGACCGGGTCAGAACGGGAAAGCTTTGTTCACTTTGTGACCCGGTCAGAAAGAAAAACTTTAACTCATAACCCGATTAAAACCTTAAAGAGTATATTTTACATTATGACCGGGTCAGAAAATATAAGGCTGTCACTTGCTTTTCACGGAATTCCCTTAAAAAGGCATTAGCGTTTAACCTTCTGACCGGGTCACAAAATTAAGCGAGCATTCTCAGCTATGCAAAATTGCGGGAGTTATAG